>NZ_JBLXXQ010000002.1:0-380964 GCF_048512965.1 Rothia sp. P5764 | reverse complement strand
CAAGAAACTCGTGGGTGGAGGCATTGAGACGCTTGAGAGGGGCGCTCTTAAGAGTGCTTCTAAGGATGCGAGTGGAATAGCGGGAGGTGGTGCTTCTAGTGCGAATCCTAGGATAGGCGAATTATCTCCTGTTCCTGAGCCGCAGTTTGTTCAGCCTATCGGCCCGGTGGAAGCGAAAGCCCACCAGGTGCTAGATACTATAGACCAAAAAGGCGTGGCACCAAGTGGTTTCAAGGGCGGAAAAATATGGGAAAATAATGGGAAGGGCGCTGTGTTACCATCCGGAAAAAACGAACCAATTAGCTATCGTGAATGGGACGTTGACCCCAAGGTTAAGGGCATCCCCAGAACAGCTGATCGCTTAGTCACTGGCTCAGACGGTTCTGCATACTACACAACAAATCATTACAAATCATTTATTATGATGCGACAAGGAACAAGCAATGGTGGATAATATTCAGGGATACTTCCGACAGACACCAAAATTCCAAGTCTGCAATGTAAATAATTTGCAGGCAAAAGAAATAATTGAATATTCTTTGCAAGAAGGTTACCTCACTGCAGTAATAGATGGGAAAAGGGTAAAAACAGAGCAAGATTTATGTCAAGAAATCGGTTCCCAGATGCATTTTCCCGCGTACTATGGTGAGAATTGGTCAGCGATGGGGGAGTGTTTGGCTGATATGGATTGGGATGATTCACCTGAATGGACTCTGGGGGAAATCAAAGGCGGGGTCATCATTATCAAGAATTTTTCTGACTTATTATCCCAATCTACTATTGTAGGTCCTGATGATTTTATTAAACTGCTAGAGAATTCGCATCGGTATCTTTTTAGTCCTGTCGATAATATCTCAGGTATTCCCCGCGAGAGAATGATAAAAGTTTTCGTTGAGGTGCCTTAGTAAGAAACCAGCGGTTTTGAATAATCCTAATATGGGCGGTGTTTTGGGGTGGGCTAGTTATGTGTGGGCTCTTGAGGTGGTTGGTTTGAGGGAGGATGCTTTGGGGTGGTTGGGTGAGTTTGAGGTGCGTCATGCTGCTAAGGAGTTGAAGTACCAGGATTCTGATTTTGTTGATTTTGTGGTGGGGTTTCGGGAGCGTTGTGGTGTTTAGGTAGGGTGGTTTGTATGGCAAGAGATCGTGATGTGCAAAAGCTGTGGCATGCTGAGCTAGCCCAGTTGGGTTTTAAGAAGGTGGGCAGGGATGCCCAGTACTTTTTTGATGAGGAATGGTCAGGTTTTGTTGGGTTGACTACGAGTTCTAATTATGGGACTGGTTCCTCTGTTGATGTGACTATTGGTGTTGTGTGGCATCCTTTTACGGAGTTGGCTCGTGAAGTGGCGCCCTTTTTGGTGGAGCATAAGGGGGAGCCGGTTTTTGGTGAGGCTTTGTTTGAGATTGATCCTTTGCGGAGTGAGCGTTTGGGGCCGGAGTGGAAGATTCAGGAGGGTCCTTATGGGCCGATTGATTTGTCGGCTCCTTTGACCTGTTTGGTGGAGCAGGGTGTGCCGCATATGCGGAAGATGTGTTCGGTGGAGTACACCTTGGATGTTTTGGGCCGGTGGGGGTGTAATCCTAATGCGGGTAGTGTTCGGTGGTGGGCTAGTTATGTGTTGGCTCTTGAGCTTGCTGGTTTGCGGGATGAGGCTTTGGGGTGGCTGGATGAGTTTGAGGTGCGGCATGCTGCTAAGGAGTTGAGGTTTCAGCGGCCGTATTTTGTTGATTTTGTGGTGGCTTTTCGGGAGCGTTGTGGTGTTTAGGGGCGGTGGTTTTGTTGGTTTTTATATGAGTAGAATGCAGTTTGGCTCCCCACCATTAAGAGTGAAATATTTTGCATGATTTGTGATACTGGGTTCAGAATAACTGGTGAATACTATCTGCTTTCCCGGGAGAAAACGATGAAAACTAACCAGCTCAGCAAGCTGATTTCTTATGCACTGCGGCATGAACCTCAGGAATTTGGGCTTAACCCTGATTCCCAGGGGTGGGTCAAGATTTCTGACTTACTTGATGGAATCCACAGGTATTCTGTTGAATATGCTGGTGTGAGTTTAAACGATCTGCACTCAATGGTCAGTACTGCAAAGAAGCAACGCCATGAGATTCAGGGGGACATGATTCGTGCTCTTTATGGGCATTCTGCTCAAACAGTACAAACTGTCGATAGGGCACCGGCTATCCCTTCGGCAGTTTTATATCACGGTACGAGCTTAGAGAGTTGGGAATGTATAAAAGCGGAGGGGCTGAAACCTATGACCCGTCAGTATGTTCACCTAACTGAAAGTAAAGAGGCTGCCATTGCTGTGGGGCGCAGGCATAGCACTGAAGTTGTTCTTTTGGAAGTTGATACGGCTGCTGCGTCTTCGGCCGGTATTGCGTTTTACCCTAGCGGTTCAAAGGTGTGGCTTGCCGATAGTGTTCCTGCTCAGTTTATTACTGAGGCCTTTTAGGTGCATTTATAGTATCCAATTGAGGTTCACCATTTATTCCTAACGGATACACAGAAAGGTAAGATCAATGGCAAGAGATGGTGATGTGCAAAAGCTCTGGCACGAGGAACTTCTCGCGCTAGATGCAACTGCGAAAAAATATAGAAGTGCACCTCTTTCCTGTTTCCGATGATTGGCTTGGTACCTCATCAACTGCCACTCAGTCTAATAGCGGAACCGGTTCCTCGATTATGGTCTAGGTGGGTTCTTGCTGGGTCCCACATAATAATCTCATCGAGGAGATTGCTCCTGAAATGTATACGAGGAAGGTCTCGCACCCGTCCTCACTTTATGATTATGTTTCAGATGATTTGAAGGATCAGGTGGGGACTTGGAGTGTTCAGGATGGTCCTGAGGGCGCGCTTGATTTAAGTTTGCCTTTGCGAGCTGTGCAAGAATGCGGGTTTGATGTGATGCGCCGGATGTGTACGGTGGATTTTGCTGTGGCGGAGTTGAAGAAGCGTTCTGAACTACCGCGTGCGGCTGCGCCGGATTCTTTGAATTATGTTTTGGCTTTGGAGCTTGTGGGGGAGCATTCTTTGGCTGTGGAGTTGCTGGATTTCTTTTTGGGGAAGGAAGCTGACAAGGGTAAGTTTGCTAGCCCGTATTTTCCTTTGGATATGCCCTGGCACTGGAGATGGTACAGAGATTTACCTGGCCTTAAGCGGGGGGATTAACCAAATACATCCCCCCCCGATAAAACCTAATAACGTAAGAACCAGAAGAATTCTGCTTAGCTTATTTTAGAATCTTTTTCTTTTACCATTATTTCTATGAGTTCTCCAAGGACGCTTACTCCTGAATCGGGAAACCTTCCAACTCCACAGCACGAGCCTCATAATGACCCACATACAAATAACTCACCCGAAACCGCAACCGCTCACCCCGATGACGATTCAACTCATCAGCCAAATCCTGCCCACTATCCAAACCCTCATTCTGCATCATTACGAACACAAGCAGCCCACACTCCTCAGTCTCAGTATTAACACTTTGACGCGAACCAGCAGACCGCAAACCGCCCCCACCACTGACAGCCTCAGCACCCACAACAGTACAATCAACCGTCCGATAAAAATACATATCACCAAAGTAATAAGCAAAAACCACAACCCAAAAAGTCCACACACACCGCATAAAAATCTTACGCACCCGCGGACTAGCCACACCTGCCCCACCAGCCCCAGACTTACCACCACGGTCTTGATCAACAAGAGCCACACAAACCACCTCTCCAACTACCCACGAGCCTGATCAAACCCTACGACACACCAGGAGCCTTCAAATCACTAGCCCTCGGACGCCAAACTCAAAAACTCATCAAAATCTTTTGGAGAAAAAGCCGCCTGAACAGGGTCAGTCTCAAAATTCATAAAACAAAGAACCCACCAATGCTCAGGGACACCAGCCACCTGTTCCTGAAACAAAGAAGACTTAGGAGCCCAATCAACATTAGCAATAAATACCGGACCATCCGATGAAGACAACGACTCCGCAATCTGCTGCCCACCCAAAAAATCTTGAGTCAACTCACGATAGTCAAACTCCGCCCAGTGCTCACCGATACCTACCCGAACACGACGAATTATCTTGGTTCTCCCTAGGAAACCTTTTCTATGCTGAAGCGTCTGCTCTATGCATAATTGCCGATTAGAAGAATCACAAAAAGTTATCACCGTGTGTTTCCCTTCCTGCCTATTTTTCTAGTTCTTTCTCTCCAAGTAGCACCAACTTGTGCACCCAGTAAATAACCTGGAATGAGCATAACCATAGCTTTATGCCATACACTGTTCCCTGCCACACCATATGCAAACACAGAGACAGCGAGGATTAAGGATAACCATCCAGCAACATTGTGCGGTAAAGAACGAAACAGAAAACACCCTAATATTCCAAATCCAATAGCGCTCAGGAACAAGACAAAGAAATGTTGCCAGCCAATAAAGCTCCAATACAGAACAAATAGACCCCCCGGTACTGCAGAGAGCACCAGTAAATCTTTTAACTTCATAGTCATCTTTTAGTGTATCTCCAACAAAATATTGTTTATTCCAGGGATAGACACCCCTGGAAACTACGCCTCAACATTCATCGATCTCAGTGTTATCAACCAGACATGAAGAAGACTGCAAACCACACGACTCTCAATACAGCCTCATAACCCTCACTACCGCTCAAATGTTCTCTGATGGTGCGGTGGGTGTATAACATGGCTTGGCTAGAGGCGTTGCAGAACTCTTAGAGATGCTTTTACTACTGGACATATAAACCCCGCTATAACCTTAACCGCCGCCAGGGCTAATCCTTTCGCCCTTCCAGTAAAATCCTGAAGCCCAAGTACTCGAGCCGGAGGAGCCCCACCTCAAATTCGTGCCCAGGAGGGCGCTAAAACCCCGCGCCCACCGGGGGAGCGGGGCCTTGACGCAAGTAGAAATTAGCGGATCCGCACGGCCTCAAAGGAAACCTGGGGAGCCACATAGGACTGCTGCGATTCAATGAGCTGTAGCTCGCGCTGGCCAGATTCTAGGGTGTTCTTCAGAAGCTCATAGACGCTGGCTGTTGTCAGTTCCAGGGCCTCCTTCAAAGACTTACCCGATGTAAAGTGAGAAGCAAAAAGTGCTTGGGTCACGTCTCCTGAACCGTTAGCCTTCAGCGGCAGCCGGTCCGTGGTAATTAGCCAGGCCTCATCGCCGGAGACAGCTAGCATCTGAATGCTGTTGCCGGGAGTTTCAGGGGTCGAAACGCTCGTGACCAGCACTGTCTTCGGGCCAATTTTCTGGGCCTTCTTGACCGACTCGAGCACCTCATCGAGGGTCTGCGGGTTGGTGCGGGTGACAAAGCCCAGCTCAAACTGGTTGGGGGTAATAATATCGGCGTGCTGGATGACCCGGTCACGGATCAGCTCCTGCACCTCAGGTGAAACAAAGCAACCGCTGGTGGCGTTACCCAGAACAGGGTCGCAGGAGTAGAGTACCTTGGGGTTCTTGGCACGGGCTTTAGCCACTGCGTCCAAGATGGCATCGCCAATGGATGAGCCACCCTGGTAACCAGAAATGACCAGAGCGGTGTCATCGAGGCCGCCGCGTTCTTCAATACCGGTAACAACCTCACGCACATCGTCGCCGGACATCAAGGGGCCGCGCCACTCACCGTAGCCGGTGTGGTTAGAGAAGAGGACGGTGTTGACTGGCATAACCTCGTGGCCTAGGCGCTGGAGGGGGAAAACTGCTGCTGAATTGCCGACATGCCCGTAGGCTACGGCTGACTGAATAGACAAAATACGCATAAAGGTATTGTGTCACAGACCCATGATTCCCTGTGACCCTATGACCTTTCACTACACCACGCGGCAATAGAAAAAAGGGGGCGGTACATGCTTGTGACCAAATCTTAAAAGGACTGATCTACATCAAGGGTAGGTAGGGCTGGGTCCAGAGAAGTGGATGGTCGGGCTGGCGTGAATGGGCTTGCCAGCGGTAGCTAACCTAGGCGGGAGGGGGCAACAAGGAGCATGAGTCCCGGCCACCAGCTACGTATATGTAAGGTGGACCCGCAGGTTCGGAACTACCTGGTCCACCTCCAGTACCGCGACCAGAGCTTCGCAAGCTGGGCGGCCCAGACTGAGCAAGGATTGCTCCAGTAGGCTGCTTGATCAACAAAAATGCCGCTGACCCGGGTAAGGAGTCAGCGGCATGATTGCTAAACCACGTAAGTTCTACGGGCGGGTTGCATCTTCTGGTTTGTCGAAGCGGACACCTGCAGGGTTAGAGGGCAGAATAGCCATAATTAGGGGAACAAGTGCACCGGGGCCTGCGAAGCTCAGTAAGTAAAAAGCACCGTGAAAATTGGCGTCTTGCAGGCGGCGCCACCAGAGGCCCAGCATGGTGACAAACTGTACAATTCCAAATACACCGATAATAAGTGCGAAAATCAACGTCTTACCAGCCAACGCCGGGCCGAGCTCATTAGACGCCTGCCTGTATTCATTGTATGCATCCAGACTTGTGGACGCCGCTTCTTGTAGTTGCTGAAGATGGTTGAATGTTGGAACAATTGCCACCAAAGCTATTATGGAAAGCACCAAGCTGATAATAAACCATACGAGCATGACCCACCAGAATTCTGAGCGTGAAGCGCGTCCGCTAAAGCGGAACATGTACTTGCGCCAATTTTTAAGGGCCTGTCCAAAGCTGACGTGTGGGCGGGGTGACGGGTGCGTGGGGGTAGCTGACTGAGTCACTGTAAGACCTCAAGATAGATAGAGTAAACAAAATGTGCAAGTACTATTATGGCAGGCATTGACGCTACTTACCGTGATATCCCATGCACCAAATATCTCAGGAACTAATCGGTGGAAGCTCTCAAAGGGCGCAATGGGGGCGCAGAATCGGTTGGATCACTACATACGGCATCATCGAAGAACTCTTCGTCCAGCTCAACAACAAGGCGCACCAGTAACTCGTCTTTCGCTTGTGAAGTGAGAAGAGCGATACCCTTTTCGATTGATTCAGCCGGGGGCTCCAAATCAATTTCTAGATTATGAGAATCAACAGAGCTTATTTCCCCATTCGTTTTTCTCTGAGGCCAGAATTGCCTAAATATTTTGTTCGCTTCTGCATAGGTAAGGTTGGTGTTTCTATTACCTTCCAGCCAATTTTTACCGGCTTCAGTGATGGTATAGAAGCCTTTCGAGGGACGGACTGCCCATCCTGCTTTAGTGATGTGGCTGAGCGTCCAGCCAATACGGTGAGCAGAAACTTTCATACCGCTGGGCAACTTTTGCTGAGCGTGCACCAGGGGAGGCTAGGTATCGGTCTTCGATAAGTCTTACGATGTCTTTCGTGCTGACCACATCGTGCTCTTCAAGTACCTCCAAGGCTGGACGAACAAAGAACGGCCAAGGGAGAACAGTAGCTGTAGATTTATCGTTTGTCACGGTGGTAATTCTAGTTGGGAGAGTGCTTCGAAGAGCAGAATTCCCAAAACCCAAAATTGTAATTTAGGTTGGTCTGCTCACCTTGTTTTACCTGCACTGGCCGCTATCTTGGGGGCACCGTGGGGCGCTACCCCTATATCTTGTACTCACATCTCTGTAATTTGAGGCCTCAATGAATAAACAGGTAAAAAATGGGTCAAAAACAGGTTAGACAGAGGCAGAATCAGCGCATAAACTAAGTATCAGTTGCAAAGACCCGGCCATCACCGGCGAGCAATCCGGAAGAACAGGTTATACCTGCACACCCCCGTAAATTCGTTGCGACGAGGGGAGTGCGCGGAATAGATATAACCCCAGTAGACCCGGACGGGTAAGCCCGAAACAGCTGTCATGAAGCGACTGATAACCGGTTCGGCACCTGCGCCAGCGGCTGGCTCATCTCACGACGAGCTAGCCGCTGGCGCAGGCCCATGCAAGCCCCGTAAGGCAATGGCTGGGAGTCGGGCCGGTTCTTTCAGTAAGCAAGGTGGTACCGCGCCAAACCCGGCACCTAGTTCGGGCCTAGCGTCCTTGCAGAACCCAAACTCAACCCATGTCGAGAACTAAAGGTCGCAACCATGACTCAAAAGCCTGTCTACCCTAAGGCAAGCGCAAGCGGTGCCAGCTTCGTAGCCGCTTCCCCCTCCTTCCCAGCACTCGAAGAAGCCGTGCTGAGCTACTGGAAGCAGGACGGTACTTTCCAAGCCTCCATTGACAACAGGGAGGCAGGCGCTAACGGGGCCAACGAGTTTGTATTCAATGATGGTCCTCCCTTCGCTAACGGCCTGCCCCACTACGGCCACCTGCTCACCGGCTACGTTAAAGACCTGGTAGCCCGCTACCAGACCCAGCGCGGACACAAAGTCGAACGCCGCTTTGGCTGGGACACTCACGGCCTGCCCGCTGAGCTTGAAGCCATGAAGCAGCTGGGTATGACCGATAAGCAACAGATTATCGAGATGGGCATTGATAACTTCAATGATGCCGCCCGCGCCTCAGTGCTCAAGTACACCACAGAGTGGGAAGAATACGTCACCCGTCAGGCCCGCTGGGTCGACTTTGAGAACGACTACAAGACCCTGAACGTTGAGTACATGGAGTCGGTCATCTGGGCCTTCAAACAGTTGCACGACAAGGGACTAACCTACGAGGGTTTCCGCGTTCTGCCCTACTGCTGGAAAGACGAAACCCCGCTTTCAAACCACGAGCTGCGCATGGACGATGACGTCTACAAGGACCGCCAGGACCCCTCGGTCACCGTTGCTTTCCGCATTACCGGCGACACCTCCCTAGCCGCCGATCAGGCTGTTGCCGCTGAACTGGTGGGGGTTGAGGCTCTTGCCTGGACCACCACCCCCTGGACCCTGCCCACCAACCAGGCGCTTGCCGTTGGCCCCCAGGTGCGCTACGTCCTTGTAGCCGGTGCCGGTGAGCTGGCTGGCCGCCGCTTCCTGCTGGCTGAGGACCTACTAGGGGAGTACGCCAAGGACCTGGGCTACGCCGCTGAAGAAAACCCGGTGGAGGCAGCCCGTGCCGCTGTCCTGGCAACCTACACCGGTAGCCAGCTTGAAGGCCTGCGCTACGCACCCCTGTGGGACTACTTCACCGATGCCGAGAAGTTTGGCACCGCAACCTCCTGGCAGATTCTGCTGGCTGATTACGTGACCACCACCGATGGTACCGGTCTGGTACACCAGGCACCTGCCTACGGTGAAGAGGACCAGAAGGCCTGCGAGGCTTACGGTATTCCCGTGATCCTCTCTATGGACGAGGGCGCTAAGTTCCTTGACCTGTTCGCCGACCCCAGCCTGGCTGAGGGTGCGCCCCTGGCAGATATTGCCGGTGTGCAGATTTTTGATGCCAACCGCACCATCATCAACGTACTCAAGGCCGACGGCACCCTGATTCGTGAGAAGTCCTACGTGCACTCCTACCCGCACTGCTGGCGCTGCCGCACCCCGCTGGTCTACCGCGCCATCACCTCCTGGTATGTGCGCGTCACCGACTTCAAAGACCGCATGAGCCAACTGAATGAGAATATCAACTGGATCCCCGAGAACGTCAAGCACGGTCAGTTCGGTAAGTGGGTAGAGAACGCCCGCGACTGGTCAATTTCACGTAACCGCTTCTGGGGCTCACCAATCCCTGTGTGGGTTTCCGATGACCCCAACTACCCCCGCACCGACGTTTACGGTTCACTGGCTGAGCTAGAGGCAGACTTCGGTCGCCTGCCCCTGAACAAGGACGGCCAGGTTGACCTGCATCGCCCCTACATTGACGAGCTAACCCGCCCAAACCCCGATGATCCCACCGGTAAGTCCACCATGCGCCGTGTAGAGGACGTACTGGATGTTTGGTTCGACTCCGGCTCCATGCCTTTCGCCCAGTTCCACTACCCCTTTGAGAACAAGGAGTGGTTCGAGGCTCACTACCCGGCTGACTTCATTGTGGAGTACATCGGCCAGACCCGCGGCTGGTTCTACACCATGCACATTCTGGCAACCGCGCTCTTTGATCGTACTGCCTTTGAGAACGTCATTGCTCACGGTATCGTGCTGGGCTCAGATGGGCAGAAGATGTCTAAGTCCCTGCGCAACTACCCCGATGTGTCCGAGGTGCTGGACCGCGATGGTTCTGACGCTATGCGCTGGTTCTTGATGTCTTCCCCCATTCTGCGCGGTGGCAACCTGATTGTGACCGAACAGGGTATCCGTGAGGGGGTCCGCCAGGTCATGCTACCCCTGTGGAACGTCTACCACTTCTTTGCTCTCTACACCAACGCAGCTCACCAGGGCACTGGCTACGAGGCAAAACTGGTCTCCGAGGCCGAGCACGTCATGGACCGCTTTATCCTGGGCAAGACCCGCCAGCTGGTCGCCCAGGTCACCGAGGCAATGGACGCCTACGATGTGTCTGCCGCCTGCGATGCTCTGCGTTCCTACACCGATGCTCTGACTAACTGGTATGTGCGCCGTTCCCGCGAGCGTTTCTTCAACGAAGATACCGCAGCCTTTGATGTGCTTTACACCGCCCTGGTCACTATGGTCAAGGTTGCCGCCCCCTTGCTTCCGCTGACCAGCGAGGAAATCTACCGTGGCCTGACCGGCGAGCGCTCGGTTCACCTGACCGATTTGCCCACCCCTGAGGACTTCAAGAACGAAGAGGACCTGCTTGCTCTCATGGAGACTACCCGGGCAGTTGCTTCTGCCGGTTCGGCTTTGCGTAAGGCTAAGAAGTTGCGCGTACGCCAGCCCCTGGCTCACCTGACTGTTGCTGTTGCTGGCGGTAAGGAACTCGCCGGAACCTTCGAGAGCATCATCGCTGATGAGCTAAATATCAAAACCGTTGAACTGCTGGATGCCGCAGAGGTGGCCCCTGCTGACTTCGGTATCTCTCAGCAACTTAAGGTCAATGCGCGTGCCGCTGGGCCCCGCCTGGGCAAGCAGGTTCAGGTCGCTATCAAGGCTTCCAAGAGCGGTGACTGGAAGGTCGCCGAGGACGGTACTGTGGTCGTTGGCTTCCAGGCTGTTGAGGGTGGTATGGCTCTTGAGGCCGGTGAATATGAGCTTGAAACCGTGGTCGCTGAGGCCGATGGGGCCGCCGAAGGCGCGGTTTCTGTTCTGCCCGGTGGAGGATTCCTAGTTCTTGATACCGCCCTGACAGATGAGCTCCTTGCAGAGGGCACTGCCCGCGATGCAATCCGCGCAATCCAGTCCGAGCGTAAAGAAGCCGGCCTGAACGTCGCTGACCGTATCAAGCTCACCGTCTTGGCACCTGCTGCTGACCTTGAAGCGATTCGCGCCCACGAGCAGCTGGTTGCAGGTGAGACTCTGGCAGTGAGCATCTCCTACGCTGAGGGAACTGAGTTCTCAGCCACCGTAGAGAAGGCCTAAATGACGGACCAGTCCCTGAATATAGATCCTGTCTTCACCGAGGTTCAGGCTCAGGGCGTCCTTGCGGATGACGCCCCCGGCCTGGCAACGGTCTACGCGGAGCTTCTTGGCCGTGCGCCCGAGAACAAGATGGAACCCCGTCTTGATGCAGTGCGTCGGGCTGTGGATATCCTGGGGGAGCCTCATCGCTCTGCCCCGGTGATTCATGTGACCGGAACGAACGGGAAGACCTCTACCGCCCGCATGATTGAGCGTCTGCTCATGGCCCACGATATCCGTACCGGCCGGTACACCAGCCCTCACCTGGCACGGGTCACCGAGCGCATCAGTATTGACGGTGCGCCGGTGGCAGATAGCACTTTTGTGCGTATCTGGGGAGAAATCAAGCCCTATCTGGATATTGTGGATGCTGAGCTTGAAGCCGCAGGTCAGCCCCGTATCACCTACTTTGAGGCCTTGACCATTCTGGCTTTCGCTATCTTTGCCGATGAGCCGGTTGACGTCATGGTTCTTGAAGTGGGTATCGGGGGCACCTGGGATGCCACCAATGTCGCCGATGCTACGGTTTCAGTGGTGACCCCTATCGGCCTTGACCACACCGACATACTGGGGGAGACCCTGGCCGAAATTGCCGCTGAAAAGGCCGGCATCATCAAACCTGATGGTTTCCTGGTTTCTGCCGTTCAGGACCCGCAGGCGGCACAGGTCTTACTTGAAGCAGCCCAGGCCCAGAACGCCGACTACCGTTTCGAGGGTGTTGAATTTGGGACGACCCAACGAACCGCAGGTGTGGGGGGCCAGCTCATCACTATTGAGGGCCTAGCTACCCGTTACGATGACATTGCCCTGCCACTCTTTGGTGCCCATCAGGCTCAGAACGCCTCGGTGGCCCTGGCAGCGGTGGAAGCATTCTTAGGTGGTGGGCAGAAAGAACTGAACCTTGAGCTGGTTAAACTGGCTTTTGGTGAGGTTCGTTCACCCGGTCGCCTGGAACTTGCCCGTACTGAGCCGCCCGTGGTGCTTGATGCGGCCCATAATCCTCACGGTTTGCTTGCATCGGCTACCGCTTTCAAGGAGTCCTTCAGCTTCCAGGAACTGCATCTGGTGGTAGGTATTCTGGGTGAGAAGGATGCTGCTGGCATGTTCGAGATCTTGCTCAGCGAGTACGTCGATCGTCAGGACTTCCGCACTGTCCTGCACCTGACTGCCTCTGATTCGCCGCGTGCAATTGCCCCGGAGGCTCTTGTGGAGCTGGCCCTTGAAGCAGGCTTTGATGAGGATAAGGTCGAGACCCACGAAAATGTGGCCGATGCTCTTGCTGCTGCTGTCACTGTTGCGGCTGATGTTCCCAACCTGAACTCTGCTGTGCTGGTCACCGGTTCTATCACCGTAGTGGGCCAAGCCAGCACCCTGCTAGGTCTGTAAGGAAAGGAATAACCGATGGCTCGTATGACACGCGCTCAGCGGGAGTGGAAGCCCGGGCAAGCCCCCAAACGGCGGTCTATCAAGGTTTTGTTTACCTCCATGGTGCTTTCTTTGGAAGCTCTGGTTGCTTTCTTTGCGACCCTGGCTATTTTTGGCCACCATTTCAATGACCCTACCTGGATCAAAGTCCTGATCTGGGTGCTGGGTCTTTTCCTGGCAGGTGCCCTGGTACTTACTCCGGCTCTGCTCCGTAAACCCTGGGGCTACCATCTGGGGTACCTCCTACAGGTCCTGCTGATTGCGGTTGGCTTTGCTCTGCCTTCCATGTTCTTGGTGGGTGCCGCTTTTGCGGTGGCCTATTGGTTTGGAGTGACTCGCGGTAGCCGCCTTGACGCGGAAAACGAGATTCGTGCCCGCGAACAGGAAGAATGGGAGAAGGCTCAGCGAAATAGATAAAGACTGAAACCTCTTCTAGCTACAACCTTTTCAAGCGGCCCGGTGCCCTCGCCCGCCCTGTGCGGTTCGGGGGCACTGCGCTTATGTCTGATAACTCTAAGGTTGATCCTCCTACTCTGGTAGGGTGAGAATAAACTTTTCCCTGACTACTAAAGGAGATCTTCATGTCTGAGCGCACCCTAATTTTGGTTAAGCCCGATGGCGTAGAACGCAACCTGACCGGTGAAATTTTGGCCCGTTTTGAGCGTAAGGGCTACCGCCTGGCTGAGCTAAAGATGCTGGTCCCCTCCCAGGAGCTTTTGGCCCAGCACTATGCAGAGCACGAGGGCAAACCCTTCTACGAGCCGCTGGTTTCTTACATGGGTTCCGGGTCTGTTGTTGCTCTGGTACTTGAGGGCGAGGGCGTTATTGAGGGTGCCCGCAGCCTGATGGGTTCCTCTAACCCCACCACTGCGGCTCCCGGCACTATCCGCGGTGACTTTGCCCGTGACTGGGGTCAGAGCGTCCAGAAGAACCTGGTTCACGGGTCCGATTCAGCTGAATCGGCAGCCCGAGAAATCGCCCTCTGGTTCGCCTCCTAAGGGTTTGAGGCAGGTGCCAAAAAGCTGTGGCCTCCACCAGTTGAGTGGAGGCCACAGCTTTTCTGATGGTGAGGCTGGGTTTAGAACATTCCCACGATCACGTCAAAGAAGCGGATAAAGACGATACCGAACACTAGAATTAGAATCAGTGTGATGGAGAACCAGGTCCAGGTGGGGGCGGCCAGACGGATTGATTCGGGAGCCGGGATGAGACCGGCCTGGAGGTTACGGGCTGTCACCCTAACAAAAATCATGGTCTGCATAACCCACACAATCATGCAGAACAGGCACAGGGCATTGATGTCAAAAGTAGTGTTGTACCAGAGCCAAAGAACGAAAGCCATAGCGAGCGTGTGCCCTACCTGCATACCGATCCAGTACCAGCGCTTGAAGCGGGCTCCAGCTATGAGAGCGGTGGAGATAGCGAGAACAATTCCGTAACCCACCAGACCGATGAAGGGGTTGGGGAAGCCGAATACTTCAGCCTGCCAGGTACGCATAACCGTTCCGCAGTTGAGGAGGGCGTTCAGGTCGCAGACAGATTTGTGGGCCCCGTCCATATAAATTTGCAGGCGCTCATAAACTAGCATCGAGGAAGAAGCTAAAGCGATGAGGCCAGGGAGTAGAGTGAACCAGCCCAGACGGCGGTCTGCTCTGGCATGTTCTTCTTCCGGTAGGGTATCAAGCCTGCTAACGGGTGTAGACACAGCGAATCCTTAGGTTTTATCTAGCGCTTACCTCTCCATAGTACGCGCAGGTCTCCCGGAGCAAGGGGGTAAGTGCCACCGTCGGGGTTTCTTTACGAAAGTTCACAGCTGCTGTATGGCTGTGGCCTTGATGGTCCTTGGAGCGGGCTGGTTTTGTGCTCGGT
Source organism: Rothia sp. P5764 (assembly GCF_048512965.1). Lineage (NCBI taxonomy): Bacteria > Bacillati > Actinomycetota > Actinomycetes > Micrococcales > Micrococcaceae > Rothia > Rothia sp. P5764. The sequence continues at coordinate 366,271 of NZ_JBLXXQ010000002.1, read as the reverse complement.
CTGCCGTGAAAGGCTCACCTACTTTAATGGGGCTAAATGTCCCTGTCTGTGAGAGAATGAGTGTGGTAGTGTGCCGTCCGCATACGGTCTCACTACCCAGTAGGCACCCTGATAGGAGACCGCTACGCCGCTAGCTTTGCGCTGTCGGAGCGGTTATTCCCTGCAAAGAGTGGCCCCGGATGGGCCGCCTCGGAGGTCGCCGCTGGCCCGGTTTTCACTCGGTACGGAGCATAGAAGCCTTGACCGACCGAGGATAAGCCTAGGTGCTCTAGCGAACCGGGTAGACAGGATTTCGGTGGACACCGCGTTAGTAAGCGGTGGGATCATCGACGAACTATAAGTCCGCTCATGCGGTGGCGGCACATGTACTTAAAGGAGAGTGGACGCTGATGAGCAGCGAACAGAACGAGGCCCCAGGAAACCTCGAACCCCAGTCTGTGGAGGAACCTCAGACTGCGGTTAAAGATCAGCCTGAGACTCAGGAGGCTCCGGCCGCTGAGAATAAGCCCGTCAAAAAGCGGACTCGCACCCGTCGCCCTGTCACGAAGGCTCAACCCCAAGAAGTCGCGCCGCAGGGTGAATCCGATTCGGAGCCCGAAAGTCCTACAGTAACCAGCGAAGTCGACGAGTCTGCCGAACCCGCTGAGCAGTCATCTACCGACAGTGCCTCGGAAGCCACCGAAGGACCCTCAGGGCAGACGGAGGAAGAGGTAGAAGAAGCTGTTGTCGCCGAGGAAGAGGACCAAGCTGGCGGGCTAGACCCGACCATGACCGCCGAGGAACAGGCCGCAGAAACTGCCCGCCAGAAGACCCTGCGTGAACAGAAAGAAGAAGAACTGGCCCGTATTGCAGCTGCTGCCAGCGCTAATAGCCTGCTCTTCTACTCACCCGACCTTGATTCCATCAAGGAACAGCTCCGCGCTGAGGAAGAGGCCCGCCGTGCGGCAGAAGAGGCTGAGCGACGCGAGCGCCGTCTGGCTGATCTTGACCCTGAGGTTACTTCCCGTCGTCGTCGTCGTCGCCGCCGCGGCGACGCTGACCTTGAGTTTGAGGGTGGCACTGAGGGTGATCCCGAGGACACCGTTGTTAAGGTGCGCGCACCCCGCCTGCCTGATTCTCACAGTAGCAACCGGGTCACCGGTGTTCGCGGTTCTACCCGCCTTGAGGCTAAGCGCCAGCGCCGCCGCGAAACCCGCGCAACCGGCCGTCGTCGCCAGATCATCACCGAGGCTGAGTTCCTGGCCCGCCGCGAGTCGGTGGACCGCCAGATGCTGGTGCGTCAGAAGGACGATCGTCTCCAGATCGGTGTTCTTGAAGACGGTATTCTGGCCGAGCATTTTGTCTCTAAGACCCAGCAGGATTCCCTGATTGGCAACGTCTATCTGGGCAAGGTCCAGAACGTTCTGCCCTCTATGGAAGCTGCTTTCGTTGACATTGGCCGTGGCCGTAACGCTGTGCTGTACGCGGGGGAGGTCAACTGGGATGTCAGTGGCCTGGATGGTGCCCCCCGCAAAATTGAGAACGCTCTCAAAGCTGGGGATTCGGTGCTGGTGCAGGTAACCAAGGACCCCGTGGGGCATAAGGGTGCCCGTTTGACCAGCCAGGTTTCGCTACCTGGTCGCTACCTGGTGTATGTACCCGGTGGCTCTATGACCGGTATTTCTCGTAAGCTACCCGATGTTGAACGTCAGCGCCTGAAGAGGATTCTTAAGGACAAGCTCCCCGAAGATGCGGGCGTTATTGTGCGTACTGCCGCTGAGGGCGCTAGCGAAGAAGAGCTGAGCAACGATATCAACCGTCTGCGTGTTCAGTGGGAGGAAATCAAGGGAAAGAGCGAGTCCCGCAAGGTACTTGCCCCTGAGCTTCTCTACCAGGAACCCGATCTGACTATCAAGACGGTCCGCGATGTCTTCAATGAGGACTTTACGTCCATGATGGTCCAGGGGCAGGAAGCCTGGGACTCGATTGAGGCCTATGTTACCTATGTTGCCCCCGATCTGCTCGATCGCCTCAAGCAGTGGGAAGAGGACGATGACCTCTTTGACCACTACCGTATTGAGGAACAGCTCCAGAAAGCACTTGACCGTAAGGTCTACCTGCCCTCCGGTGGTTCGCTGGTGATTGACCGCACCGAAGCTATGACCGTAGTCGATGTGAACACGGGCAAGTTCACCGGTAGCGGTGGCAACCTGGAAGAAACCGTTACTAAGAACAACCTGGAAGCGGCCGAAGAAATCGTCCGTCAGCTCCGTCTGCGCGATATTGGTGGCATCATCGTGGTTGACTTCATTGATATGGTCCTTGAGTCTAACCGCGAGCTGGTACTGCGCCGTCTGGTGGAGTGCCTGGGCCGTGACCGCACCAAGCACCAGGTCGCTGAAGTGACTTCCCTGGGTCTGGTTCAGATGACTCGTAAGCGTATGGGAACCGGCCTGCTTGAGGTTTTTTCGGAGCCCTGCGAGGCCTGTGCAGGCCGTGGTCTGCTGGTGCATGACCAGCCGCTGAAGGGCCGTAGCGGCGGCGCGTCGGACTTCATTCACCGTTCTGAGCGCGATGACCGCAAGCGTTACCGCAACCAGAAGAATCAGGTTCGCCGTGCTGACATCGCCGAAATTGATGAGAGCGATGAGCAGAAGGCTGAGGCCCGTAAGGCGGCTCTTGCCAATCTGGTAGCCGCTACCAGTGGCCAGCACGAGGATGAAGAGGGAGAAGCCGAATCTAAGTCAGCTCGTAAGCGTAAGCGCCGCAAGCGTAACCGCCGTGCCGAAGCTGGTGCAGAATTTGATGCTAGCCAGCAGGGTGCAGAGCAGGTCCTTACTATCGGTGATGATGTCATTGAGCTTCCCACCGGTGGTGAGCTTGAGTCTCTTGAAGAGGGCATGGGGGAGCAGGGCTCCTTCACGCTTGAAACTCTGGCCGCTGTGTTCGACTCTGAGGCCCCGGATCAAGAGGACAACCGCCCCGTAGGCCGTGCCCGCAACCAGGGTAAGCGCCGTGGCAGTAAACAGCGTCAGGAGATTTCTGCCGATGCTCTGTCTGCGAACTCTGATGCCAGTTTGGAAGTTGACCCCGAGGCTGACTCTCGCTTTACGCAAAGCTCAACCAGGCTCGATGCTATCCGTGCCGCTGAGGCTAGGGCCCGCGCCTCCCAGCGTGCTGGCCGTGAGTACCAACCTCGCGACGGCGAAGAGTCTAAGGACTCTCCCCAGCGCGGTGGCGACCGTACGGGTCGTAGCTCCAACCGCCGTAACTGGAATGAGCGGGATAGCTCACCTGAAGGTGGTCGGGGCCGTGGCCGGCGTCCACGCAGGGCTACCAGCTCGGACGTCAAGTATGTCGCTCCCCTTGAGGTTCCTGCTGAACCCGGTGTCACCGGTGTGGCAACCCCAGGTAAGAAAGCTGCTGAGCCTGTTGCTGAGGTAGCGCAGGTCGAAGCTATCGCTGAGCCGGTAGCTGAGTCTCCGCGTAAGAAGCGCCGCCCCCGCCGTGCTGTCAGCTCAGGTGCCGGATCTTCGGCTGTCAAGACTGAGCAAGTTGCAGCTGCCCAGGGTACTTCGGTTGTTGCCAGCCTTGAGCAGGTTCAGAAGCCGGTAACCGCGGCTGAGAACGGCCCCGTTATGTTGGGTGTTGGTGTCTCTGCCGCTGACATCAAGCGTCAGGGCCGCTAAGCCCTAGCCGGTTGGCCCCCGCCCCTTCGCCGGGACGGGGGCCTGTTTGCGTTTTGAGCTACCGCGAGATTGAGGGTGAGTGCTTGCCCACACCCCTGCTCTCTGCTTGCCCAACGCAAGGTTAAGGCGTAAACTTGTGAGCTGGTGCTGTTCTCACAAGCAAGCGTTAGCGTGAGTTCAGCTAGGGCATGAACATCCTCTAGGGTATTTCAAGGCCAAGCCAACAGAGGATAATTCATCACTGAAAATACCCGGTGCAAACTGTGGTAACCGGGTAAGGCACCTTGCTGTTGAGCCGGTGAAGCTTTCAGAGATGGTTATCTTGCAATTATTAAAATGACGTCAAGAGAAGTGAGTTCCCAAGTGGCATACGCAATTGTTCGCGCTGGCGGCCGCCAGGAAAAGGTCTCAGTAGGAGATCTCGTTACCCTTGACCGCGTCGCTGGTGAGCCTGGAAGCACTATTGAGCTTCCTGTACTGCTGCTAGTTGATGGGGACAAGGTCACCGCTGATGCAAAGACCCTGGCTTCTGCCAAGGTAACTGCTGAAAAGATCGAAGACCTCCGCGGTCCCAAGATCGTTATTCAGAAGTACAAGAACAAGACCGGTTACAAGAAGCGTCAGGGCTTCCGCGCCGAACTGACCACCGTTAAGATCACTGCGATCAAGGCGTAAGTTCGCACTAGACTGGTTTTAAAACAACCCATTCTTTTTACCTAAGGTAGGCATCAATGGCACATAAGAAGGGCGCAAGCTCCACCCGCAACGGCCGTGACTCAAACCCCCAGTACCTCGGTGTTAAGCGCTACGGCGGCGAGACCGTCAATGCCGGCGAGATTCTCGTTCGTCAGCGTGGCACCCACTTCCACCCCGGCAACAATGTTGGCCGCGGTGGCGATGACACCCTGTTCGCTCTGGCAGCAGGCAAGGTCGAGTTCGGTACCCGCAAGGGCCGCAAGGTAGTCAACATCCTTGCAGCCGCTGAGTAAGGTTTTATAGCTTTTTCAGTGTAGAGGGCGACCACGCTAGACGTGGTCGCCCTTTCTCATGTTTTTGGGTAAGGTTCGCAATAACCAGACCTGCTCTTTTTTGAGCCTGTAGACTTATACCCACACTATTTTTTATTTTTAGCTTTAAGGAGCTTTATTTCGTGGCAGAATTTGTAGATCGCGTGGTCCTGCACGCAACAGGCGGGCACGGTGGGCACGGCTGTGTCTCGGTTCGCCGTGAAAAGTTTAAGCCTTTGGGCGGTCCTAACGGCGGTAACGGGGGCAAAGGCGGTGACGTTATCCTGCGTGTGGACGGTCAAACAACCACCCTCCTGGAGTACCACCACAGCCCTCACCAGCACGCCCCTAACGGCGATATTGGCCGTGGCGACATGTCGCACGGCTTCAATGGGCAAGACCTTATTCTGCCTGTTCCCCAGGGCACCGTGGTTAAAGATAAAGACGGTAACGTGCTTGCAGACCTGATTCGCATGGGCGATGAGTTCGTTGCGGCTGAAGGTGGCATGGGGGGGTTGGGTAACGCGGCTCTAGCCTCGACCAAGCGTAAGGCACCTGGCTTCGCTCTGCTGGGCATTCCCGGTTCACAGCGAGATATCGTCCTTGAACTCAAGTCAATTGCCGATATCGCTCTGGTGGGCTACCCCTCAGCCGGTAAGTCTTCGCTGATTGCCGCTATTTCTGCTGCCCGCCCCAAGATTGCCGACTACCCTTTCACCACCCTGATTCCTAACCTGGGTGTTGTGCAGGCAGGCGATACCCGTTACACCGTAGCCGATGTACCCGGCCTCATCGAGGGAGCCTCAGAAGGAAAGGGCCTGGGCCATAGGTTCCTGCGCCACGTAGAGCGCTCAAGCGCACTGGTACATGTCATTGACTGCGCTACCTTGGAACCCAACCGCGACCCCATCTCTGACTTCGATGTGATTCGTGCTGAGCTGGAAAACTACGAGGTTGACCCCACCGCCGGTGTGACCGTCCCCCTCAACGATCGCCCCCAGATTATCGCTCTGAACAAGGTCGATGTCCCCGAAGCTCGTGAGCTTGCCGAGTTCGTGCGCCCCATGTTTGAAGAGCGCGGCTACAAAGTCTTTGAGATTTCTACCGCCTCTCATGAGGGCCTGCGCCAGCTCACTTTTGCCATGGCCAAGCTGGTGGAGGAAGACCGCGAGGCACGCAAGAAGAGCAAAGAGACACCTGCTGAAGATGTCACCATCGTCAAGCCCAAGGGCTTCCGCTCGCGTAAGCGCCAGGAGTTCATTATCCGCAAGGAAGAACGTAACCTGGAGCCCCTGTTCCGCGTGATGGGCGAAAAACCTGAACGCTGGATCAAACAGACTGACTTTAACAACGATGAGGCCGTGGGATATCTGGCCGACCGTCTAAACCGTCTGGGCGTGGAGGACGAACTTTTCAAGGCCGGTGCCGTTGCGGGTGATGCCGTGGTCATCGGTGAAGAAGCCGATGCAGTGGTCTTTGACTGGGAACCCACTATGGTTGGTGGCGCAGAGCTACTCTCCTCACCGCGCGGTACCGATGCCCGCCTTGAAGAGCTGATTCGCCCGACTCGTGCCCAGCGTAAGGCTGAGTTCCACGAGCGTATGGATGCCAAGGCTGAGGCTCGAGCAGAGCTTGAAGCTGAGCGTAAAGCCGGTATTTGGACCGAATCTGTTGCCCAGAAGAATTCAAAGCGCTCTCAGGATTCCTCGGACCAGTAGGGCGCCGGGTATAAAGCTGCGATTAGGGTTTCATAATGTGCAATGAGTCGCCTGCCAGCGTGAGTTGGTGGGCGACTCTGCTGTATATTCAAAGAGCTAAAGACGATTCTTTAAGGGAGCTAAGCAATGGATTTGAAGGACGCCTTTCAGGCGAGTGCTGAGTCTCGGGGCAAACACCGGCGTAGCCCGATTCTCCATCGCTCGGATATGCCGCTGGCTCAGCGCATTGTGGTGAAAGTTGGTTCCTCATCCCTTACCTCTATTGAGAATTCGCTGGACGAGCTGGCTATTGCTACCATCTCCGATGTCCTCGCCAAGAAAAAGCGGCAGCACCCCAATATTGAGCTGGTTTTTGTGTCTTCAGGTGCTATTGCCGCCGGGTTGGCACCGCTGGGGCTGTCACGCCGTCCTAAGGATTTGGCGACCCAGCAGGCTGCGGCATCGGTGGGGCAGTCGCTGTTGATGAGCCGCTATACCGATATTTTCTCTCGCTACGGCGTGACTGTTTCACAGGTGCTCTTGACCGCTGAGGACCTCATGGCCCGTGACCGCTACCAGAATGCCCACCGCCAGTTGGAGCGCCTTTTGGATTTGGGAGTCATGCCCATTATTAACGAGAACGATGCGGTGGCGACCACTGAGATTAAGTTTGGCGATAATGACCGGATTGCGGCGCTGGTTGCCCATACGGTCAAAGCTGATGCTCTACTCTTGCTATCCGATGTTGATGCGCTCTACACACGTCACCCTGACCAGGGCGGTGAACGTGTCAGCCACGTAAAAAATGAGCAGGATTTGGCTGGGCTGAGTATTGGCTCGGTGGGTTCTGCCGGTGTTGGCTCAGGCGGTATGGTTACTAAGGTCAAGGCCGCCCAGGTGGCCGCCGCCTCAGGCATTCCTGCCCTGGTCACCAGCGCGGCTCTGGCCCGCCAAGCCTTTGCTGGTGAGGACGTGGGCACCTGGTTCTACGCTACCGGCGAGCGCCGGCCCGTCCAGACCCTGTGGTTGGAACATCTGGCCGACATTGAGGGAACCCTGGTCGTGGACAAGGGAGCCGCCGCAGCTCTGCTCCGCCGACGCTCGCTTCTGGCTGCTGGGCTGGTGCGTGTTTCCGGGAACTTTGAGGGCGGTAGCCCCGTAGCGATTGCCGATGAGTCAGGCACGGTTCTTGCCCACGCTTTGAGCTCCTACTCTTCTGATCAGACAGCGCAGATGGTGGGGCTGCATACCGGGCAGATTCAGCAGGCTATGGGTGAAACATACGACGGTACAGTCGCCCACGCCGATAATATTGCCCTGGTTGCTAGTGCCGTGCGTTAGATAAAGTTTTCCTGGCTGATGCCCTGATCTGTCGCTAGCATGGGGTGTAGGTTTTGAACGAGTGAAGGAGTTAGGGTGATGGCAGAGCAACTGCTTGTTCCAGAAGACGTGATGTGTCAGGTAGCCGATATGGCTGAGGATGCACGCATTGCCTCGCGTAGGCTGGCGAAGGCTGATACCCGGTGGAAGAATAAAGCCCTGCTTGCGGTAGCGGATTCTTTGGAACTTCACGCCGAGATTATTACGGAGCAGAACGCTCTGGACCTTGCCCGGGAGCGGGATAAGGGCATGAGCGAGGCCATGCTGGATAGGCTTGCCCTGAACCCCAAGCGTGTGAGTGAGCTGTCAGCTGCTCTGCGTGAGCTGGTTGCCCTTCCAGATCCCGTGGGCGAGCTGGTGCGGGGTTCAACCTTACCCAACGGTCTGCGTATGCAGCAGGTTCGGGTGCCCCTGGGCGTTATCGGTGCCATTTATGAGGCAAGGCCGAATGTCACGGTCGATATTGCTGGCCTGGCTATTAAATCCGGTAATGCGGTCATGCTTCGTGGCGGCTCAGCTGCTGCCAAAACCAATCAGGTCATTGTTCGAATTATCCGTGATGCTGTGCACGCTACCGGGCTACCGATTGACTCAGTGCAGTCTGTTGATGAGTTTGGTCGCGACGGCGCCAATGCGCTCATGCAGGCACGTGGCCTGATTGACGTCCTGATTCCGCGCGGTGGCCACCAGCTGATTCAGTCGGTGGTAAACAAGGCCCGTGTTCCCGTCATTGAGACCGGTGAAGGCAACTGCCATATCTTTGTCGATGTTTCAGCCGACCCTGCACAGTCAGCTGAGATTTTGGTGAACGCTAAGACCCAGCGCCCAGGTACCTGCAACACGGTCGAGACCCTTCTGCTGGCTGAGGGCTCCGAAGCATCCTCTGCTGTCCTGGCCGCACTGGTCAATGCAGGGGTAACCCTGCACCTTGATGAAGCGTCACGAGCTCACCTGCCTGCCGGTGCTCAGGCACTTGATGCAAGAGAAGAGGACTGGGCTACCGAGTACGGTTCTCTCGACCTAGCGGTTAAGACCGTCCCGGACCTGCCAGCCGCTATTGAACACATCCGCAAATACTCAACGGGCCACTCCGAGGCGATCCTGACAAATAGCGTGAGCAACGCAGAAAAGTTTATCCGTGATATCGATTCGGCTGCGGTTTATGTGAACGCTTCGACCCGCTTCACCGATGGTGGTCAGTTCGGTCTGGGCGCAGAAGTCGGCATTAGCACCCAGAAACTGCACGCTCGCGGTCCCATGGGTCTTGAACAACTGACCACAAGCAAGTGGATTGTGCGAGGTGACTGGCACACCCGCGACTAAGTGAGTAAAAAACTTGTCGGCTATCGGGGAAAGACCAGCAGAAGCCGGCTCTAACCGGTAGCATGGTGTTAGCTCCATACTATGCCCGCGCTGAGGGGAGCATACGCCCCTAAGGTTTGAAAGGTACACACATGATCTCATCTGCTCTTGCAGCAGGCACCGCAGTCCTTGCCTCCGAAGAAGGTAGCCACCAGCTCCATGTTCTGGGTATGCCTACCTACATGTTTGCCATTTTTGGCTTTGTCTTCTTCGGCCTGCTCTTTTTCATTACTATTTCTTTCTCTGGCCGCGGCATCGTTCGCCCCGATCATGCAGCTGACCATCTCTCAGAGGATGAGGCCAAAGCTCTGCGTGATTACACCAGCAAGCACAAGCACTAATTAGCCTTTAGTAGATTCGGCGCGGTTGCCTGCAGTGACCTTTCGGGGCGCGGGGCCCGCGCCGAATCTGTACCCCGAACCCGCTTCCCAGGAGTCCCGTGATTCGCCCTGCCCAAGATATCCGTAAAGCCTTGAGTATCCCTGAGCCTGACCCCTCAGCAACGAGGTTAGGTGTCATGGGCGGCACTTTTGACCCGATCCACCACGGGCACTTGGTGGCCGCCAGCGAGGTAGCTGCCGTGCTAGGCCTGGATGAAGTTGTTTTTGTGCCTACGGGCAACCCCTGGCAGAAGGCTAAGAAACGGGTATCTGACCCGGAGCACCGTTACCTGATGACGGTGATTGCCACAGCTTCTAACCCGCGCTTTAGCGTCAGCCGGGTCGATATTGACCGTGGGGGACCGACCTACACTATCGATACCTTGACTGACCTGCATAAAGATCGACCGAATGTTGAGCTTTTCTTCATCACCGGGGCCGATGCTATGAGCCAGATCGCTACCTGGAAAGACGCAGACAAAATGTGGGATTTGGCTACCTTCGTTGCGGTGACCAGGCCCGGTCATGAGCTCACCGTACCGCCCCAAGCGGAGGGTAGAGTCCGTGTTATTGAGATTCCGGCTATGGCGATTTCGTCAACCGATATTCGGGATCGGGTGCGGTACCGTCTGCCGGTGTGGTACCTGGTGCCCGACGGGGTGGTCCAGTACATCAACAAGTATGACCTCTACCAGCACACCGCCGATGAAGAGGGGGGCGGGCGATACAGCGATGGTTTGCCGGCCCACAAATAGGTAACGGCCCAGGTTGGCTGATGGGGACTTTAAGGCTGACTTGGTACTATTGAGTCAAGATTTAGGCACTTTCGTGAGGAATGAAACTGTGAGCAGCACACCCAAGAAGGCAGAGGGCACCAGTAAAAATGTCGCGCCCAGTTATCTCTCCGATACTTTCATCACAGATGATGGTATTGAGGTGCCACCTCCTACGCGGCCGATGGGTCCTCGTCGTCTTTCTCGCTACTATGATGAAGCTGCCAATTACCTGCGGGCCGTGGCGCGCGGGGATGATGAGCTACCCCCTCCTCCTGTGTTTATGGGGAAGGTTGAGGGGCTGACCGTCAAAGCTGACCCGAGTGCTACCCTGGTGGGGCTTTCGCAGATGGGGAGTATTAGCACTGATGAGGGAGAGTTTGACATTGATTATGACCATAACCAGGTCACTCTTGTTGAGGACCCCCTGGGGCATATTGGCCAACAGATTCTTGGCGAACCCGATGATGGGCAAGCTCTAGGGTCTGACCAGACTGACTTTGCGGCAGCACCGATTGAGATTGGTAGCGACAGCGATTTCATCAGTATTGAAGATCTTGCATCAGGGGGCGACGCCCACGAAACAGCCCATGAAAATTCTGAGGCTAACGATGAGCCTGCTGCCGGTGAAGATGCCCAGGAAGAAGCCATCAGCCCTGAAGAAGCAGAAGTTAAAACGAATGAAACTGCCGACCAGGCCGATGATGCTGTAGCCCAAGCGGTCTCGGCTCCCCTTGCGACTCCTGCTCTAGAGCTACCTAGCCCCGTTCGTGCTATCGATGCCCAAGGCCTGGACTTGACTGAACTCGACACACCAGCCCAGCTTGCACCGAGTGAGCATGCCCTAGCCAGCGAGACGGCTCGTGCTGTAGAATCTGATAGTTCTGAAGAAAACACTCAGGTTCCTGAGGGCAAGCTTCTTGCTGAATCGGAGAGCGATACCTCAGATGAACCGTGCCAGGCAGATTTGGTTGACGGACCTGATGCTTCTGTCATCACAGGTCAGCAACAGGGTGGTACCGGTGCTCTTGACCTATCAGCAGATGCTGAGGCGACTGATGCTGTTGAATCGGCATCTTCGGAGAAGCCCGGCAAGGGCGGCACCCTTGTCGCTATGGGGGGCATCTTCCTGTTTCTGGTTGCCTTGGTTCTTGTCTGGGTCGTTTTTTACAATTAGATTTTAGATGAATAAAACCCCTCAAAAAGTTTGGGGGAGTGAAGTGCTCGGAAAGGGCGAAATGACTGCTGCTGCAGAGTCTATTGAAGCATTGAAGGTAGCCGCACGCGCGGCTGATCAGATGCAGGGTACTAACCTGCTGGCGGTCGATGCTTCGGATATCATGGGTTTGATTGACGGTTTCTTGGTGGTCTCGGCCCACAACGAACGACTGGTCAACGCGATTGTTGATGAGGTGGAGGACAAGCTCCGCGAAGAACTGGGCCTCAAGCCCTTGCGCCGGGAAGGCCGCGCCGAGGGCCGCTGGGTCTTGCTGGACTTTGGCGATATTGTGGTTCATGTTCAGCATGAAGAAGACCGCGCCTTCTATGCTTTGGACCGCCTGTGGGGCGAAGCGCCCCGTATCGACCTTGGCCTGGAAAGTGAAGCTGGTAGGGTTGATACCCAAGGGGCTGAAGCTGATTTCAATATCATCACCCCTGAGGCTGATCTGATGAACCAGCGCGAGGACTAAATTTTTTGCTCTAGCTAGCCAGGAACGTAGCTTACTTTTTGAGGTGCCCTGCCCCGAGTGGGCGGGGCACCTTTTTCTGTAACTCTCAATAGACGCAGGGTGTGGCACAGTTCATAAATGTTGCCGGTCGGTGAATTTGCCTTAGCGCTTGGGTGTGCCATAAGATGGAGAGGTCGCCAAGAGCGGCACACAACTTTATAAGGGGCTATGGCGCAGTTGGTAGCGCGTCTGCATGGCATGCAGAAGGTCAGGGGTTCGAATCCCCTTAGCTCCACGGGGGTATGGCGCAGTTGGTAGCGCGTCTGCATGGCATGCAGAAGGTCAGGGGTTCGAATCCCCTTACCTCCACCAAGAAAGGCGGTCTTCGTGATGACATATCACGGAGACCGCTTTTTCGTGCCCGATATCCGTTCCAGCCGAAGGGCTAGAGGGGGTAGAGCAGAGCCTGGGTAGCCAGTAGCGTGAGCAGGAAGTCCTCGTCCCGCAGGGCTGATATGTCATCCACCATCTGCTGCAGATACCCAGCAACCTGGCGAGCGAAGAGACCTGCATCCAGTTCAGCTGTCGGGCTTTCGGGCAGGTCGGTTTCCAGTAGCAACCGCTCAGCAGGCACCTGGCGCACATAGGCCCGCCCGCGCTTGGTTGCCAACATCTGCGGGTGCACCGAGATATAACCGCCCAGCTTGATTAGCCGGGTTAGCTCGTCGCTGCTGCCCCCAAAACGGTGCATGACCGGGACGACAGAGCAATCAGGTGAAGTTAACTGATCAAGAAGGTCAAGCACCGGGCTGACCGCCCGAACCGCATGCAGAGAAAGCACATAGGTTTGATCTGCCGGCCATCCTGTAGCGGCTTGCTTGACTGACAGCAAGATACGCCCCAACACCTGCAGTTGGAGGTCAGCACTGGCTGTTTCTAAGCGCCGGGGGAGGAAGTCCAAGCCAATTTCACCGATAAACCTGGTGCTCATGACCTCTTCCTCAAAAATAGCGAGCTCCCGTTCGGCCTGCTCCGGTGAGGTAATCCACCAGGGGTGAAAGCCCAAAGAAAGCAGGGGAGCCTGACCTCTTAGACTAGAGCTGGGGGAGTAAGCTGCTAGCTCTTTATAGGCTGACGGTAGCAGGGTTTGGGCAACAACCTGTGCACCCTGAGCGATCAGGGAATTCATAAAAGGTTCGCGCAGCTTAGGGGCCAGAAAATCAAGGTGAAAATGAGAATCCAGAAGCAGACTAGGCATGCTGGTTCCCTCCTCTTCGACAGAGTTACTCACCGGGCTGAGGAGCAAGGTAGGGCGGTGCCTGAATCTCTTCCATGCCAGCTAGCTGGCGGATGACCCTACCTGCCAGCATCTGACCCATAATAGGCGGCATATAGCTCATGGACCCCAGGGTCTCTCCCTTGGTGTTTCCACCGGTCTTTTCCACGGCAAAGGGTAGCTCTGTGGAGAAAAGAACCTCTAGACCGTAGATACCACGTTTCTTGCACTCCGAGCGAATGACCCTGGACATGGAGCAGTTATAGGTCTTACGGATATTGGCGAACTCCAGCATAGTCGGGTCAAGCCGGTTGGCTGCACCCATAGAGGCTAGCAGGTTAATGTTGTTCTCTGCCGCCCAGCGGTAGACGGCCAGTTTCTGGGAGATAGTGTCGATGCAGTCAATGACGTAATCAGGGCGTGGGAACTGCCCAAGGGTCTCAGCAATGTTCTGCGGTGTCAGGAAAATCTGCTCGGCAATCACTTTGCAGTCGGGTTGAATCTCCTTAATCATGCCCTCCATGACCTGAGCTTTGACCTTGCCCAGGGTAGAGGTAAACGCCAGAGCCTGACGGTTGATGTTGCTCTCTTCAACCACATCTCGATCGAGCACAATCAGGTTACCTACCCCGCCCCGTGCTAGGGCTTCGGCGCAGGCAGAGCCTACCCCACCCAATCCAAGAACCATGACGGTCGCATCCTGCAGTTTTTGTAGACCCTCATCTCTAAGGACCAGTCTTAGCCGGGCAAAGCGTTCACTCTCAATTCCCACGGTGGGGCCCCTCTCATCTCGCACCAGGTTATTATCGCATACTTGAACCTAATCGCGCGGGGGCGGGCAAGGCACAAGACCTGTGCATCGGATAGGTTAGTAGAAAGATAAATCTCCAAAATGCTGTAGGCTACTAACCACGCATCACATGAGCTGGAGAATAATAAGGTTAGGTGCAGCTATGGCTGATATGGGCGCACTACCGGTCGGGGAATATGGAACTCCCGGGCCGCTGCGGGACCGGCTTGTCGCCGCAATTCTTAGCGGGCGGAAGACCGCGACCTCATCCCTATACGAGGAATACCGGCGCTTTGGGGAAGACCTGCCCCAGGTGGGCCAGCGCGAAATCGTTCTTGATTCACACCAGCATCCGGTCTGTCTAACCGAAACCGTAGCCGTGGAGGTACTGCCGGTGAGCGACATGAAACTTGACTTTGCTCTGGCAGAAGGTGAAGGGTTTACCTCGGTTGACGATTGGTGGGCGGCTCACCGTACTTTCTGGGGATCAGAAGACTACCGAACCCACTTGGGGCAACCGGAGATTGAGCTTGATGAAAATACCCTGGTGGTCTGCCAATGGTTTCGGATGCTCCCGCTACCGTCTAGCAGGTAATGGGCCAGAAGAGCTTGGCCCTTAGTGGATAGCAAAAATCATCAGGAGGGCCACCAGCACGAAGAGGGAACCAAAAATAAGGTTAAGAATCTTCTGCCCGCGCGGTGAATGGCTCAGCCGGGTCAGCGGCTGAGCCACCACAGCAAAACCGCCCCACATCACCGCAAGATCAATAGCCACCATGGTCACGGCCAGAATCAGATACTGGGGAAGTTGCTGCTGATCGGGTCTAATGAACTGCGGCATAAAGGCAAGCATAAAAACAATAACCTTAGGGTTAGACATATTCACCCAAAAGCCCCGACCAACCAAAGCCAGAGGGCGAAAGTCATAGCACTATCCAAAATCGGAGGCAAGACCCAAGCCGAAAGAACAAACAACAAATGGACACCCCCATCCCTGTAAACCCCTCATACAATGGTTGCTATGACTGCCCCCGCTTCGCAACGCCGCACCCTCCTAGCCCTAGCCCTCACTCAGGTCTTTGGAACCATCGGGCTAGGAGTCGCCCCTACCATCGGTATTCTGCTTGCCAGCGAGATGACCCACAGCCAGGCGCTCGCAGGAGTAGCGAGGACGGCTTCCACCTTTGGCGCGGCCCTATTCGGTATTCCGCTGGCCAACCTGGCAGCACGAACATCACGCCGGTGTGCTCTCTCGGTGGGCTGGCTGGTCGCAAGCCTGGGGGCTGCTCTTCTGGCATTCTCTGCAGGGGGCGCCTACCTTACCCCGGTTATCCTGGGTATGCTCATGATTGGTGCGGGGAGCGCAGCTAGCTACCAGGCACGGTTTGCAGCGGCCGACCAGGCCTCAGAGTCTCAGCCTGCCTCAGCCCTGAGCTTTATCGTGTGGGTGGGAACTATCGGTTCTGTGCTCGGGCCTAACATCGGTACGCCCGCCCGCCTGCTCTCTGAGCGGTGGGGTACCAACCTCTACGGCACAGCCTTCGGGCTAGCTGCCCTTGCTCTCTGCTTAGCTACAGCGATGGCCTACCTGTTCCTGCCTGCCCCCTCCCTTATATCGAATGTGACTGACCCGCCGGGAGTCAGCCCCCACCGGCCTTCTTTTGGTGCCCGGTGTGCAGCGGTTTACCGGCATATTGTTGGTAACGCTCAGGCACGGTGCGCTGTTCTTGCTCTGCTGGGTGCCCATACTGTGATGGTGAGCGTGATGACCATGACGCCGGTTCACATGAACCACCAGGGCGCCAGCATTGAAGTCATTGGCCTGACGATCAGCTTGCACGTTCTGGGCATGTTCGGCCTGTCCCCGCTCATGGGAATTGCCGCTGATAGGTTTGGGCAACGACCGGTTATTATGGCGGGGCTGATGACACTTGTACTTTCACTCGCACTAGCCATAGTTGCACCCGAGAACCAGCCTGTGATGGTACTTTCCCTGACCCTGCTGGGCTTGGGCTGGTCGGCGGTGTTTGTCGCCGGATCGGCGCTCTTTGCGGCCTCGCTCCCGCAGAAACAGAGAGTTGAAGCCTCAGGCGGCCTAGATGCGCTCATGAACCTGGGGGCAGCTATGGCAGCACTGGCATCAGGCCTTGTACTGGCGGCTGCATCCTTCCCTGTCCTTGCCGGGCTAGCTGGTCTGCTCCTTGCCCCCGGGGCGATAGGGCTGTGGGCTAGCAGACGCTAATTCCTGGGGACGGTCTACCTAGCTGACCTTAAAGTTCCTTATCTAATGCTTGACGTAGGTTCCTCGTGATAGCGGTTGCCTGCCCCATCACAAAGTACCTCACGGCAGGTTTAGCAATAAGGCCAAGTGGCTTGCGCACCAGGCCTTGGAGGGTGCCTATCTTCTTGCTGTTGGGCCGAACCCATACGAGAGATAGCTGGCAGATGCACCCATTTGAGTCCTCGGTGAGCTGGACTGAAACCTGTTGAGTGTTCAGCTGCGGTTCATGGGGGAACTTGAGCTCATACTCAATGCGCTTACTTTCTGCGTCTTTTCCTATGAGAGTGACTTCTTGAACCTGCCGGCTTGGTTTGCTTGGAACCTTAGAAAATTTTCCGGTGGGAGCAGCTGAGCGACCAAGCCAGGGTCCGGTGGATCCTGGCTTTACCTCGAGAGACTCGATAGCAGGTAGCCAGTTGGGGAGGTTGCTGGGGTTGCTGACGAATTCCCAGGCCTTTTGCGGGTTGGTCGGAAGGAATACCGTGTGACTTGCACCGATACGGTTCTGATGTGAAGTGTCAACAACCTGCCTGGATGTAGAGGAGGGCAGCTGTTCTAGGGCCGTTACAAGCGCTGAATGCTCTATCTTGGCTTCGCTCAGGATCTCTTGGATATACCCACTGGACTCTTGGGCCAGAGCAAGGGCTAGCTCACGGGATGTCTTTACCTGATTGAGAATTCTCCTTGCGCGGTCAGTCAGCTGGTAGCCAGCAAGCTCCGGGAGTGACACTGGGGCTGGTGCGCTGATACCGAGTTCTTTGAGTAGCTTGTTATCAACTGCTCTGGTCGCGCTAGCTAGGACTCTTGGGTGTGCTCTGTGACTGCGGAGGGTGACCCCGACTTGGCCAGCATCGAGTGCGAGAGCCATGAGCAGATCGGGCAGGTCGATGATATTTTTGCCTCGCTCTGTTGCAATATCCCGGGCTAGGGTAAGGGTTGCGATGTAATCAGTTAATGAAGGCGCCTGCTTGTTCTGTAGGGTCATGATTTCCTCCGTGGGAGAGGGATAGATGGGTCTATCCGTTTGGCGTACTTTTTGTGCACAGCCTGCCGGCTAACCCCTAGGCAATCTGCAATGGCCTGCCAGCTCATGCCGCTCTTGAGCGCGGCTTCGACTTGCTGATGTTCAAGAGAGTCGGCAAGAGCTTTCAGTGTTGCTACTGCACGCAGACCCCGTCTAGGGTCACTGGTGTTGGCTGCCTGATGGGTGGCTGCTTCTGGATCCATGATGTCAACCTTAGTTGCTAATGGGGGATAGTGTCAATATATGTTGACAATTGTCTAGATAGTTTTCCGTGCAGTCCCATGCTGACTCCGTGAGATAATAGGTCGGTGAATACCCTCCTGAGCAAGCAAATACTAGCCCTGGCTGACTCCCGTGGCACTGCCCTTGACCGACTCATTCTTGCTGACTCCAAAGACATGCGCCAGATTACTAAGGGGCCGGGGCAGGATATCTTGATTCTCGATGACCCCACCGGTGCTTTAACTTTGGAGTCACTAGCCCTAGTGCTTGCTCGCGGAGGGCGGGTGCTCAGCCGTCAACGCTCCTATGACCTAGCGCTAGAGCTCTTCCACACGGCTCACACCCTAGGGGAGGAAGCGTCCGCCCGCCTCCTCATAGCCGGCCTCGATAACAAAGGAGAGATAGACCCAGGCACCTTTGGCCTCACCAACTTTTTGGTAGCCCACAGCTTTCAGGGCAACTTAGCTTTGGGGCACCTACCTAAGAGCCACTCTGCACTAGCGGACACCAGCTACGATTTTTCCACCTACCAACAGGCCAAGGGAGCCGGGGCAACTCTGCTAGTAGGCGGTAATACTAAACACATGGTTCACACCTTTAACGAGACACTGGGGCAGAGCTTCGCCAGCGTTCGTGGACTGCGCGGCAAAGGCAAACACCGGTGCCTCTTAGCAACCGAACCAAAACCCCAGGGGAGTCCACCTAAGCTGGCTGGTGCGCTCGCCGCTTTTGGTGGGGTGTTCTCCGGCGGTAAGCCCGATGCTGGTGGTCAGCTCTTAGCCCGTGCCTTCCTTAGCGACCTTGCAAGCTCCGATAATGAGCTTGTGAACAAACGACCATTAACTCTGCTCGATTTAGGGTGCGGTAATGGCTCTGTGAGTTTGGACATCTTGGGTAGCTTACCTGTGGGGTGCCGGGTATCAGCGCTCTATGCCACTGACCTGGACCTTGACGCTATTCGCTCGGCTACAGTTAACCTCACTAAGAACCCTGCCGTACAGGTGAGCTGGGATGACGCTGCGAGTAGGTTACCTGATGCCAGCGTAGATGCTGTCCTGCTCAACCCGCCCTTCCATGTAGGAACAGCGGTGGACCTTACTTTGATTGGTCCTCTCCTGAGAGCCGCTTACCGTGTGCTGGCACCCGGTGGGCGCTTATATCTAGTACATAATTCGCACGCTCGCTATCGCCAGCAGGTAGAAGAACTCTTCATCAATACCCGCCAGCTGGAACGTACACCCACCTTTACCGTCTTGAGTGCCAGCAAGAAGTAGGCAGAAAGAAACTATGACTATCAAAATTATTGCCATCGGTAAGAAGCACGAGAAATGGGTTGCTGACGGAATTGATCGCTACGAAACCCGCCTGCGTAAGCCCTGGGACCTGACCTGGCAGTATTTACCGCACTCATCTTTGGCAGAAGAAGCCGCTCGTGCCGAAGAATCCCGGCGCATCCTGGAAAAAATTGACCGTGATGATTACCTGATTCTGCTCGATGAGCGGGGCAAGATGCTCAGCTCCCCGGGGTTATCTCGGGTTCTTCAGGCACAGCTGGGTTTTAAACGGATCGTCCTGGTGATCGGTGGGGCCTACGGGGTAGATGAGACAGTGCGTTCCCGCGCCAATACTGTATGGAGCCTTTCGGAGCTGGTCTTTCCCCATCAGCTGGTCCGACTGATTATTACCGAGCAGATTTACCGGGCCGGTGAAATTGCGGCTGGGCGCCCCTATCACCACCAATAGGGTCGGGTCTCAGAGGTTATTGTTACTTAGCTTTCTAGGGAGCTTGAGACAGTTTTGAGCACAAACTGTCAGCTCCCGGCGCGTAGCATTACCTCAAGAGCCTGCCAACCGGCTATATTTTTATGTATGGCAAAGAAAAAAGTTACCGTAGTATCCGCGCTTGCGGCGACCGCCCTGCTCGCTGGCTGTGCGCAAACCACTGTTCCCGGCCTGGGCTTCGAAAAAACTGACGGCTGGGGTGGCCGTGACGACATCACCTTTGAGGTAACTGCCGAACATAACGGCGCCGAAGTACCCGCAACCGTCACTGTTTACCAGGACCAGATTAGTTTTGAGGGCAACAGCACAGAATTTGAAGGCGAAAACTTCTACAAGCTGACCTTCGACGACCTGGCAGACCTCTCAGGTTCCCAGCTCCGTATTTCAGTTTCAGCTCAGGATGCTGAGGCCGAGGTCTCCTGCGCTATTAAGGGTACCGGCTACTCTCTTAAAGAAGGCGAGCATGTTAACCACAACAACGCGGCTGAGGGCACCGGTAGCGCAACCTGCGTTCTCAATGTTGCATAACCAATAACACTCTCTCATCACACACAGGTGGGCGCCGCAGACGGTGCCCACCTTACGCTTTAAGGCCGAGCCAAATATGCGTTGAGAGCAAGAATATGAAAAACTAGCCCTATGAGCACTCCCGGGGCGCACGAACTAAGAACCATCGTTGCAGAAGCAGCTGACGAAGCCGCCAACATCGTTTACCGTGTTGGCGATAACATTCACTCATTCCGAGCCAAACGTGCCCGCCAAACCGGGCTTGAACCCGTCCTCGTTCCCAGCGTTGGGTACGGTGGGCAAGGTTGGGTCCGGATACTCGGACGGGCACTCTACAAAACAAACCTGTTTGAGGAGTTCTTTGACTCTGTTGAAAAAGGCGACCCCTCCGTGGACCCTGTGCGGGGCTGGCGGTCCTTTACCTCGGTAGCGATTTCTCACGCCCCGATTAACGTCACCATTGACGGTCTAACCCACACAGTTTATACAGACCGAGGGGGAGTAATTGATGAGAAGCTCAAGCTGGACCTTGCACCCGGTCTGCACGACGTCACGATGTCCACAGAGGGGAGCCAGCCGGTAACCACCAGCGTCTACATCGTACCCGAAGACCAAACCCTGGGCATTATCTGCGACGTGGACGATACTGTCATGAACACGGCCCTTCCCCGGCCTTTCGTGGCAGCCTGGAACAGTTTTGTGCTCAACGAGCACGCCAGGAGTGCGACCCCCGGCATGGCGGTGATGATGGATCGCCTACACCGAGCTCACCCCAAGGCGCCTTTCATGTATCTTTCCACCGGTGCCTGGAACGTTACCCCCACCCTCCGCCGCTTTCTGCACCGTAACGGCTACCCCAAAGGCACCTTCCTGCTCACCGACTGGGGGCCCACCCCTGATCGCTGGTTCCGCTCCGGATCGCTCCATAAAGTAAACGCCCTCAAACGCCTTGCCGGTGAGTTCCCCAATATACGGTGGATTCTCATCGGTGATGATGGTCAGCGGGACCCCGAAATCTACAATGGGTTTGCTGTGCGCTACCCCCAGAATGTAGAAGCAATCCTGATTCGTAACCTCACCTTTGGCGAATCGGTCCTTTCCTCAGGCCGTGTCTGGGGCGATAATCGAGCCCGCGATATCATCAAAGGTGACCTCTGGCTGGAAGGCAATGACGGTACTGCCCTCTACGAGCAGTTGAAAGAACGCGGCCTAGTGTAGCCCTTGTCCCCCCAAAACCTTAAAAAGCACCCTTGTCAAGCCTGGCAAGGGTGCTTTTTCGATGACACACCTTGGTAAAAAAATCTCTTAAATCTTGGTCAACAAGCCTTAAAGGCTCAAGGCTCAATTTAGGGTTAAGCGCCATTCCCTTGTAAATACGCGGTAGCTTTAGCCACCCGGTGCGAGCCCGGGAACAGAGCCTGCATCGTAACTCACATGATGGGGCAACTGAGCTACGGTAACCGATAAATATGTGGATAACCCCCTTAAAGCGCGGAAACCCGCGGAAGGCCCTGTGGATAGACGTCGACCAAAAATTTTTTCGTAACAGACCACACTATGTTGGGCTAGGTGCGTGCTTTGAACACTAGATGTAGTATTAAATCCCGGTTCGGGGGATAAGGGAGATTCCTCCCCAGAACACCCCCACACAGCTCGCAAGGGCTGTTCGCTTCAGTCACTTCCTGCGCAAGCGGGATACCAAGGAGAGACCCCACCATGACCGTAACGGTGTACACCAAGCCAGCATGCGTTCAGTGCAACATGACCTACCGCGCACTCGATAAGCTCGGAGTCGAATACAACACCGTTGATATCACCGAGGACCCCGCAGCGCTAGAACTTATCAAGGGCATGGGTTACCTGCAGGCACCCGTTGTGATCGCCGGCGAAAACCACTGGTCAGGTTTCCAGCCCGACCGCATTAACTCTCTAGCCGAACTCGCCGCTTAAAAATCTTCTGGGGCTCTAGAGGACTGTACAGCCAGCAAGGGCCCCTTGAACTGCCGCCGTATAAGAGCAGGCAAGAACCCAGTAACTACAACCTCAGGCCAGGCGACTGCGCTCATGGAAAAACCCCAGTACACACCAGAACAGATCACGAGCCAACCCACTATCGTTTACTTCTCATCAGTTTCTGAAAACACACACAAGTTCATCCAGAAAACCGGGATAAACAGTGTCAGGCTCCCCCTGAAAACCAAGGACGAGCCACCCCTAGTAGACCACCCCTACGTCCTCTGTCTACCAAGCTACGGGCGTCCAGGAGGGGCCGGATCTATCCCACCTCAGGTGCTGAAGTTCCTCAACATCCCAGAAAACCGCCGTTTCCTACAAGGAGTCATTGGAGCCGGGAACACAAACTTTGGTGACCTTTACTGCGTAGCAGCAGATAAAGTCGCCGCTAAATGTCAGGTACCGGTGCTCTTCAAATTTGAATTGATGGGCACCCAAGAAGACGTAGACACCGTACGAAAAGGACTAGAAGAATTTTGGACTCAAAACTCCCTGTACCCGGTCTCAGCCTAGAACCAGGCCACGAGGACCCAAGCACCCCCGAAAAATACCAGGGCATGGGGTACCACGAGCTCAACGCCCTGCTAAATCTATACGATGAGAAGGGCCAGATTCAGTTCGAGGCTGACCGGCAAGCAGCCCGCCAGTACTTCTTGCAGCACGTCAACAACAACACTGTTTTCTTCCACGACCTAGAAGAAAAGATTGACTACCTCATCAAGCACCAGTACTACGAGCCAGAGATCTTCGAAAAGTACCCCTTCGAGTTCGTCAAAGAGCTTTCTAAACTGGCCTACTCCAAGAAGTTCCGCTTCCCCACCTTCCTGGGGGCCTTCAAGTTCTACACCTCCTACGCGCTCAAAACTTTTGACGGTCAGCGCTACCTGGAACGCTTCGAAGACCGCGTGGTCATGGTAGCCCTGCTGCTAGCAGAGGGCGATCAGGCTCTTGCCACCAAGATTGTTGAAGAGGTCATCGCAGGTCGTTTCCAGCCGGCGACCCCCACCTTCCTGAACGCCGGTAAGAAGCAGCGTGGCGAACTGGTTTCTTGCTTCTTGCTGCGCATCGAAGACAACATGGAGTCCATCGGACGCTCCATCAACTCGGCCCTGCAGCTCTCCAAGCGCGGCGGCGGTGTGGCTTTTGCGCTCACCAACCTGCGTGAAGCCGGCGCACCCATCAAGAAGATTGAGAACCAGTCCTCGGGTGTTATCCCCGTGATGAAGCTCCTGGAAGACTCCTTCTCCTACGCCAACCAGCTAGGTGCCCGTCAGGGTGCAGGTGCCGTCTACCTGCACGCCCACCACCCAGATATCTACTCCTTCCTGGACACCAAACGCGAAAACGCTGACGAAAAGATCCGTATTAAGACCCTGTCCCTGGGCGTAGTCATCCCCGATATCACCTTCGAACTGGCTAAGAAGAACGAGGACATGTACCTCTTCTCGCCCTACGATGTTGAGCGTATCTACGGCCTACCTTTCTCAGATATCAACGTCTCTGAGAAGTACTACGAAATGGTCGATGATGCTCGCATCAAGAAGACTAAAATCAAGGCCCGCGAATTCTTCCAGACCCTGGCAGAAATCCAGTTCGAGTCCGGCTACCCCTACGTCATGTTTGAGGACACCGTCAACAAGGCCAACCCCATCGACGGCAAAATCATTATGTCCAACCTCTGCTCCGAGATCCTGCAGGTTTCTGAGCCCTCGGTTTACAACCCCGACCTGGGTTACGCAACCGTTGGCAAGGACATCTCTTGCAACCTGGGTTCACTCAACATTGCCCTGGCAATGGACGGTGGTGATCTGGGTCAGACCGTGGGAACCGCAATTCGCGCGCTAACAGCAGTCTCAGACCAGTCTGATATTCGCTCCGTACCTTCCATCGAACGCGGTAACTCCATGAGCCACGCCGTTGGCCTGGGACAGATGAACCTGCACGGCTACTTGGCCCGCGAGCATATCTACTACGGTTCCGAAGAAGCACTTGATTTCACCAACATGTACTTCTACACCGTCACCTACCACGCAATCCGCGCCTCTATGGAAATCGCCCGTGAACGCAAGGAAACCTTTGCGGGGTTCGACAAGTCCAAGTACGCCAGCGGCGAGTACTTTGAGAAGTACATCAACGGAACCTGGGACTTTGAGACCGAACGAGCCCGTGAACTCTTTACAGGACACTCTGTACCCACCGCTGATGACTGGAAGCAGCTGGCTGCCAACGTCGCCGAGTACGGTATGTACAACCAGAACCTGCAGGCCGTTCCGCCCACCGGCTCAATCTCCTACATTAACGGGTCAACCTCATCGATTCACCCGATTGCCTCCAAGATTGAGATCCGCAAGGAAGGCAAACTGGGCCGTGTCTACTACCCCGCGCCCTACATGAACAACGAGAACCTGGACTACTACCAGGACTCCTACGAAATCGGGTACGAGAAGATCATCGACACCTACGCTGTTGCCACCCAGCACGTGGATCAGGGCCTGTCGTTGACCCTCTTCTTCAAGGACACCGCAACTACCCGCGACGTCAACAAGGCCCAGATTTATGCCTGGCGAAAGGGCATTAAGACCATCTACTATTCGCGTATCCGCCAGATGGCTCTTGAAGGGACCGAAGTCGAAGGCTGCGTGTCCTGCATGCTCTAAAGGCTTGAAGCTTGCTGGGCTGGACTATGAAGCCCAGCAAGCTTTTTCGAGCCCGGCGGGGGAGCACCCCTAAACCCGCCTCAAGGTCACCATGCTTTTTACCCGGTAGGGTGACAGAATAGAAACAAAAGTGCCCTCACCGGCACACATACCACCCCCATGCGAGGAGAACCCATCACCATGAGTGAGAAGGTCGAACTGGTCCATCACGTTGAAGCAATCAACTGGAACCGTATCGAAGATGAAAAAGACCTAGAGGTCTGGGACCGCCTGACCGCCAACTTCTGGCTACCAGAAAAGGTGCCGCTCTCCAACGACGTCCAGTCCTGGAAGACCCTCACCGAGGAAGAAAAGCAGCTCACCATGCGCGTCTTCACCGGCCTGACCCTGCTGGACACCATCCAGGGAACCGTTGGCGCTGTCTCCTTGCTGCCAGATGCCGTAACTGCCCACGAAGAAGCCGTGTACACCAACATCGCTTTCATGGAGTCCGTACACGCCAAGAGCTACTCATCCATCTTCTCTACGCTCTGCTCCACCAAGGAAATCGATGAGGTCTTCCGCTGGTCCACCGAGAACGAGCACCTGCAGAAGAAGGCCCGCATCGTCATGGACTACTACCAGGGCAGCGATCCCCTTAAGAAGAAGGTAGCTTCAACCTTGCTGGAATCCTTCCTCTTCTACTCCGGCTTCTACCTGCCCATGTACTGGTCCTCTCGTGCCAAGCTCACCAACACCGCAGACCTGATCCGCCTGATTATCAGGGACGAAGCCGTGCACGGTTATTACATTGGCTACAAGTTCCAGCGCGCTCTTGAAAAGGAAACCCCCGAGCGCCAGGCAGAACTTAAGGAATACACCTTCGACCTGCTCTACGAACTCTACGAGAACGAAGTGGCCTACACCCACTCACTCTACGACGGGGTTGGCCTGAGCGAGGACGTTAAGAAGTTTCTGCATTACAATGCCAACAAGGCACTCATGAACCTAGGCTACGAGGCTATGTTCCCGGCAACCGTCACTAACGTGTCACCGGCAATTCTGGCAGCCCTGTCACCCAACGCTGATGAGAACCACGACTTCTTCTCTGGCTCCGGCTCATCCTACGTGATCGGCAAGGCCGTTAACACAGAGGACGAGGATTGGGACTTCTAAGCTAAGCCCCAACGTTTAACCTGAAGAAAGCTGCCTCTCCACCCCACACAAGCGGGGGAGAGGCATGACAGGTGCGTTCACCAGTAGCTGCCCGCGCTCCAGGAGACGAGCCAGATAGCCAGAGAAAGAGAGCTATGCCTGCCGCCATCACCAGCTATGTAGCTGTAGAAGAAATTTTGGCCGCCCAACTGTCGGTAGATTTGTGCCTACCTGAACAGGCCATTGCCATAGCTCGTCAGCACGGTTCCACCCAGCTTTCTGCGCCTCGACTACCGCTGGACCAAATGCACCCGGCCCGTCGCCGCTACCGTGACCACTGGGAGCTGAGGCTAATAAACTTTCGAGGGCTGACGGTGATTTGCGCCCAGCACCCGCGAGTCCGCGAGGCCGCCGATAACCTACTAGCAGGGGACAACGGCAACTGGGTGGGGGACTACTCCGAACTGCGCAAACTCAACGATTACCTGACCCCCTATGCGCTACAGCTAAGCGGTACCTCGCTCTTCTATACCCCCGGCAAAGATTTTTGGCAGGAACAGAATCTACAACGGTCTGCCCCCGCAGGCTTTGAGTACCGGTGGCTTGAGCCGGAAGAATTCGAGAAATTCCGGGGCGATAGCCGCTTCGAAAATGCCCTGGGTTTCAAGGAGCTCCGCCCGGATGTCCAGGTACTGGGGGCCCTTGCCGGGGGCGAAGTGGTTGCTCTTTCAGGGGCTAGCGAAGACTCCAACTGGTGCCGGCAAATTGGGATTGATGTGCTCCCCGAGTACCGGGGTAGGGGGCTGGCTTCTTATCTGGTGCGTGAACTTGCAGTTGCTATTCTGCTGGAAGGATTCGTTCCTTTCTACGGTACAAGCCCCTCACATATCCTGAGCCAGCAGGTAGCCCTGAAGGCCGGTCTGCGCCCGGCCTGGTGGGAGTTTGTCTCGACCAGTCTTAATGAAATTTCGGTGAGCTAATGGTAGAGATTCGGCGGCCTGGCCGAGAGGGGTCGAGGATGGCCAACACGATTGAGCGTGCTTTAGAAACCGTCAGGGCTGTGGGCAGGGGGGAGGAAGAATCACATATTAGGCTTTACCGCCCTGCGGCTGCTCTTGCCTTTGGACGTAGGGATCAGCTCAATCCTGGCTTTGAAGAGGCAGCGCAGCTAGCGCAAGCACACGGTTTTGAACCCCTTGTTCGGCGGGTGGGCGGACGAGCTGCCGCTTACCACCGGGGGTGCCTGGTCATTGACCATTTTCAGCACGACCCGGATGCGGTCAGTGGCAACCACCTGCGCTACCGGCAGTTTGGGGACTTACTCGCTCAGGCGCTCGAAACACTGGGGGTAGAGGCTGGCCTGGGAGAGATAGCGGGGGAGTACTGCCCCGGTGAGTATTCAGTCTGGGGTCAGCTGTCCAAGGGTAAGAAGGTTAAACTGGTTGGAACAGCTCAGCGGGTTGTCGCTGGTGCCTGGTGGTTTTCAGCGGGGATAGTAGTGCAAGATTCAGCACCCCTGCGCGCGGTCACTCGCGATGTTTATCAGGCTTTAGAGCTACCGTTAGACCCTGCAACAGTCGGTGCAGTCCAGGACATTGAGCCTTTAGTGACCGTTGATGATGTCGAAGATGCCCTCCTTGACGCCTACGAAAAGGGGGGGTTCTCATGTGTGGCCGCTACGCCCTAGAGCTTGCTATGGAACATCCCCAGTATGTGGCCGGTGTTGAGCTAGCTGAACCAGTCCTTAATTACAACGTTGCACCCACAGCCTCCGTGCCTATTCTGGTCGATAGGCTTGAGAACGGTAGCTTTGTGCGCGAACTGCACAGTGCCCGTTGGGGTTTGCTACCTGCCTGGGCTCAAGACCCGGCGCAGTCTTCCCGTGCCTTTAACGCCCGGAGCGAGACTATTTTTACTAAGCCCACCTTCCGTGATGCCGCTGTAGCCGGGCACTGTGCAATCCCTATGAGCGGCTACTACGAATGGAAGACCGAGACCACTGCTGGCGGTAAACAGGCCAAGACACCCTACTTTGTGCACCGTTCTGACCGCAGACCCATTTATTGTGCGGGGCTGTATTCCTGGTGGCGGATTCCTGAAGACTTTGCCGGTCCCGGTCAAGTATTTGAGGGTCGAGCCAAGAGCTGGTTGCTGTCCTGCTCCATTATCACCATGGATTCACCAGGCAATGGTGAGTTTGACACCGGAATTGTGGCTGATGTGGGAGGGAGCCCCGCCTATGCCAGCCCCATGGAAGAGGAACTGGGGAAGCTACACAGCCGGCTACCGGTGCCTCTCTCTGTCGCCGATGATAAAGCTATTAGCCCCAGTGACAGTCTCACCCGCTGGTTGCAGGCAGGTCGGCCCGCTGGCGGGCAAGCACCCTCAACCTCTGCCCTCAAAGCGCAGTATCGACAGGCCGCGGAAGCCGAGCTAGACTCAATTCGCCAAGAAGCCTTCGCCCAGCTCTCTGCCTGGACCCTGCACCCGGTCAGTAAGGACGTGGGTAACGTGCACAATAAGGCCAGCTACCTGATCGAGCCAGTTGAGGACCTACTGACCGGATTGTAAAGGCAGGCTGCGGGAGGCCTAGATAATATCCTCGGGCTCAGGGAACCAGCGGTTAAAGTCCAGGGTCAGGTAGAGAGCTAGCGCGGCAGCGTTATTATCGCTAATACATACCGATACCTGCTGGTAGCCGTCTGCAAACATCTGATCCAGGCTCCGGCGAATCAGCTGCTCAGCCAGGCCCTCACGGCGGCGTGAGGCCGCAGTGAACAGCTCGTAGATGGTCGGTATATTTTTGGGCTCGGTCACGATGCGGTTTTTGAGGCAGAGCGCAGCGGCGATGATCCTGCCGTGGTCATCTAGGATGACGGGGGAGGCTTCAGCATAGAAGTCCCCGTGCTCACCGCGCAGGATGCTCGATATTTCTTGCTCAGCTTCTGACTGGGAACCAAAGCGGTTCTCGTCATAGGAGGCAAAGTACAAACGAGCCAAATCCTGAGCATCCTGTGGCTGCGCCCATCGAGTGTTTACCGTTAGAGGCTTATGCGACTTAGAGGTCTGCGATACCAGGGTAATTGTTCCGCTCATCTTCTTCTCTCCTCCTCAGGGGATGTCAAGTTTTGTACTTGTGATTTATAGAATACCGTCTTGAGGGGGGATTGCCTACTTATCCTCAGTAAACCGGGAGCCGCAGGATAATTTTATCCTGCGGCTCCCGGGGGCCGCCTGTGGCCTTCTCTGTAGGTGCTCTATGGTCCAGAGTTTTTAGGCTGCGTGCTGGCAGGTGGAGCAGCTGCAGTTATCGCAGAGGCAGTTGGCGCAACTGTCACTGCACTCTGCGCACTGGCAACTCTGGTGGTTGCAGGTGGGGCAGTCGCAGTTACTGCATTCGCAGGTGGCGCAGATGTCTGAGCAGTCCTGGCATTGGCAGGTGCTGCATTCATCGTAGTGGCCCTCGTGCTCACGGTGGGCGTGACCATCGTGCAGGTAATCTACATGGTCCAGGTGGATGATAGCCTGGTGGCCGCAGTCTGGGCCGTGGGTGTGGGCGTGGGCTTCTGATTCGCGGTGGCTAAGGGTGCTCATCTTTGTTCCTTTGTATGTTGTTGGACATCTTGAATGATGTGTTTGATATGTTGATCAGCTAGCTGGTAGAAGGTTTTGCGGCCCTCTTGCCAGCTAGTAATAACCTGGGCCTCTTTGAGGAGCTTGAGGTGGTGGCTGGCCAGGGGCTGGGAAACCCCTAGGCAGTTATGAATCTCACTGACCGTATGGGGTTGGTCCATAATGTGGTGGCACATAGCTAGCCGCAAGGGGTGAGCTAGAGCCGAGAAGAGCGCCACTGAGGGCTCGTAGGTCTCTAGTGGGTATTCTTCAGCGGTATCCATAAGAAATATTTTATATAAAGAAATTTTTATAAGTCAAGGGCTTCAAACCGCTCATCAGGAAGACTGGCTGGATCCCGGTGGCGGGGATACCCTAAGGGTAGGGAAGCTCGTGGGGTATCCTATAGCTTGTGTCAAAACGTTCTTTGTGGTCAGTAGATAGTTCCAGCATGGTGGTTCACGGCGATAATCTTGCCGTGCTCAAAAACCTGCCCGAAGAGAGTTTCCAACTCATCTACATTGACCCGCCCTTTAATACGGGTAAAACCCAGAAGCGGCAGAGCATCAAAACCGTACGTGCTGAGAGCGGAACCCGGGTCGGCTATAAAGGCCAGACTTACGAGACTATTAAGGGCGATATCTACGGCTATTCAGACTCATTTGAGAACTACTGGGAGTTTCTAGAGCCCCGGCTCATGCAGGCCTGGCGACTACTCAAACCCAGCGGCACGCTCTACCTGCACCTGGACTACCGCGAGGTGCACTACGCCAAGGTGGTACTCGATGCGCTCTTTGGCCGTGAATGCTTTTTGAACGAGATTATCTGGGCTTATGACTACGGTGCTAAGTCAAAGAAAAAATGGCCCGCCAAGCACGACAACATTCTGGTCTACGTCAAAGACCCCCAAAATTACTACTTCAATTCATTGGCTGTTGATAGGGAGCCCTACATGGCGCCCGGGCTGGTTACCGCAGAGAAAGCCGCGATTGGCAAACTGCCCACTGACGTTTGGTGGCACACTATTGTCTCACCCAGCGGTAGAGAAAAAACTGGCTATGCCACCCAAAAACCCCTGGGTATCCTGCGCCGTATAGTGCAGGCATCGAGTGCCGAGGGTGACTGGGTGCTGGACTTCTTTGGTGGCTCCGGTACAACCGGGCACGCCTGTGCGGAGCTGGGCCGTAAATTCCTGATGATTGACCAGAACCCCGAGGCCATTAAGGTCATGCGCAAGCGCCTGAGAGCTGTGGACGGTCTGGACGTCACCTTTAAGAAATCACGAGCTAAAGCTTCACAAAACCTCCCAAAGGCTGTCTAAAAACAGCATAATTGTTGGTGCAACCATGTCTCCCAGAGAAAGTGCAGATTCATGGCTCAGAACCAACACACCTTTGAGGTAGGCCCCCGCCTTTCACAATTCCTCACCGAGACTCAGGAGCTGTGGCAGGCCTCTATCCAGCACAGGTTCGTTGATGAACTCTTCAATGACACCTTGGACCCAAAAGTCTTTTGCCGCTACCTGATTCAGGATTACCAATTCTTCGAGGCTTTCATCTGCATGTTGGGCTCTTGCGTTGCCCGGGCTGACAGCATGAAAGCAAAGATCCGCTTCTCACAACAGCTAGGCTTTCTGGCTAGCGATGAAGACTCATACTTCCTGAAGGCCTTCGGGCAGTTCGGAGTGCCCGAAACGGACTATTCGCAGCCTGAGCTGGATGCAACAACCAGGCAGTTTCAAGAGCTAATGTACTCAGTGGGCCGGGAGGGTAGCTACGCGGAGCTCCTGGTCATGTTGGTTATCGCTGAAGGGCTCTACCTGGACTGGGGCTCTCTGCAGAGGGAGCTTCCAGAGAATGACCTGTACCGGGGGTGGATTGATCTGCACCGTGGCAATTCTTTCAAGGAGTGGGTGAACTTCTTGGCAGGGGAGCTGGAGCGCCAACTTCTTGATGGTGAGCAGGTTCAGACCCTTCTGCCGCTGTGGAGAAAGGCTCTTCAGCTTGAATATGACTTCTTTGAACTGGGGTACAAGGCACTTTCCTAAGTTTCGCTTGCCCCGCAATTTCTGCGCGGAGGTCTTGTGCCCCACCCCCCTATCTGTATTATTAAAACTAATACAGATAGGGGGGGGAGACCATGAACATCACCATTAGGGATAATTCGCCGCTACCGGTCTACCAGCAGATACACGATGCGGTGGTCCAAGCAATTGCTACCGGCCAGCTGGCCTACGGCGACCAGCTTCTTTCCGTGCGAGCCGTGGCCCAGGAACTCAGCATTAACCCCGCCACGGTGCTCAAAGCCTACGACCTGCTTAAGGCAGAAGGCCTGGTTGTTAGCCACAACCGAGGGAAAACAACCGTCGCCGCCGACCCGCACCATACGGCTACAGACCTGGACAGTAGTAGTTGGGAAGAAGCCCTCCTGCACCTGTTGGCCTTAGGGCGCGCCCAAGGCAGAGACACCGAAGCCATTCTTCTCACCGCGCGCCAGCAACTGACCTGGCTCGAATCCCAGCAGGAGGCTAGTCATGTCTAACGCATTAGCGCTGCCCGTACTTACCCTGATCACGGGCCTCTTTATGCTGGCCGTTCTGCTGACAACCCCGAATCTCGTAGCGGTCAACAAGCCCTACGGGGTGAACATCCCCCTGAGCTACGTCCACACACCGGAGCTCAAGCAGGCAAACCGGGTCTTTACTCTCTGGACGGTAGCCACATCTCTACCGCTTATTTTGGGGGCAAGCCTTTTAGCGGTTCTTAGCCAGCTGAACGGGCTGGTGGCTCTCACCCTGCTCCCTTTTCTACAGCTGGCCGGAACGGCCTACGCTATTGCCAAAGCACGCACGGTGGTTGCAGACCTTAAGGCGCGGGGCAAGTGGTACGCCGGGGTAGAAACCGGAAAGACCTTTAACATCAAGGTCAGCCAAGGCTCACCCCTGAGCATGCCAACCGGCTGGTTTGTGGCCTCTCTGCTCCTGGTAGCCCTGTGGGCTCTCGCCCTTGCTCTGCGCTACCCCCAGCTGCCCGACCCTTACCCCGTTCACTTCAATGCGGTGGGTGAAGCCGACGGCTGGGCGGCTAAAACGGTGTGGGCTGTCTTTATGCCTCTTTCTAGCGCCCTCTTTACCCTCGGCACGGTATGGCTGTGCGGCTGGTTTGTGGCCCACCAGATAAACGGTCAGACCAAACCGGGTGAGGCCAAGCTGGCTGGTCTTTCTGCCAAGCCGCCCCAAAACCTTGACCTGTTGAGCGATGCTTTGGGCGTGAGTGCCGCAGACTACCAGGGACTCCGCACCAAGGTTGCGGCTCAGAAAACCCTGCATTCCCTGGGGCTACTTGCTTTTACGCTAACACTCGGTATCGGACTACTGGACCTCTCCGCACTGATTACTCTGCCCGGTTGGTTCCAGGCAGCCCAAATCTGGATATTCTTAGTGCTGGTCTTGGGAGCTACTCTGCTGCTTTGCTTCTCAAGTATCAAGGCCACCCGGTCGCTCGATAGGGCCGTCCTTGCGCTTGCCCAAGCCGGGGCAGTGGACCCCACCGAACTCGAACTACCCGATGAAAGCGACCACATCAAGTACGGGATTTTCTACTACAACCGGGATAACCCCAACATCATGGTGCCCAAACACATCGGTGTTGGCTACTCACCCAACTGGGCGCACCCGGCAAGCTGGGTCTTTGGCATCATCTTTCTGGTCATTGTGGTCTCCAGCATCCTGCTGCCCTTCCTGCTGGCAGGGTAGACTTGATACTGTTCTGCACCCTCGTACCGTGCAGATGTACACTTCAGCTCACCCGTTGTAGGGGTGGGCACTACCCTTTAGGAGACTCCTTGTCATCCCTTTCCATCACCCTAGCCGGCGCCGCTCACACCGTTGAAGCAGGCACCACCGCAGCCGACCTGTTCGCCGAGAACCCCGAGATTGTCGTTGCCCGTATCGACGGCACCCTGGTAGACCTCTCCACTGAACTGACCGACGGTTGCACCCTTGAACCTGTCAGTATCCATGAGGAAGACGGCCTGAACGTGCTCCGCCACTCAGCCGCACACGTCATGGCGCAGGCGGTGCAGGAATACCGCAAGGACGCCAAGCTGGGTATTGGCCCCTACATCACCGACGGCTTCTACTTTGACTTTGACGTTGAAGAACCCTTCACCCCCGAAGATCTGAAGAAGATCGAGAAGAACATGGTGAAGATTATTAAGAGCGGCCAGACCTTCCGCCGCCGCGTGGTCACCCAGACCGAAGCCGAAGCGGAGATGGCAAACGAACCCTACAAGCTGGAACTGCTGACCCTCTCCCAGGGGCCCGGCTCCGGCTCCGATGCCGCAGAAGGCGCCTCCGTTGAGGTAGGCGCTGGTCAAATCACCATCTACGACAACGTCAACAAGAAGGGTGAGACGGTCTGGAAGGACCTCTGCCGCGGCCCCCACCTGCCCAATACTAAGCTGATTGCTAACGGTTATGCCCTGATGCGTGCCGGTGGTGCCTACTGGCGCGGCTCTGAGAAGAACCCCATGCTCCAGCGCATCTACGGCACCGCCTGGCCCACCAAGGAAGAACTGGTGGCCTACAAGGACCGCATTGCCGAGGCTGAGCGCCGCGACCACCGCCGCCTGGGTGAAGAACTGGACCTCTTCTCCTTCCCCAAGACTATCGGCCCCGGCCTGCCCGTCTTCCACCCCAAGGGCGGCGTCATCCTGCGCGAGATGGAAAACTATGTCCGCACCCGCCACATTGAGGAGGGCTTCCAGTACGTCAAGACCCCGCACATATCCAAGGAAGACCTCTTCTACACCTCCGGCCACCTGCCCTACTACGCAGACGGCATGTTCCCCGCTATGGAGGACGAGGGCCAGGCCTACCGCCTTAAGGCCATGAACTGCCCCATGCACAACGAGATTTTCCGTTCGCGTGGCCGCTCCTACCGTGAGCTACCCCTGCGTCTCTTTGAATTTGGCACCGTCTACCGCGATGAGAAGTCCGGTGTGCTCCAGGGTCTGACCCGCGTGCGCATGATTACCCAGGACGACTCCCACTCCTATGTGACCAAGGAGCAGGCACCGGACGAGGTCCGCCACCTGCTCAAGTTCATGCTGTCCCTGCTGGAAGATTTCGGTATGACCGACTTCTACTTGGAACTGTCCACCCGCGACACTGAGGGCGATAAGAAGGACAAGTTCATTGGCACCGATGAGCAGTGGGAAGAAGCCACCGCTGTGCTGGAACAGGTTGCTACCGAAACCGGCCTAGAGCTGGTCGCTGACCCCGGTGGTGCCGCCTTCTACGGCCCCAAGATTTCTGTTCAGGCTAAGGACGCCATTGGCCGTACCTGGCAGATGTCTACCGTGCAGTACGACTTCAACCAGCCCAAGCGTTTTGGGCTGGAATACCAGGCATCGGACGGTACCCGCCAGGAGCCTGTCATGATTCACTGTGCAAAGTTTGGTGCTTTTGAGCGTTTCTTGGGTGTACTCATTGAGCAGTATGCCGGTGCGTTCCCGGCCTGGTTGGCCCCTGTTCAGGTGATTGGTGTGCCGGTTGCTGAGGCTTTCAACGATTACATGGGCCAGGTTGCCGCTAAACTGCAGGCCGCCGGTGTGCGTGTTGAGGTGGATTACGGTACTGACCGGTTCCCCAAGAAGATCCGCACCGCTTCCAAGCAGAAGGCTCCCTTCATTCTGATTGCCGGGGGAGAGGACGCCGAGAACGGCGCGGTCTCCTTCCGCTTCCGCGACGGCTCCCAAGAAAACGGCGTGCCCGTTGATGAAGCCGTGAAGCGAATTGTGGAGCACATCGAGCAGCGGGTGAATGAGGACCCGATGAAATTTTGTTAAAAAAAGCCTTCAATTGGGCTGCATGCGTAGAGTATATGTAGCCCATAATTAATATTACATATGTATAACGAGACATTGACCTGGTCAGAAGCAACAGAGCTTTGGCTAAATAATTTTCATGGAGAATATAAAAAATATGCTTTGCAATTTATTAAAGAAATTGACGTCTATAGTACGGAAAGAATTCAGCTTGCAATTAGGCAGAAAATAAATAACATAATATATTCACTCGGCAGTGATGAGCTAATTGTTTTTTACCCTATTGTAGATATTAGTTCAAAGAAAAAAATAAAATTCTCTGACCAATTTTATAACTGGAGACTTGACGGTGCTGAATATAAGCCGCTGGCATTTAGTGATTATACACCTCAAGAAAGTATTATTGGTATATCTCCTGGTAGTGAAGCGCAGATAAGTCATTGGATTAGAAACACAATCTTAGACCAGGAGGATAGCAGGAAAAATAAAATATTGCCAGCAGACAAACTATCTTTCAGTGATATATCAGAATTTATACAACAGGGAAAGAAAATAAAATTTGTCTGCGTGACTGATATGTCTTTATCCGGTGATGAAGCAGTCACTTTTGGAAAATCATTTAGAAATAGTCCGATTTGGAAAATATATAGAGAAAAACTTGAGATAAATCTGCTATGCTTCGCCATTTCAGAGGCTGCCTTAGATGCCCTCAGAGAAGAACAGGTTTTTGATAAATTTTACTATGAATATTTTACTAAAAGTATCTTCGATTTAAAATGGCTAGATTATGAAGAGATTAATGGGATAGCTAACCTGTGCAAGACATTGGGCGGAAGAAAGCTTAAGCCAAAACAAAGAAAGGAAATTCTAGGATATAAAGATAGCGGAAATATGGCTATTACTGATTTTTTTCTACCCAATAATACACCATCAATTTTATATGCAAATAAGCGCTTGGCTAATGTTGAAGGATTTTCTTGGATATTTTCAAATAGATATTCAGCTTATCCGAGAAGATATGAAAAAAATAGAAGTCAAAAAATTGCATTACTTGAAGAAAGACTTATGTTCAGTTCGGGTTATAAATATATTTTTAATCATGCGAAATCTAAATCAGAAAAATATAAAATATCATTGTTATACTATTTGATGATAAAAAAATTTCAGGCTTCCAATGAAATAAAAGGGAATCCTGATAATATAAAAAAATACTTGCGATTAAGATTTTCAGATATTTGTATACTGTTAAATGAAAATGCACTTGTTGTCGAAGGGCTTGTCAGGAAACTTAAAGATCAAGGGTACATAATTATTTCTAGCCATAACCCTGATGGAAGTATACTGTATGGAAATCCCGTTATTGAGTTATCTCCTGAATTCCAAGACTTTTCTACTCTGCCCTATGAACAAAAAAGGTACTTCTCCAGACATAATTTATCGGGTGTTTCAAATGGGATTGACAGCCACGAATATTTTTACTATCCTAGGAGTTAGTCATGAGACGAAAATTCATTTAGTGCATACACTGCAAAATTATATTTTGTAGCCCTGCCCCTAGTAACGGTGGGGTCGTGTTGGTTGACGTAACTAACTGGTGTTTTAAGTATGGCTAATTATAGGCATTACCCTCAAAATATTAGCTTTCACCAATTTTCATTTCATCATTCTTTTACTTTTGACTTTTCGTCTGTAGGTAAAAGAATGATGAAAATTAACCGCTTCGCGGTTTTCCAAGAAGGAAAAGGTAGATGAATATTTCGTCTCATGACTATTTCTCGAACGGGGTTCGAAATGAAAATTTATCAAAAGATTTAGTTGAGAAATATAATCGAATCAGAATAAAAACCATATCCCATAATTGTTATCCAGTTTTAACACTTAAACATTTATCGCTATTAACGGAAACAGACTATTTTTTTCTTAGACGCGTTGTTTCAGGAAAACAGTTCGCGTATCACCGGATTGAACATTTGAAGGCCGATGGAACAGTTAGAAATCTTTACTCACCCATCCTTGATTTAAAAATTGTTCAGAGATGGATACTAGATTTTATACTTTCATCGGTAGAAAATTCTAGTTCTTCATATGCCTATGAAAACGGAAAATCAATTTTTGATGCAGCTGAAAAACATATCGGTAATAAGTGGATGTTAAAAATTGATCTTCGAAATTTTTTTGATTCTATTGATGAAATTTCAATTTATAAGATTTTTAATGAACTTGGATATAGTGAAATATTATCATTTGAATTTTCAAGATTATGTACAATTAGACGTAAGAGAACCGGTGATCTTAACATACCCAGTAAGCTTCCGTACGCACCACGAAACCCAGGACATCTACCGCAAGGTGCCCCAACTAGCGGACAGCTCGCAAATATTTTTCTAAAAAATTTTGATAAAGAGATTGAATTATTTTCAATTAATAACGATTTAATTTATACGAGATATAGTGATGATTTAATATTTTCATCAAACAAAATTATCACAGGCAATAAAGCTAGTATTATCATAAATAAAGTTTCAACCGAAGCCCTTAAGCTTGGTTTAGAAATTAACTCAAGAAAAACAATACTCATTCCTCCAGGCAAGCATAAAAAAGTACTTGGATTAATTGTTGATAGTCACGGTGTGCATGTTCCGAAGAAGTATGTTTCAGACCTGAAATGGCATATACGTCAGAGCGATCTTTATGGAGTTTTAGAGTATTCGCAACAGCGTGGATTCCAGTCACCTGAGGGATTTATTAATTTTATTAATGGAAATCTGAGTTTCATCAAGGCTCCTAATCCTGTTCTTTACAATTCTTTGAAAAGAAGGTGGTCGAACATTATTCAAAAATACAGAATCTCCCAAGGCATCTTTTATTAAATTTACATATTTTCTACAAACGATAGGGATTTATGGATTGAAAATAATTCGTGGATTTTCTTTAAATTGGTCTCATTTTTGTGGGTCAATGCATGTAATAATAAATCCCATACTGTACAACCCTTTGTTATGGTATGTAATATGGTTCTAGTGTAAATCAATTTTTTATCGTTGAGTCAATATAGGCTTTGATTATTTAGAAGCAGATAAATTTCCATTCTTAAAATTCTATTTTATAATCAGTCGGATTGATTTCAGATGAAAGTATCAGACATTATCTGCAACTATTCTCTAGGAGGGGCCAAATTTTACATTATAGTATCCAGACTTTCTGAGGTGGTGCCGAATCTCCTGGGTATCTGCATAGATAAGTTGTACGAGTGGCGCTTTATACTGCCTCTTCGAATGTCTCTTGCCTGGGCACCTCTACAGTGGTAGAAACTGTGTAACAGTTCATCGCACCACGTCACGTAGGAGTAGCACATGACACCCCGGAAAACACTGACAACTTTCATCACGCTGGCCGCCCTAGCAACCCTCATTTTTACCGGTTGTGGGGAATAGAAAACCGGGTTTATTCCTGAACCTTCAACATCTTCTAGTAGCGTGGCATCTTCCACGAGTAGCACTGCGGCCGCGGCGGAGTCTAGGGCTCCTGTTTGAGCATTACTCTGGTGGGTCTAAGACTCCTGAGGGTGATACAGACCTGCTGATGAGCAGGGTCCTGCTCAGAATATACAGAAACCCGTGAAGCCGGAGGGCATGAACGTTGAGTTTGCTGAGGGTTTAGAGAAGTTTCTTGGGTACTGGATGGACTCTGTTAACTATGGGATACAAACAAGCGATTTTTCATACGCTCAACCGCTGATATCAGAGGAATACACCACTGAAGTAGAGGTGTGTGCGTGGGCAACTGAGCTTTATGATCGCGGTGGTTGGTTTGTAGGTGGCCTTAGGAAAGTTAAACTTGGTGAAAATCTCTTGGTCTCATATGGGGATGGAAGATAAACCTGGGCTGATCTCCTTCCCGCGGGTAAGGTGCTAAGCTATATAGGTGGTGAATCAGATTATCTTGATGATTTATGGATACTTGGGCAGCAAGTTGAATTTCAAGTTAGCTATATCGATGGTGCATGGAAGATTAATGATATCGTTTCAATCTAAAGCGAGGGATTGCGCGCTTCGAGCTGATATGTAAGTTTACATTTATTGTTTCGCCATTATTTAATGATCACTTGACATAGTCACGTAATGTTCATAGAAAAAATCATCTTTCCTAATCGCACGGTAAACGGATCGAGGTGGACATAAGTAACTCTGTGTTTATCAATCTAAATTTTCTGACTGATTTAATAAAGTGCTATTCCTTGTATTCTCTAGCCCCCCTGATACGATTGAAATTTTGGCTTTAAACTTTCAAAACAGCAATGCTTGATCGCGCGCAGTCCCTTTGGAGCAATTTTTTAGCATTCTGCATAAAGTAAAGCTGAGCGACCACCTTAGGGTGCTCAGCCTTTATACATATTATTGCTGAACTTTGCCCTAACGCGCGGCTACATCACAGGCAAAGTTGATTGAGTTCCTCAGAATACCCATAGCCTCCCTGACTAGGCTGGTAAACGAATAACCGCCCGCTTTGAACAGCGGTCGGCATGACAGCCAAATTACTGTACAAGTACCAAGCATCAGCCCCCTACGGATCAGCCGGCGAACATCCGACGGGGGGGGGGGGAGCGACCTCAGCGTAAATGACTGGA
Organism: Rothia sp. P5764; assembly: GCF_048512965.1. Lineage (NCBI taxonomy): Bacteria > Bacillati > Actinomycetota > Actinomycetes > Micrococcales > Micrococcaceae > Rothia > Rothia sp. P5764. Next base: position 326,580 of record NZ_JBLXXQ010000002.1, on the reverse strand, counting down.
AAGCAATGTGCGGGACCTCTCGTCCTCAAGAATCCTCTCGCATACCCGCTTAAGCTGAGGTGACGACGTCGCATAGCGTAGCGGAGCATAGTAGGGAATAGCAATAATATCCTCAGTCACCAGGACCGTCACCTCAGATTCAATCCCTTTGACTCTGCAGATCGCCGTAAAAATGCTGTCGAGTAGGCTTGCTTTCTTAAGCTTTAAGCCGTGGCGCCTCATGAACCGTTCCAGGTAGGAGGAATGGGTGTTTTCCTCCTCAGTAACCAGGTGGATTGTTGCCGCATAGTCGGTTGCCCGTTCTCACGCGCGAATACCTCGGCCGCTTTCTTGAGGTGCAACCCTTCGCTAGCTTCTCCGCGCTCGAAGTCGGCAATAGAAGGGGGCAGGAGCTTAGCCTCGGCCTCAGATATTGTGGGCTCACCTGAGAATTCCAGTTCAAGGACCTTCTCTTTGTTCACCGTGAAATGGTGAAGCCACTCCGCATAGCTATAGGCTTTGTACGGTGAAAAATCGAGCAGTGGTCCGGCTCCGTATCTGGTAAAAGTCTGACTGGTATTCAGCCCACCCTAACCCTAATAAGTAACTGCTAGAGACAAACAAGAGTCCCTGATGTGTACTAGAGCTTACTTCTCCCCGGTTCCGCCGAAATGCCTCAGAGTGATGAGGCTGAATATGGCTTACAGACTGTAGTAAAGTTCCTGCAATACGGCTTGGCTTCGTTCTGGTAGGCGCACCGGTTTAAAGTCTGGGTGTTCGTTGGGCTGCAGATAAGATCGTCGAACTGTAACAAGTAGACACATAAATAGGGTTTTACACAGCCTCGTGGCCCACTGCTTGCCTGGGGACACCGGCAGTGGTAGAAACTGAATAACAGTTCATTGCCCCACGTCACCCAGGAGAACCAGCATGGTAAGCCGCAAAACTCTCGCAACACCCATCACCCTAGTGGCTCTAGCAGCACTAACTTTTACTGGCTGTGGGCAGCAGAAAACTGGATCTATTCCTGAGCCACCAACACCTTCCAGTAGTGCCGTATCTTCATCCAGCGTCACGGCGACCCCCTCAGAATCCGGCGACGCAGCCGAGCATTACTCAGGGGGGTCAAAGGCTCCGGAAGGTGAATATCGACAAGCTGATGAGCAGGGGCCTGCGCAAAATGTACCCAAGCCGGTTAAGCCGGAGGGCATGAACGTTGAGTCAGAGGATGGACTCTTTAAATTCATCGGTTACTGGAACGACTGTGTGAATTATGGGATTCAGACCGGTGACTTTTCATATGCTGAGCCCCTTGTCTCTGATGAATATACCAGCGAACGAGAGTTTTATATTTGGTCCAATGAAATCTACAACCGAAAGGGGTGGATTGAAGGTGGCCGACGAGAAGCAATCGTTGGAGAGGGCCTGCTAGTTGCCCAAGGGGATGGAATTTACACCTGGGGTGGGAACCTAAATATCGAGGATATGAGAGTCCAGCTGGACGGCCCTGGCGATTTAGTGGACTGGTCTCACACTCGCGGCCAAGGAATTTATTTTATCGCGAAGTTTGAAAAAGGGTTCTGGACTCTTAAAGGGGTTGAAGTAGTAGAAGGGCAGTGAATTGATAAAAACTTTTAAGAGCCTGCGGGTTATAGTAACAATTCCGCTATTGAGCCTGGTCACATTGAATGACTCTTGCTTTGCCGTCGAAGGAACCATTGATAACTCGACAATCAAAGTATGGAGTAATCAGAAATTTAAAGATTTACCTCCAGGCTATCCCGATAGATTTGCTGACAATAAAAATACAACTCAACCAGTGCCTAGGCAAGTGGATGAAGATGTATACCGTTATTCCTCTAATTCACTGGGTGCCTCGAAGTCTTCTCCCATACACGTCCCCTGTAGCAGTCCTGACGCTTCCCGCAATCTGGTGCTGGCCCCACCCGACGTTGCTGGCGTCCAGCAAGGCAAATTCGGGCAAACCTACCTCTGCCTACCCAAAACACCAGACGGACAAGCCGCAGACCCCATCGAATACACCCTACCCGACGGCCAGATCGTCACCGCCCCAGAACCAATCATCGTCACCACCGAAGACTTCCAAAACCTCGGCATCCTGCCCTCAGAAGCCCACCAAGAACGCGCACCCCACACCCTCAAAAACTACAACACCAACTTCTGGGCCACACCCCAAGAACAAATCTTCGACATCGAAATGGGCGGCCTACCTGTCCAAGTGCGTGCTATCCCCATCTCTTACACCTTCACCTACGGTGACGGTCAAACCCTCAAGACCACCAACCCCGGCTACCAGCTAGGCGAAGACATCTGGGACCAAGAAACCCCCACCAGCCACAAATACACTGAACCGGGCGACTTCAACTACAGCGTCACCACCTACTACCGGGGCGAATTCAGCGTAACCGGCGGCCCCTGGCAGGTTATTGAGGGCACCGGCCAAGCAAGCAGCCAGCCCCAGCTGATTCGCGTGTGGCGGGTCAAAGCTGGACTCGTTGCAGATGATTGCGCCACTAACCCTAGCGGCTGGGGCTGCCCAGGGCACTAAATCACAACACCCAAACCCAAGAAACGGGGGTCTTGCTAGTGCTAGGGGCCTCGACTCGGCGTATCGTACTGACCCAGTAGCCCCCGCAGGCCCGCCACCTAGCATAGCCCTCTAGGTGTCCTACCATAAGAACATGGATACACAACGCCAGCAACAGTCGGCTTCCACCGTACACGGGCCAAGCTCAGGCCCGCTGCCCAACCCTGAAACCCGGAACGGTATCAACTACTACATGGGAATTCCCTACGCCGAGGCAAAGAGATTTAGCTACCCCCAACTCACCCCCTTAGAAACCCTGACTCCCAACTCCAAGGCCAAGACCCCCGCCCCAGGATGCCCCCAACCCACAGGGCCTGCCGGGCCGGACATCGGCCAGCCCACCAGCTTCTCAGAAGACTGCCTCAAACTCAGCGTCATGACCCCGGCTAAGGCCCACAGCGGAAAGTTGCCTGTGCTGGTCTTCTTCCACGGGGGTTCCTACCTGACCGGTGGGGGAGACGCCCCCGCCTACGACCCCCACAAGCTGGTTGCAGAGCAGAACCTGGTAGTCGTCACGGTCACCTATCGGCTAGGTCTACTGGGGTTTTTGGGAGGGACCCCGGGCCGCCCCGCCAACCTTGGGCTACTGGATGCCCTCACTGCCCTGCACTGGGTCAAAGGAAATATTGAGAGATTTGGCGGTGACCCGGAATGTGTCACAGCCTGGGGACAATCCGCTGGCGGAGACCTAGTTGCCCGCCTCCTAGCTACCCCCAAGGTGGCGGAAGAGAACCTCATCCACAGGGCTATCATCCAGAGCGCACCCTTGGATCTGGGCTACGGCAAGCAAAAGCTGACCAAGCACCTGCTGGCGGCCACCGAGCACCTAGACCGCCAAGCACCCGCCCAGGTCTGGGCGCATCAGGGCGGCCGCTACTTCTTCGCCAACCCCCTACGTTTTGGCTGGTCCGGCTTTCTACCTCTGGGGTGTCAGTTTGGTGCTTACCCACTACCGGCAGAGGAAGAAGAACCCGTCCAACTGGCACAGCTAGCGGCTAGGGTACCGCTGTTGGTGGGCAACATGCCCAGGGAGGCGGCCGGGCTGACTCCTGAGTTCCCCACCGCGCTGGGGAACTTCCTCTTTGCCTGGGGCGAGCCGCTGACCCGTTGGCTCACCGAGCGGATCTACACGCGAGCCAGCCGGAACTTTGCCGACAAATACAGGCGGGCCGGTGGGCAAGCGACTGTCTATTCGCTGGAAACTGGCTCGGGCTGGCACTACCGGCGCTCAACCCACAGCTCGGATCTCAGCTTGCTCTTTGACAATCCGGCCTGGGAAGGCTCAGCGCTCCGAGCAAGTGCGGGGCCATCAACCCGTACTCAACAGGGGTGGGCGCTGCGCGCTGTCTGGGCTAGCTTGGCACGAACCGGCTCAGTGCCCGCACAGTATGCCAATGCGGCGCGAATCAGTCTTGCCTAGATTAGCTTTAGCCAGGTCTTAAAAGTCAATATTTCTCAGCTAAGGGGCGTTTGCGGTTTTGCTCGTTCAAGAGGTTCACCCGGTTAGATAGAGTTGGCTCTGTACCTACCTAACTTTGTAAAGGATGAGGAGTTATGGTTTCCCCACTGTTTGAACCTTTCACTCTTGGCTCTATGAGCACCCGCAACCGGCTCTGGGTGCCGCCCATGTGCCAGTACTCTGTGACCGAAGGCGACGGGCTTGCCACCGCCTACCATGTTGGCCACTATTCCGCGCTGGCACGCGGTGGTGCCGGGGCCGTCATTGTTGAAATGACCGATATTGAGCCCCAGGGGCGTATTAGCCCCAACTGCCTGGGCCTGTGGAGCGATCAGCACACCGAGGCCTTCAAACCTGTGGTGCAGGCTATCCAGGCAGCGGGCGCTAAGGCCGGTATCCAGATTGGCCATGCGGGGCGCAAAGCCTCAACAGCCGGTGAGATTGCGACTCGTGGCGGTCACAAGGGGACGCTTAGCCCCCAAGAAGGAGGCTGGCAAACCCTAGCCCCTTCAGCTATCGCCTACCCGGGCTATGATCAACCCCAGGCGCTGAGCCTGGAGAAGATTGAGGAACTGGTCGAGGCCTTTGGGGCCGCCGCTGAGCGCGCCCTTGCCGCTGGCTTTGACTTTATTGAAATCCACGGCGCCCACGGCTACCTGCTGACCCAGTTCCTCTCGCCCCTGTCCAACGAGCGTACCGATGACTACGGCGGTAGCCTGGAAAACCGTGCACGGTTTATCCGCAGGGTAGTCCGGCTTATGCGTTCACGCATCCCAGAGACTATGCCCCTGCTGGTGCGTCTGTCGGCCAGTGAGTTTGTGGAGGGCGGTATCACGCCGGAGGAAACCGTTCAGGTGGTGCAGTGGCTCAAAGAGGATGGCCTTGACATGGCCGATGTGTCTGCTGGCGGTAACTACCCGGCTAAGATTAGGGTCTTTGCCGGCTACCAGACCCCGCTGGCACACCAGATTAGGCAGCAGGCCGAGATTCCTGTGGCGGCTGTTGGCATGATTAACTCACCCCGTCTGGCTGAATACATTGTGGGCTCTGGACAGGCCGATATTGTGCTGGTGGGCCGTGAGGCCCTGCGTCGCCCCTCCTTCGCACTGGAGTGGGCGCAGGAGCTTAAAGAAGACATTGACTACTACCCGGCCCAGTATCAGCGGGCCTGGAACACTCGGCGCTAACAAACCTTTGCGAGCCGGAGCTTCCTCTCTTGGGTGCTCCGGCTCCTGCACTTGCTCGAGATGGGCAGTAGACTAGAGAAGGTGACGACTACGCCCGATTACACCACCGATTCTTTTGAGCTACCCGGCGTACCCGACGCTTTCCAGCGCCTGTGGACGCCCCACCGCCGTGCCTACGTCAAAGGCGGTCAGAAGGACTACACCGAACACACCTGCCCCTTTTGTGAAGCACCGGGCCGCAGTGATGATCAGTCACTGATAGTACACAGGGGTCAGCACGCTTTCGTCATTCTAAACCTTTACCCCTACAACCCCGGGCATCTGCTGGTGTGCCCCTACCGTCACATTCCTAACTACGATGACGCCACACCCCAGGAAACCGCTGAAATTGCGGCGCTGACCCAGCAGGCTATGGGCCTATTGCGGTCGGTCAGTAATGCCGCTGGCTTCAACATTGGTATGAACCAGGGTAAGGTCGGCGGGGCCGGTGTTGCCGATCATCTGCACCAGCATCTTGTTCCCCGCTGGAGCGGTGACACTAATTTTCTGCCGATTGTTGCCGGCACTAAAACTGTTACCCAAACCCTGGATGAGATTCGTACCTTGCTGGCCGATCACTGGGCTCAATCAAGGCACTAAATGCACTGTACTGTGCGACAAAAATCGTGCTAAAAGTCTAGAAGAGGCGCGGTTCGCTACTTTCCTTGTGAATGAGCCCGCCCACTCTGGCACAGGCTTTGTTTGAGAGCGTGGCGGTATTGACTAAGAAGGTTTCTTCCGGGTTGCCGGTGTGGGCTGTTAGGAATTTGCCGGTACCGCCGGTGACGTAGAAGCCGTGCTCACCCTCGGTCAGTGAGGGGTAAGCGTACAGCGGTTCGGGGTTTTCTGCCCGTAAAGAGGCATAAGCCCGCCCCATAGCCAGTGAAGGCACCCAAGGCTCAGCCAGCGGCTGGAACCCGCTGATAGTGTCAGCGGCATCTTCAAGTGCCCAGGTGGCGGTCTCGACTGCCATATAGTGGGCTGACTTAATCTCTGCGGGGGTCAGCGGGTTCACCCAGGAACGGTACTTGGTGGAGGCGTGTTTAAACTGGCTCAGGTTAGCGTCCCGGGACACGAAATCTTCTAGCTGGCGCACAATGATGCCGGTCTGCGCGCGGGCAATAATCGTGGCTGTAGCGACCGCTTGATCGTCCAGACGGCGCGGATTGGAGTGGAGCGAAGCGGTACCGACCTTTGAGGTGGCATCGGGAAAGGTCGCAATATAGAGAAAATGCTCTAGGTTAACGTAATCTAACGCTGCCGGGGTCATCTGCGCCCCTAAATGCACCCGGTGGATGGGGGCAAACTCGTCGCGGGCCAGGCAAGTGGGGCACTGCTTACCTTTTGGCACCAGGGCGGAGCTGGGGCAGGGCAGGTGAGTAAAACCAGGTCCATCAGTCTTGGCTTGGGCATAACCGGTGCAGTAGGTTCCCGCAGATTCTTCCCCGGGCTGTAGAACCCGAACCCCTAGGAAGGCACCCGGGGTGATAGGTAGGGTATGAACCTGCCCCGCTGGCTTACCGGCTTGGAGAGGTTCAACTGTCAGAACCGGGGCGCGCTCCCGCCAGGTGATATCTCGCCACACAAAATCGTGCCCCATAAGAACATCATCGAGAAGACCGTACACCGAAAAGCCCCTTTTCCCTTGCCTGCTTGCTGAGTTACCAGGTTATCTTATGCCCCGAGTAGTGGAGGCAGGCCCTGGCGGAGCTGGTGAGCGGCCTTGGAAACATCGGAGTTCTGGGTGAGGGCGCGAACCACGACGATCCGGCTGGCTCCTGCCTGTACCACCTGCGGCAGGCTTTCCTGGTTGATAGAGCCAATAGCAAACCAGGGTTTGCGCGGTTGCTGGGTGGCGATGTAGCTGATGTAGTCTAGGCCAGCGGCCGGACGGCCGGGCTTGGTGGGAGTTTCCCAGACCGGGCCGCAGGCGAAGTAGTCAACCTCGGGGTGACTCAAAGCTGCTAGACCCTGGGCCGGTGTGTGCGTTGATAGGCCCAAGAGCACATCGGGGCCTAGCAAACTACGGGCCTGATTGGGTGTCAGATCGGTCTGGCCCATATGGAAAATATCTGCCCCTACCAGTGCGGCAATATCGGCCCGGTCATTGACTGCAAAAAGCTTGCCTGCCCGGTGGGCAATCTCTTTTAGTAGCGCGAGTGCTTCAAGTTCTTCATTGACCGGCAGGGTCTTATCACGCAGCTGGATAATATCCACGCCCCCGTCAAAAGCCTTGGTCAAAAATTCTGTGAGGTCCCCCTGCTCGGTGCGCGCATCAGTGCACAGGTAGAGCTGAGCCGCGGCCAGTAATTCAAGGCCTTGAGCGCGCGTATATGACGGCTCTGTGACGTTAACAAAATTCTTTTGGGGCATTTTTACCTCCCGAGTCACGTATCTATTTTTTTCAGACACTGTTACTTCCTATACTAGGGGCAGAACATACGGGAGCGTGCGGCACCTGTGCCCAAAGCGCGCTGAGAGGGCGAAAGCCGACCGTCAACTTGATGCGGGTCATGCCGCCGGAAGGATCTGTTCACCATGTCCAGTACCCTGCTCAACTGCCAGAAGGAACCAGGGATAGGTTCTTCGGGGCAAGACCCTGAAGCGACACCACCCGAGCAGGCCGACATCGTCCTTATCGGTGGGGGAGTCATCGGGCTCAGTACAGCCTGGCATTTGCTCCAGGCCGGACGGCAACCCATTGTGTTAGACCCGCACCCGGGTAGCGGTGCCTCCTTTGCCGCCGCCGGAATGCTCGCTTCTATCTCAGAAGTGCAGTACCGCCAAGAGGCCCTGCTCCCGCTGATGCGTACCTCCGCCCAGCTCTACCCCGAATTTGTCGCTAGGTTAGAGGCCACTAGCGGCCAGAGCGTCGGGTGGAGGCCCACCGAAACCCTTGTGCTGGCCTTTGACCGGGCCGATGCCCAGCACCTGACTGAACTTGCCACCTACCAGCAAGAACTGGGGCTCACACCAGAGCCCATCGGAGCCCGAGCTGCTCGCCGCCGTGAACCCGTCCTCAGCCCCTCGCTAGCCGGAGCCGTTGCCATAGCCCAAGACCACCAGATAGACCCACGCCGCCTGATGCGTGCCCTTGACCAAGAGCTTGCGGGAAGGGTTATTCGTGCAAGTGCGCAGGGCATCATCCTAGAAGACGGTACGGTTACCGGTGTGAGCTGGGCTGATGCCGATGGGGACCAAGGGAGCATGGCCAGCACCCAAGTGGTAGTTGCCAACGGGCTTGCCGCAACCCAACTGCACGGCCCGGACTCGCTAGAAAGTCTGCCGCTGAGGCCCGTCCACGGCGATATTCTGCGCCTAACGGTCCCGCCCCACCAACGGCCCTTCCTCACCCGGACCATCCGAGGGGTTGTCCGGGGCAACCCCGTCTACCTGGTTCCGCGCAAGGACAACACCCTGGTCCTAGGAGCCACCATGCGAGAAGACCAGCAAACCGGACTGAGCGCAGGGGGGATCTACCAGCTCCTGCGCGACGCCCACGAACTCGTGCCCGCCCTGAGCGAACTCGAAATACACGAGGCCACAGCGCGCGCCCGACCGGGAACCCCCGATGACATCCCCCTCATCGGCCAGCTCACCCACCGGGGCCAGCCAATCACCGGCGCTCTGCTAGCCACCGGCTTCTTCCGCCACGGAATCCTCCTGGCCCCCTGGGCCGCCCAGCTCATCACCCGCCAGCTCACCGGCCAGACCACAGAACAAGACCTGGCAGACCTAGCTACCTGCAACCCCTACAGGTTCGCTCAACCCGATACTCTCTAACCCTGACACTCTGCTAAACCCGCCCCTGCCCTCAAACCGAAAGGCACACCCGTGAACATCCTGCTCAACGGCCAACCCACCACCCTCCCCGAAACAGCAACCGTGCTCACCGCCGTCGAACACCTCCACGGCAGCTCACTAGCCCAAGAAGACACCCGCCGAGGAATCGCCATAGCCCGCAACCAAACCGTCATACCCCGAAGCACCTGGCAAGACACACCGCTAGCCGAGGGCGACACACTCGAAGTCATCACCGCAGTCCAAGGAGGCTAGTACCATGACCGGCATCAAGGACCAGCTCATCATCGACGGAGTAAGACTCAACTCCCGGCTCATCATGGGAACAGGCGGAATCACCTCCCTGACCAACCTGGAAGAAGCCCTCACCGCATCGGGTACCGAACTCACCACCGTAGCCCTACGCCGCTACACACCCACCACCAGCGAATCACTCTTCTCCATCATCCAACGCAAGGGCATCAAAATCCTGCCCAACACAGCCGGTTGCTACACCGCCAGAGACGCCACCCTCACCGCAGAACTCGGCAGAGAAGCACTTGAAACCAACTGGGTCAAACTCGAAGTCATAGCCGACGAAACCACCCTGCTCCCCGACACCCTCGAACTACTCGAGGCCACCGAACAGCTCGCCTCACGCGGCTTCACCGTCTTCGCCTACACCAACGATGACCCCATCGTGGCACGCCAACTCGAACGCGCCGGCGCAAGCGCCATCATGCCCCTAGGCGCACCCATCGGCACTGGCCTAGGAATCCTCAACCCCCACAACATCCAAATGATCGCAGAGCAGACCGAGCTACCCGTCATCCTCGATGCCGGAATCGGCACAGCCTCAGAATCCGCGCTCGCCATGGAACTCGGATGCAGCGCCGTCCTGCTGGCCTCAGCAGTCACCCGCGCCCAAGACCCAGTCGCCATGGCACAGGCCATGCGCCACGCCGTCCAAGCCGGCTACCTGGCACGGCAGGCCGGCCGCATCCCCAAACGACACCACGCCCAAGCCTCATCACCCATGCAAGGGCGCATCTTACAGGGCATCCCCACCGCCCAGGACCTCACCCACCAGAGCTAAAGGCAGAGCATGAGTCAAGAACTACCACCCCTAGCACCGCTGGTTGAACCCCTCCCGCACCTGAGCGAACTCCAAACCCGCATCGGTGCACGGCACACCAGCCTGCCCGGCATCGGAGAAACCGGCCAAGGCCGCCTCGCCGCCGCCCGCGTCCTGATCATCGGAGCAGGAGGGCTCGGCTCACCACTGGCCCTCTACCTCGCCGCCGCAGGAATAGGCCACCTGGACATCATCGACGGAGACACCATCGAAGAATCCAACCTCCAACGCCAAATCATCCACCGCTGGCAAAACGCCGGAAAAAACAAAGCCATATCCGCCGTCGAACAAGTCCAAGCCCTCAACCCCTCCATCAAGGCCACAGCCCACCCCTTCTACCTCACACCCCACAACATCGAAAACCTGCTCGCCTCCTACGACCTCATCATCGACGGCTCAGACAACTTCGCCACCCGCTACCTGGTAGCTGACACCTGCGAAATACTCGGCAAACCCCTCATCTGGGGCACCCTCTCCCAATACACAGCCCAAGCCACCGTCTTCTGGTCCGCACCCCGCTACCTCAACAGCCACCCAAGACAAGGCTGGAGCCTGCGCGACCTCTACCCCGACATGCCCCACCCCCAATCCGTCCCCACCTGCGCCGCAGGCGGAGTACTCGGATCCCTCTGCGGAACAGTCGGCTCCATCATGGCCACCGAAGCCATCAAACTCATCACCGGCCTACCCCAACCACTACTGGGCACACTCTGGCTCTTCGACGCACGAACAGCAACCACCAGAACCCTGACCATCACCCCCGACCCCAACCGCCAACCCACCCGAAACCTCAAGACGGCGCTCGCAGAGATTCAGCGCTATTCGAGTGAGCAGGATAGCCAGCAGGTACCCTCCATCAGCTACGAGGACCTGCGGCTGAACCGGGAGCGTTACCAGCTACTTGATGTTCGCAGTCCGGACGAACGCCGGGGCGGCCACTACGAACACGATCAGCATCTGCCTCTTGACCAGCTTCTAGCAGAGCTGAGCAAGGGCAGCACACTGGGCGAACTTATGGACAACCCCTCAGAGCTGCCGCTTGTGGTTTACTGTGCCGCCGGTAGCCGGTCAGCTCGTGCGGTCCAAGCTATTCTCGCTAGCACCCCGAACCAAAAGATCTACTCACTGACCGGGGGCTGGAAACCTTTCTAAAACCAGCAGGAAAGGCGGTGGGCGTGGGCCTGGCTGGCTAGCGTGGAGCAAACCAGTAAGATAGAGAGCATGTCACGACCTGTAGTACGCCTTGTTGGCCAAGGCATTCGTTATGCAACTAAGTTACGCGGGGGCGGTTCAGCTTTCCCCGGCCTGGTCATGGAAAAGCTCCACCCAAATTTTGTGGCCCAAGAACTCGCTAAACTTCCGCACGGCGTCGTTGTTGTCTCGGGCACCAACGGCAAAACCACCACCACCAAGATGGTGGTCCAACTGCTAGAGTCTCAGGGTCTAAAAGTTTTCACCAACCGGACCGGGTCTAACTTTGTGCGCGGTGTTGCTGCGGCCCTGCTAGGTGAGATGAGCCTGACCGGCAAGCTTGATGCCGACATCGCTGTTCTTGAACTTGATGAGGCTCACGCCGTTCACTTTGTGCGCATGGTCAAGCCCCGCTACTCGCTCTTGCTGAATGTTCTGCGCGACCAGCTTGACCGCTTTGGTGAAATCGATACCACCCGCCGCATGCTGTCCAGCGTTGCGGGCGCTACCACCGGCACTGTAGTTCTCAACCGCGAAGACCCGCGCATTCTCTCCCTAGCAGAGAACCTGCTTGAAGGCACCAAGACCAGCTACTTCGGTCTTTCCGATAAGCTCCGTGTGCTCTTCCCCTCAGATGATCAGATGCGTCTTGGCCCGGACGGTAAGGCTCAGGTGGTTAGCCGGCCTCAAAGGCCCGCAGCCGCGGTCACTCTCAAAGACTTTAAGGGTACCCAGGCAACCTTTGACCTTGACGGTCAGGAAGTGCAGGGCACCATCAACCTCTACGGTGTCTACAACATCTTTAACGCTGCCGCCGCTATAGCGCTGACCCGCGCAGTGATGGGGGAGAAGCTCAAGACCGATCAGCTACTGGCTGAGCTTGAACATATCACCCCTGCCTTTGGTCGCGGTGAAACCCTGACCGTTAAGGGCCAAACCCTCCAGCTTCTACTGGTCAAGAACCCCAGCGGCTTCCGCCTATCACTGGCCTCGGCCGACGCCCGGGACTACTCAACCATGATCACCATTAACGATGCCTACGCCGATGGGCGCGATGTGTCCTGGCTCTGGGACGTCGACTTCCACTCACTGATAAATGGTGGGGTCAGCATGGTTTCAGGCGTGCGAGCCTACGATATGGCCCTGCGCCTTGAACATGACGAGGTTCCTGTAGAAGCTGTTAACGAAGACCTGGAGCAGGCACTGGCTACCTTCATTACTCGGTCCCAGGGCCGCCCCATGCGCATCTTCTGCACTTACACCGCCATGCTGGCGATCCGAAAAGAACTAGCCAAGATTACCGATGTGGAGGCCATTTCATGAGCCAGCTCCAGAACCAGCCCGGCCACGAAGCCTCTGCTGATCTAGCAAGTGAAAAACACCTGAAGATTGTTCAGCTCTACCCGCGTGACATGAACATCTACGGTGACTGGGGTAATACTCTGTCTCTGTCTCGGCGTGCCAAGGCCCACGGTTTCTCCGTTGAAGTTGTGGACTACAATCCCGGTGACCCGTTCCCTAAGGACGGCGACATCTTCCTAGGTGGTGGCGGGCAGGACTCAGGCCAGTCCCGTATCCAGGACGATTTGCTGGCCCGTGCTGAGACTCTGCGCCAGCTCGCGGCTGATGGCACCCCCATGCTGGTCATTTGTGGGCTCTATCAGCTTTTCGGTCAAGACTTTAAAACTGTCAGCGGTCAGAGGCTACAGGGTATCGGTGTCTTCGATGCTCACACCGTGGGCAGTGAGGAACGCCTGATCGGAAATATTGTCGAGGAATCAGCTGAGTTCGGAACCCTTGTTGGCTTTGAGAATCACTCGGGTCTGACCTACCTGAACGGTGATACCAAACCACTGGCTACCGTTACCAAGGGAGACGGCAACAACAAGTCCGATACAGGGGAGGGCGCTCGTGTCCATAACGTAGTGGGAACCTATCTGCACGGCTCCCTCCTGCCTAAGAACCCCGCTATCTCGGATTTCTTAATCAAGCAGGCCGCGCTCAAAAAATACGGTGAATTCGTACCGGTAGACATTGACGACAGCCTGATTGAGCAGGCTCGAGCCTCCGCGATTGCTCGCCCTCGTTAAGGGCTCGGGGGCTAAACCGGGACCCGAAGACAGGGCCCATGCTGAGGGTTCTGCGAAGCAGAGCCGAAATCGCTAGAATAGAACGCGTCAAAAGGTGCCCGCATAGCCGGGAACTTCAAAAGCACAAGGAGAATCATGTCAGGTCATTCCAAATGGGCCACAACCAAGCACAAGAAAGCCGCTATTGACGCCAAGCGCGCCAAGGCCTTTGCCAAGTACATCAAGGCAATTGAAGTTGCTGCGCGCATGGGTGGCCCCGACCCGGCCGGTAACCCCGCCCTTGATCTGGCTGTTTCAAAGGCTAAGAAGAACTCTGTTCCCAACGATAACGTCGAGCGCGCAATCAAGCGCGGTGCCGGCCTGACCGGTGAAGCCATTGACTACACCGAAATCATGTACGAGGCTCGCGGCCCCCAGGGCACCGCTCTCTACATTGAGTGTCTGACCGATAACCGCAACCGCGCCGCGGCAGAAGTTCGTACAGCTGTTACCCGCAACGGAGGCACCATGGCAGACTCCGGCTCTGTAGCCTTCCTCTTTGAGCGCAAGGGCGTTGTTGAAGTCGCCAAGACTGACGGCCTGACCGAGGACGACGTGCTGATGGCTGTTCTCGATGCCGGTGCTGAGGAAGTTATCGACGAGGGCGACGTTTTCACCGTTGTCTCCGAGGCAACTGACCTGCCTGCTATCCGTAAGGCTCTGGTTGATGCTGAGCTGGAATACAACAATGATGACCCCGTCTTCCGCCCCACCATGAATGTGGATCTGGACGCCGAGGGCGCCAAGAAGTTCCTTAAGCTGGCCGATGCCGTTGAAGAACTTGATGACGTTCAGAACGTCTACTCCAACGCCGATATCAACGAGGCTGTTATGGCCGAGCTGGAAGCTGAGTAAAACCTAGCAATGGTCAAGGGTGTACCAACCGGCAGGCTTGTACCTGCCAGCACCTCAACCCGGCGCCCGGAAACCGCTGTGCAGCGGGTTCCGGGCGCTGCCCGTATTTTAGGTGTGGATCCGGGCTTGACCCGGTGCGGTTTTGGCCTGATTGATATGACGGCCAACCGGCAGGCTCACTTTGTCAAGGTGGGGGTGTCCGGAACGGCCGCGGCCGAAAGTCTTGACCAGCGCATTCTTAAGATTTTTCGGGCAGCGGAAGAATGGCTCGATACCTACCAGCCCGACGCTCTGGCCATTGAACGTGTGTTTGCGCAGGAGCAAGTGAATACCGTTATCGGTACCGCTCATGCCTCTGGTGTGGTGATAGTGGCGGCTGCGGCGCGCGGGGTACCGGTGCATTTCCATACGCCCTCCGAGGTTAAGGCCGCTGTGACAGGTTCAGGCCGGGCCGACAAGGCCTCTGTGGGCAGAATGGTCACAAGAATTTTGGGCCTTGACACCATGCCCAAACCTGCCGATGCCGCCGATGCTCTAGCCCTCGCGATTTGTCACGGCTGGCGTGGGGGTAGCATTGGTTCGGGCATTAATATGGCCGCCAAAACCCAAACCCACCAGGGATCCCAGCCTGCTGCCTCCCGGCTTTCTGGGCAGCTAACGCCTGCCCAAAAGGCATGGTTAGAAGCTGAGTCGCGTGCTCGGCGCTCATAAACCCACCTTGTTTTAGTACATATATTCGAATAGACTGTTTCTATGATTAGCTCTCTCACAGGTACGGTAACCCACCTGGGCCTCGATACTGCCGTTATTGATGTCAATGGCTTTGGCATGCTTGTGCACTTAACCGCCCGAACTGCCTCCCATCTACGGCTGGGGGAGCAGGCTACCGTGCTTACCACCATGATTGTGCGCGAAGATTCTATGACTCTCTACGGTTTTGCTGAGGCCGCTGAGCGTGAGGTCTTTGACATGATGCTCTCGGTTTCGGGTATTGGCCCCCGTATTGCCTTGGCCGTGTTGGGTGTACACACTCCTGCCGAGGTTGAACGGGCTGTTGCTACCGGTGACGATAAGGCCTTTACCAGGGTGCCCGGTATCGGCCCCAAGGGGGCGCGACGTGTTGTGCTAGAGCTGGCAGGTAAGCTAATCCTCGCCGATGGTGCCAGCGATCAGCTACCCATCAACCAGGGCGTTAGCTGGAAACCCCAGGTACAAGATGCCCTGACCAGCCTGGGCTGGAATGAAAAGGATGCCGCAGCTGCTATCGAGTCCTTTATCGAACATAACCCTAAGGCCGAGACTATGGGCCTTGCCCAAGCCCTCCGCTCCGTGCTTGCTTCCCTGGGCAACCAGAGCACAACCGGCCGCTAGAATTTCTTGTTGCCTTCCCCTCGAATTTAAGAAGCCAGAAAAAGCATGAGTCAATTTCCCAACGCAGACGGGCCTGCCCCCGGAGGCCGCCTGGTCTCTATGGACGAAGAGCCAGAAGAGAAGATGATTGAGGCCGCCCTGCGCCCCAAATCACTTGATGATTTTGTGGGTCAGCACCGGGTGCGTCAACAGCTTTCGCTCGTTCTGGAAGCCTCAAAATTGCGTGGCCGCTCAGCAGACCATGTCTTGCTCTCTGGCCCTCCCGGTTTGGGTAAGACAACACTGGCTATGATTATTGCAGCCGAGATGGATGCCCCGCTCAGAATTACCAGCGGCCCGGCTATACAACATTCGGGTGATCTGGCTGCTATTCTTTCGTCCCTGACTCCCGGTGAAGTTCTCTTCTTGGATGAAATTCACCGTATGAGTAGGCCCGCTGAGGAAATGCTCTATATGGCTATGGAAGATTTTAGGGTCGATATTGTGGTGGGCAAGGGCGCTGGCGCTACCTCTATCCCGCTTGAGTTGCCGCCCTTTACCCTGGTGGGGGCTACCACGCGCGCTGGTCTACTACCCGGTCCGCTCCGTGACCGTTTTGGGTTCACCGGTCACCTTGAGTTCTACTCTGTTGCTGAGCTGGAAAGCGTTATCCGACGGTCAGCAGGGCTCATGGAGCTCAATATTTCTTCCGAGGGCTTTGCCGAAATTGCTGGCCGTTCACGCGGTACACCCCGTATCGCTAACCGTCTCTTGCGTCGAGTGCGGGACTGGGCTCTGGTTCACGGCATCCAGCGCATAGACGCTGCCGCAGCAGCTACCGCCCTCAATATGTATGAGGTCGATGAGCGTGGCCTTGACCGGCTCGATCGGGCTGTTCTGACAGCGCTGATAACCAAATTCGGTGGTGGTCCGGTGGGGCTTTCCACCCTGGCAATTGCAGTAGGTGAAGAAACCGAAACCGTGGAAACCGTTGCTGAACCCTATCTTGTGCGAGAAGGCCTCATAGGTCGGACCCCCAGGGGGCGTGTGGCACTACCGCTTGCTTGGGAACACCTGGGCCTGGAGCCTCCTGAACTTCCCTAGTGACGAAAATAGGGAGTGCTGGCCCTGTCGTTGGGTCCTAACTCAGCTTTCTGGCATAGAATAGGAATTTAGTTTCTTGACCCTATCCCAAAGATAAGAGGACACCAGTGGAAAGCGGTTCACCCCTGTTTATGTTCCTGCTCCTTGGCCTGATGATGATTATTCTTATCGTGCTTCCGGCCCGCCGAGCTAAAAAGGCTCAGCAACAGCTTAAAGAGCGGCAGGAAACCATGGTTCCCGGCACTAAGGTAATGACCAATTTCGGTCTTTTTGGCACCCTTGATTCCCTGGATCGTGAGCAAAACGTTGCTTACCTGGAAATCGCTCCCGGCACCGTCGTTAAAGTTCACCTGATGACTGTAACGACCATTGAGGAGAGCAACAAGCCCGCCGAGGAATCAGCAGCGCAAACCAAACCCACACTTGAGGGTCAGGTTGCCGATGACCCGGCCAACTAACTAATCACACTTCAAAGGTGCGCCATCTGTCCACGGTGGCGCGCCTTTTCACCTTTCAGTCACTATTTTGTAGAAAAGAAGAGGCATTCATGGCTAAGACAGCCACCGTAGCCAAGGCTAGGGGAGCACTTGCTTCCATGGCGCTTGTCTTGCTTATCGTTGCCGGTGGTATTTTCAGCACCACATCATCGGGCGGTAGCTGGTTACCTAAACTTGCACTTGATCTGTCCGGCGGCACCCAGCTTATTTTGGCACCCCAGGTTAATGACGCTGAGGGCGGTACCATTACGGCGGAACAGCTTGATCAGGCCGTTGAGATTATCCGCCAGCGTGTGGATGGTTCTGGTGTTGCTGAAGCCGAGATTACCACCCAGTCAGGGCAGAATGTTGTGGTATCCGTTCCCGGAACCCTGAGCTCGGAGACACGCAACCTGATACAGACATCAGCCCAGATGAGCTTCCGTGCGGTCATCAGCGCAGGACCAGCGGAAGCTGTTGCCGCTGATAAGGCTCTTGCAGAAGATGCCCTGCCCAAGCCCACGGCTGAACCTGCTGATGGTTCGGATACTAATTGGGTAACTTCTGAACTTTGGCGGCAGTATGAGGCTCTGGACTGCACCCTTCCGGCTCATGTTGATACTTCCACTCAGGATCCCCGGGCGGCTATTGTTGCCTGTTCTACCGATGGGACAGAGAAATATATTCTGGGTCCCATCGAAATTAACGGTACCGATATTGAGACCGCTAGCTATTCGCCGGTCACAAACTCCACCGGAATCTCGACCGGTCAATGGGGGGTAAACATTGTCTTTGACCCCGCTGCTACCGAAACTTTTAAGAACGTCACCACCCGCCTGAATGCTATTCGTGGTGCCAACCCTTCTGATGCACGGGCACGGTTCGCAATTATGCTTGACGGGCAGGTTCTGTCCTCACCTGTAACCCAGGCCGTGATCTCTGATGGTAAGCCGCAGATTACCGGTAACTTCACTGAGGAAACTGCAAAGAACCTTGCTGAACAGCTTAAATATGGGGCGCTGCCCATCAGCTTCACCATTCAGTCGGAGCAGCAGATTTCGGCTACCCTGGGTGCTGAACAACTCAAGATGGGTCTGATCGCCGGCCTGATCGGCCTGCTCTTGGTTTTTGTCTATTCGCTTTTCCAGTACCGTCTGGTTGGCCTAGTCAATATCACCTCAATCTTGGTGGCGGGTTTACTGTCCTACGGTGTTATCGTTCTGCTGGGTTACGTGATGAATTACCGCCTCTCCTTGGCAGGTGTAGCCGGTCTGATCGTATCTATTGGCCTGATGGCTGACTCTTTCATCGTTTACTTTGAGCGTATCCGCGATGAGATTCGGACGGGTCGAACGATCCCAGCGGCCATTGATCATGGCTGGCACAGGGCGAAACGGACGATTATGGCTTCTAAGGCGGTCAACCTCCTTGCCGCTGTGGTTCTCTACTTCGCGTCAGTGGGTAACGTGCGAGGCTTTGCCTTTACCCTCGGTCTTACCGCCGTTTCGGACCTGATCATCACTTTCCTCTTTATCCACCCGGTGATGGTTCTGCTGGGGCGTAAGGACTACTTTGCTAGGGGCGGGCGTTTCTCGGGCATGGACCCTGTGGCTCTGGGCTCAACTCCGCTTTACCGTGGTGCCGGACGCGTCCGTACCGTCCAGGAAAACCAAGAACGTCTCAGCCTAGCTGAGCGCAAGCGACTCGAACGCTTGGCCGCTGAAAAGCAGGAACAGGAAAACACTTCGGAAGAAGCAGAGTCACCCAAGAACGAGGAGGCCAATCGTGGCTAATGTACTGGCTCAGTTTGGCAATGATCTTCACTCAGGGCGCCGGTCGTTCGGCTTCGTAGCTCTGCGTAAGCGCTTACTGACCATAGCTCTTTTGATGACTGTAGCGGCCGCTCTCGTCCCGTTTATCCGTGGCGGTTTTAACCTGGGTATCGAGTTCCGGGGCGGTTCTGAATTTACTGTCTCCCAAACCCAGAACACCGATATTGCTGTAGGTGAGCAGGCTATCGCCCAGGCCGCCCCCGAAGCTAGTGATGTGCGCGTTACCAACATTGCCGATGGCACTATTCGAGCTCAGATGGGTGAGCTCACTGACGACGAAACTTTAGCAGTTGGCCAGGCTCTGCAAAAAGCCTACGGTGTAGGTAGTGACAAGGTGACCTCATCGTTTGTGGGCCCCACCTGGGGTGAGGGCGTTACCAGGCAGGCCCTTGTGGGTCTGGCATGGTTCATTGGACTGGTCATGGTAGGTATGGCTCTCTATTTCCGTACTTGGAAGATGTCCCTATCGGCTATTGCGGGTTTGCTCTTCACCATCATTACCTCTGTTGGCCTTTACGCTTTGATTGGGTTCGAGATCACTCCGAGTGCAATCATTGGCTTCTTGACCGTTTTGAGCTACTCGCTGTATGACACGGTAGTGGTTTTCGACAAGATTCGTGAGAATACCGCTAACCTTGATCAAGGCCAGGACACAACCTTTGGCGAGCAGCTCAACCTTGCTGTCAACCAAACTCTGGTTCGTTCTATCAATACCTCCATCGTGGGTATCCTGCCGGTGGGCTCGATTCTCTTTATCGGTGCGCTCCTTCTAGGCGCTGGTACCCTGAAGGATTTGTCCTTGGCGCTCTTTATCGGCATTATCGTCGGTACCGCCGGAACGCTCTTTGTGGCAGCCCCAGCCTACGCCGCTCTGCGGTTGCGCGAGAAGTCAGTCAAGGAGCACGATCCCTTGGTTGCCAAGGTAGGCGCTGGTGAGATTACGCAGGAAGAGGAGAATGCCCAGGCTGCAGAAGAAGTGGACCCTGTACTGATCTCTGTTCAGCACATTAATCTCAAGTAGCTCAGGGGGCAGAGCAGTAAACTTGGCTAGGGGTCGGGTAGATGTATTTCTACCCGACCCCACTGTCTTAACAGATAAAATAGTTTGACCGACTACCTACCTGCGGAACATGAGCGTCCTTGACCACATTAGGCCCAGCTTTTCAACTAAAATAGACCCACACACGCAGAATAAAGTTTTAAGGGGAGTGTTCCATATGAGCCGGTCTGAAGAAGGTAGCCAAAAGGTACCCGCAGGGCACGCTAAGAAACCTGTTCGCGGCTCCCATCGTGTGATGTCTGCCTCGGGTCGCGTTCCCACCCGTCTTGTCTTTGGGAGCGATAGAGTTCACGGCCCCGAGAATGCCCCGCGTTTCTCGCCGGTGCTTGCACCTGTAATTCGTACCGTTAAGAAAAATCACCCGGAGGAGGACCTTGAGGTACTCCAACGGGCTTTTCAGGTCGCTAACCATTACCATCGCGGGCAGAAACGTAAGAGCGGCGATCCCTATATCACTCACCCCGTTGCCGTCACCACCATTCTGGCTGAGATCGGTGCAACCGGGCCGGTACTCGTAGCAGGCTTGCTACACGATACTGTTGAGGACACCGAATATACGCACCAACAACTGACAGAGGACTTTGGCGAAGAGGTAGCCTACCTGGTTGATGGTGTCACGAAACTCGATAAGGTTTCCTACGGTGAGAACGCCCCGATTGAAACAATCCGCAAATTGGTGCTTTCCATGAGCAAGGATATTCGCGTTCTGCTCATCAAGCTGGCAGACCGGCTGCACAACGCCAGAACCTGGCGCTTTGTCTCTAGCGCATCAGCCGCCAAAAAAGCTGAAGAGACATTGCAAATCTACGCTCCCTTGGCCCATCGGCTCGGCCTGAACACCATCAAATGGGAGCTCGAAGACCTGTCTTTTGCGGCCATGAGCCCGGATATTTACAGCGAAATTGTTCGTATGGTGGGGGAGCGAACCCCCAAGCTCGAAAAATATCTGGTCCAAGCCCGTATCACTATCGAAGACCGGCTCAAGCAGGTTGGCATTGAGGCTACCGTCACAGGCCGCCCCAAGCACTACTACTCCATTCATCAGAAGATGAAGACCAAGGGCAAGAGCTTCGACGAGATTAACGATATCTTGGCCGTTCGCGTGATGGTTGAGTCTGTGGACGAGTGCTACACGGCGCTGGGGCACGTTATGTCGCTGTGGACAGCTGTGCCGGGCCGTTTCAAGGATTACATTAAGCAGCCCAAGCACAACCACTACCAGTCTCTGCATATGACGGTAAACGGTCCTGGTGATCTGCCTCTTGAAATCCAGATCCGTACCTTTAAGATGCACGAGGAGGCCGAGTACGGTGTAGCGGCCCACTGGCGTTATAAGGCCGCATCACGCGGTGAGATGATTGACGCACAGTCCCACCCCAAGGAAGCCGGGAGCAACACCGCGGCTTTCAGCATCGGTATTCTTCAAAGCATCTCCGAGATCTCTAGCTCCAACCCGGAATCTGCACAGTTCTATGAACAGCTAGCCGAGACTCTGGAAACTGACGAGATTGTTGTTCTGACTCCGAAGGGCAAGCCAATTAGCTTACCCTCAGGTTCCACCCCCGTTGATTTTGCCTATGCCATCCACACTGAGGTGGGCGACCGTACCATTGGCGCTAAGGTCAACGGTAAGCTGGTACCCTTGCACACCCAGCTTGAGACGGCCTCATCGGTGGAAATTATGACCACCAAGGACGAGAATCACCAGCCCAGTGAAGACTGGCTCAAGTTCGTCCGTACCAGCAAGGCCCGCACCAAAATCCGCCAGCACTACGCTAAGGGCCGCCGTCTGGAGGCGGTGAACCGGGGCCGGGAGCGCCTTATCCGTGCCATGCGTCAGCATGAGCTACCGCTGACGAAGATGATGACCCCGGAGCTGATGCTGCAGGTAGCCCAGGACCTACACAAGCATGACCTTGCAACCCTCTACCACTCAGTGGGCGAGGGAGAAGTCGAAACCCAGGCTGTTATTACCTCGCTGGTTGGCCTCTACTACGGTGAAGAGGAAACCCACCAGGCGGTTGAGCCGGGCAGCTTTGATACTTCACTGGTCACTGAACGTAGATCGGTTGGTGACGACAATGGTGTAGTGGTACCGGGTGCTGAGGGCATTTTGACCAAAATTGCCCGCTGTTGCACACCGGTTCCGCCCGATGAAATCATCGGTATCGTGACCCGACTCCACGGTATTTCTGTTCACCGGGTAGACTGCCCGAATGTCCTGAGCCAGCAGGATGATCCCCGACAAACGGCGGTTGAGTGGGCGGCTAATGGTAACTCGGTGTACCGCGTATCTATTCAGGTGGAGGGCATTGACCGTAAGGCTCTACTGTCTGACACTATCCGAGTTATCTCCGAGGCCGGGTGCAACATTGTAGACGCCAAGGTTCACACCAGTGATGACCGTTTTGTGGTTAACCGCTACACGGTGGAACTGGCTGATCGTTTTATGCTTGAGCATCTGCTTAACCAGATTCGTAATGTTCACGGCATTTTCAGGGCCTATCGTCTTACCGGCTCCCGCCCCGTTCAAGAGGGAAACTAGGGTTCCTGCACGGGGGCTACCTGCTCTAGGTTTGCCAGCTGGACTTGCCTGCTACTCGGGGGTAAGAGCGATTAGGCTCATCCTGCCTGCTTGTACCTCCCTTGAGGCACTGCTGGGCCAGGTGTTGGGCTCTTAGATAGCTACTGCGGCGCAGGTTTGGCTTGTCGGCCAAGGCCTTAAGGAAAAGCTGAGGGCTTACGGTGTTCTGCGGGTCCCGAAGAATAGCCCTTACCGCGTCCAGGTGCTCCACTTGGTCGTGGTAGCTGACTAGGTCTACCGCTGTGCGCAGTGGGCTAGTAACACGGATAGGCCCGATCGTTATGCAGTCATAGGGGATGACGGTGGTCTGGTGGGCAGCAAAACGGGCTCGGTAGGCCCGGGGCAGATTGCACCGGTTATCTCTGCTGTAGTCGATGTCTATGCGCCCTGACGGAAACTGGGGTGTGTACCCTAGCACCCAGGCCGCACTTAACCGTGAAAAACGGATTCGGTACAGGTAGTCTGCTGGTGCCACGGCGGCCAGGCTTTCAGCCCGGAGCGCCCGAGTGACCGGTTGGTCAGGGCTAACCCAGATATCATGATGCAGGTTGATGAGGCCTTGTTCTTGCCGATATTTCTGCCATTCCGGTGTACTTAGCCCGAGTCTTTCGGCAGTGATCAGGTAGCCGCTCTCGTCCACCGAGATCTTTGTGCTGGGTAGGCCAGGGCTAGAGCCCCGTGTGGGTAAAAACTCAGCACTGTGCGCTAAACAGTCAATCGCCGATTGGGGGCGGTTCTTACCCGGAGCCACTGGGAGGGGCAGTTCTTCAAGAATGTTGAGCCGATGTGTCATGGCACAGTTTTATCAGCTGGGAGCTGGCCCCAACAGGCGTCTACATAATTCTGTGGATAAAACAGGCAAAATCCACAGAAAAGTCCCCGTCTACAGGTGGGTAGACGGGGACCTCACGTCACATGATGCAAGGTAAAACAACCTATGCGCTTTTTAGGCACCGAACTCAGCAGATGAAGCCCTCAGAGTTTCTAGCCACTGCTTGCGAGCATCCAAAGCGGCCTGCGCCTTTTTAATATTCTGGGTGTTACCGGTTGCTTCAGCCTTGGCCAGGTCGGCTTCAAGGCCGGCAATGGTATCTTCGAGCTGGGTCAGCATGGAGTTGGCACGGGCCTGCTTCTCGGGGTCAGTCTTCTGCCACTTAGCGTTCTCAGCACGGTGAATTTCGTCCTGGATCTTACGCAGTTCCTGCTCAACACGGCGAACCGAGTTGCGGGGGACACGGCCAATCTGCTCCCAGCGATCAAGAATTCCTTGGAGGGCTTTCTTGGCAGAAGGCAGGTCGGTGACAGGAAGAATGGTGCCTGCCTCTTCCAGCAATGCTTCCTTGGCCTGCAGGTTAGCTTCAAACTCCTTATCAAGCTCAGCGTTAACCGCTGTGCGTGCATCGAAGAAGATATCCTGAGCCGCACGGAAACGGGCCCAGAGAGCATCATCTTCCTTGCGGGTACCGCGGGGAGCTGCCTTCCACTGGTCCATGAGGTCACGGTACTTAGCAGCAGTAGCGGCCCAGTCGGTGGAGGTTGAAAGTGCCTCAGCTTGAGCGATGAGAGCTTCCTTAACCCGCTTGGCCTTGGCATTGACCTCATCGAGCTGGGAGAAGTGGGCGCGGCGGCGACGGTCAAAGGTGGTGCGGGCGGCGCGGAAACGCTTCCACAGCTCATCTTCAACGCTTTTTGCCAGGTGGTGTTCACGCTGGGTCTGCTTCCAGGCATCGAACAACTCGTTCATACGGGCGTGGGAGTTCTTCCAGTGAATCTTGGAATCGTCCTGGTCAGCGATAGCTTCGGCTTCTGACACGATAGCTTCACGGGCAGCTAGAGCGGCTTCGCGGGCTTCAGCGGCTTCTACTTTTTCGGCTTCTTCGCGCTCATTAATTCTGCCAACGAGAAGGACAAGGCGTTCCTGCAGGGCGGCGTAGTCACCTACCATGTTGCGGGCAGCAACCTGCTGGCCCAGGTGGGCAGCAGCCTTCTGCAAATCAGCGGCCTTAGCTTTGCGCTCAACGCGGTCTTCAAGCAGAGCAACCTGTGCTTCAAAGTTTTCAAATTTGCGAGCAAAGTAGGCGAGTGCCTCGTCGGCTGAAGCGCCGGGTACCTGGCCAACAGCAAATTCTTCGCCATCTACGATGACGAAAACGTGACCGTCTTCATCTACGCGGCCAAACTGGCGGGCCTTTTCAAGGTCAACAGGGAGGTTAGTGTCGTCGGATTGTGTAGTCACCGCTATAACTCTTTTCGCGTCAATAGTGTGGGCTCAGCGCCCGTCAGGTAATGAAAAGCGCACCAAAGCCGGGGCGAATCGATAGGGCCGGTTGTCGCGCAGGTAAACCTGCCAAAGACAATAATCTATCGGGCACAGCTGGTGCATAGACAAGCATAGCGTGTTTAAGCGGGTTTGTGGTGATGCCTGACCCCTGACCTTGCTTCTGATCACCATTAGGCACGAGCTAGCGGTGATCCACTCTGTGATTAGCTGTCCGGCGGTAGCGGCAGTTAGTATGGAATGGATTGTGCTTTTATGAGCACCTAAAGAACTAATGTACCGATATGAGGGGAGCGCATGGCTCGCAAACAATCACTTTCTGGATTCCCGGAGCACCTACCCGAGGAACGTCTAGTAGAGAACTATGTTCTCGATACCCTACGCGAGACTTTTGAGCTTCACGGTTTTTCGTCGATTGAGACCCGCTCTGTAGAGACTATCGAACAGCTCCTGCGCAAGGGAGATATCGATAAGGAGGTCTATGCCGTTTCACGTCTCTTAGACGATGAGGACCAGACCCGCTCCGGCACAAAAGAAAAGCTTGCCCTACACTTCGACCTGACCGTTCCCTTTGCTCGCTACGTGGTGGAGAACGCTGGTTACCTGAACTTCCCCTTTATGCGCTACCAGATTCAGAAAGTCTGGCGTGGTGAGCGCCCCCAGGAGGGCCGCGCGCGTGAGTTCACTCAAGCCGACGTCGACGTTGTGGGCGATGGTGCTCTACCTTTCCGCTATGACGTTGAGCTGGCTCTCGTCATTGTTGATGCGCTTTCTAAGCTCCCTATCCCAGAGTTCAAACTACGGGTCAACAACCGTAAGCTCTCCGAGGGGTTCTACCGTGGAATCGGCCTGACCGATACCGCTGGTGTTCTGCGCAATATCGACAAGCTCGAAAAGATTGGTGCCGAGGCTGTTGCCCAGCTCCTGAAAGACGAGTTGGGAGCTAGCCATGAGCAGGCCCAGGCCGCCCTCGCTCTGGCCTCTATCCGCGCCGAAGATACCGGTTTTGTGGAGCAGGTCCGTGCTCTGGGTGTAACCGATCCTCTCATGGAGGAAGGCCTTGCTGAGCTCACAGAGGTCATTGGCGAAGCGGCAAAGCGTGCCCCCGGTCGTGTTGTCGCTGACCTCTCTATTGCGCGCGGTTTGGACTACTACACCGGTACCGTCTACGAAACCGTGCTGGTGGGCCACGAACAGCTCGGATCCATCTGCTCCGGCGGGCGCTACGAGTCCTTAGCTTCAAACGGTAAGAAGACCTACCCCGGTGTGGGCCTGTCAATCGGTGTAACCCGCCTGGTTGCCCGCATTCTTTCACAGGGGTTCGCTGCCCCTAGCCGCAAGGTACCTTCGGCTGTGCTTATTGCCCTGACCAACGATCAGATGTGGTCAGATGCCCAGGACCTTGCAGATGCTCTCCGCGGACGCGGAATTGCCTGCGAGGTTTCAGCTACCGCCGCCAAATTCGGTAAGCAGATCAAATACGCTCAAAAGCGGGGAATCCCCTTTGTTTGGTTCACCTCTCAGGGTGAGGACGGCCAGCTCAAGCACGAGGTCAAAGACATCCGCTCCGGTGAGCAGGTAACCGCTGATCCCGCTCTGTGGACTCCCTCCCAAGAGGATCTGCGGGTGCGCGTTCTGCCCTCAGGCCAAGAGTAAAACCCGGGTCGGCTGTCTCTGCCACCGGCTCCCCTTAACCAGGGGAGCACCCCTAAGTCACATCAAGCTACCGGTGCCCACCGCACCAAAAAACGGTAAAATCGGTTTCAAACTGGCCTTACCGTGCCCCATCGAAAGGAAATCAGTGCTACGCACTCACACCCTTGGCGAACTGACCGCTAAGAACATCGGAGAAACCGTTACCCTCACAGGTTGGGTGGCCCGCCGCCGCGACCACGGCGGGGTAGCTTTCGTTGACCTGCGCGACCGCGAGGGCCTTACCCAGGTGGTCTTCCACAACGAAGCTGACTTTGAACACCTGCGCAACGAATACGTCCTGCAGGTTATGGGAGAGGTTACCCGCCGCCCCGAGGGCAACGAGAACCCCAACCTGACCAGCGGTGAAATCGAGGTCATGGTCAAGGAAACCAAGGTTCTGAACACCTCAGCGCCTTTGCCTTTCCAGATTGATGAGCATGTTGAGGTCGGTGAAGAAGCCCGCCTCAAGTACCGCTACCTTGACCTGCGCCGCCCCGAGCCTGCCCGCCTGATGCGGCTGCGCTCTGAGGCTAACCGTGCCGCTCGCGAAGTTTTGCAGGAGCAGAAGTTCACCGAGGTCGAGACCCCCACCCTGACCCGTTCAACCCCCGAAGGTGCCCGCGATTTCCTGGTTCCTGCTCGCCTTGCACCCGGCTCCTGGTATGCCCTGCCCCAGTCACCCCAGCTCTTCAAACAGCTCCTACAGGTCGGTGGTATCGAGAAGTACTACCAGCTTGCTCGTTGCTACCGCGACGAAGACTTCCGTGCTGACCGCCAGCCCGAGTTCACTCAGCTGGATATCGAGGCCTCCTTCGTTGACCAGGAAGACATCATCGACCTGGGTGAGCGCATCGTAGAAGCTGTCTGGAACCTAATTGACGTTAAGGTGCCCCGCCCTATCGAGCGCATCACCTACAAAGACGCTATGGAGAAGTACGGTTCAGATAAGCCCGACCTGCGTTTTGGCCTTGAACTGACCGAACTGACCGACTACTTCAAGGACACCACTTTCCGCGTCTTCAAGGCACCCTATGTTGGTGCTGTTGTCATGCCTGGTGGCGCCTCCCAGGCACGCCGCACCCTCGATGCCTGGCAGGAATGGGCTAAGCAGCGCGGCGCCAAGGGCCTGGCCTACGTCCTGATTCAGGAAGACGGCGAACTGACCGGCCCCGTTGCCAAGAACATCACCGAGGCTGAGCGTGCAGGCCTGGCCGAAGCTACCGGTGCCAAGCCCGGTGACTGTATCTTCTTTGCTGCTGGTGAAGCCAAGGCTTCCCGCGCCCTGCTGGGTGCCGCCCGTGTAGAAATCGGCCACCGTACCGGCCTGATTAAGGACGGCGACTGGTCTTTCGTCTGGGTTGTTGACGCACCCCTGTTTGAGTCAGCAGCGGATGCAACCGCTTCCGGTGACGTTGCCCTGGGCAACTCAGCATGGACCGCTGTGCACCACGCTTTTACCTCCCCTAAGCCTGAGTTCATCGATACCTTCGACGAGAACCCCGGTGATGCTCTGGCCTACGCCTACGACATCGTCTGCAACGGCAACGAAATTGGTGGCGGTTCAATCCGCATCCACCAGCGTGACGTGCAGGAACGTGTCTTCAAGGTCATGGGTATCTCCGAAGAAGAGGCCCAGGAGAAGTTTGGCTTCCTACTCGAGGCTTTCAGCTTTGGGGCACCCCCTATGGGCGGTATCGCTTTTGGCTGGGACCGCGTTCTCCAGTTGATTGGTGGCACCGACTCAATCCGCGACGTTATCGCCTTCCCCAAGACCGGTGGCGGCTACGACCCCCTGACTGCGGCTCCCGCTCCCATCACTGCCCAGCAGCGCAAGGAAGCCGGCGTTGACTTCAAGCCCAAGAAAGACGACGAGAAGTAGTCTTAGCCAAAAACTCACGAACGGCCCTTGTACCTGGATAGGTATAAGGGCCGGTTCTCTTTAAAGATTAGGTTTGGCCTGTATTTTGCTGGCTGTTAGGGTGAGGCCTATAAACCGTTCCATACTGCTTGCTGTCTGTGCTCTCCTTGTAGCACTCGTAGCCTGCTTTTTGCTCTTAAGCTTGCCGCCTGGAGGAGGCATCGGAGAGTCTTGGTCATTCTTGAAGCCTACGAAGAGGAACTAACCTCAGAGCACAGAGAACTAGATGCTGAGGACCGAGAACCAAGCTCAGCAGCATTAGAACCTTCAGAGCAGAACAACCCGCCAATAGTTGGCGAAAGATTGCCAACCATGGATAATAGGGACAAAGAGAGGGGAAGCTGATGACAACTATCCAGGCTCTTGTTGCACCTTAGCCCAACAGGAAGATATCAAGCGGCGGAAAGTCCATAATGACCGGGTGCTTAAAATTATTAAAGAAATCGAAGCTAACCTTAAAGAAACCAGTTCTTCACCCAAAAACGCTTTTGGGATAAATAGATTTTTTATTGGGAGCTGAGGGCAAGTAATTCTGGCCAGGTTAGCTAAAACAAGATAGGTGTGCGGGCCACTAAATCTACAAGGAGAAACCATGCGCGTAGTCCTCCAAAGGGTGAGCTCCGCATCAGTTACTGTCGAGGAGCAGACGGTAGGCGCTATCCGTCAGACTGGCCTGCTAGCCCTTGTAGGTATAACGCACAGTGACGGCCTGGGGCAGGTTCAAAAACTTGCAGAAAAAACGGCCAACCTGCGCCTGCTGGAGGGCCAACAATCGGTGCTCGATGCCGGCGCACCGGTACTCGCAGTCAGCCAATTTACTCTCTACGGCGATGCGAAGAAGGGCCGCCGCCCCTCCTGGTCGCAGGCCGCCCCACGCCCCGTGAGCCAGCCGCTATTTGATGCCTATGTCCAGGCGCTCCGCGATATGGGGCTGACCGTAGAAACCGGAACATTCGGTGCTCAGATGCAGGTCGAGCTGACCAATGACGGGCCGGTGACCCTTATTCTCGATAGCGACCACCTTTAAGACAGCACCATGGATCCATCACTCTTTTACCTTGACGATACGCAGGACAACGGCGATGACCGGTCGGTTAAACGCACCCGTGAACGTGCCCCGCTGGCTGTTCGTATGCGACCGCGAACTCTTGATGAGGTCGTGGGCCAGAAACACCTATTGAAGCCTGGCTCGCCTCTGCGGCTCCTTGCGGGTGATCAGGGTGGCCCCGCTGGCCCGTCCTCTCTCATTCTGTGGGGACCACCCGGGACAGGCAAAACAACACTTGCTAACGTAATTGCTGGTAGCGCTGGTCGAAAGTTTGTTGAGCTTTCGGCTATTACAGCAGGGGTTAAAGACGTCCGTTCGGTCATGGAGCAGGCGCTCGAAGACCGTGATTTTCGGGGGCTGACCACGGTACTCTTCCTGGATGAGATTCACCGCTTTAGCAAGGCCCAGCAGGATGCGCTGCTACCCGGTGTAGAAAACCGCTGGGTAGTTCTGGTGGCGGCAACAACCGAAAACCCATCATTTTCGGTGATCGCACCGCTTCTTTCCCGCTCGATTCTGCTCACCCTCCAAGGGCTGACAGACCACGACATTGCCCAACTTCTCAGTCGCGCCCTGACTGATCCGCGCGGCTTTGCAGGGGCTGTTTCCCTCCAAGAAGAAGCCGCCGACCACCTGGTGAAGCTAGCCGCCGGTGATGCTCGCAGAGCGCTCACCGCACTTGAGGCCGCAGCAGCTGTTGCTTTTGGGCAAGCCCATGCTGAGGGGCAGAACTACTCGGTCAATCAACCCCTGCCTATTACCCTGGAGCATGCCCAAGAAGCCCTCAACCAGTCGCTGGTACGCTACGACAAAAACGGTGACCAGCACTATGACATCACCAGTGCCTTTATCAAGTCCATCCGAGGCTCCGATGTTGATGCTGCCCTTCACTACCTTGCCCGCATGATTGATGCTGGGGAGGACCCGCGATTTATCGCCCGCCGCCTCATTGTCCACGCCAGCGAAGATATCGGCATGGCCGACCCCACCGCCTTAACCAGTGCCGTCAATGCTGCCCAGGCAGTCCAACTGGTGGGCTTGCCCGAAGCCCGTATTAACCTAGCGCAGGCAACAATCCATCTTGCCACAGCTCCCAAATCAAACGCAGTCTACCGGGCTATTGACGATGCCCTGGCCGATGTCCGTTCCGGCAAAGCCGGACTTGTCCCTCTGCACCTACGCGATGGCCATTACCAGGGAGCTGCCGCGCTGGGGCACGGTAAAGGCTATATCTACCCACACGACCAGAAAAATGCTGTAGCCCGCCAGCAATACTCACCGGATACACTCCTTGGGGCGGTCTACTACCGGCCAACTGTTTTCGGGAATGAACAAGCCATGGGCGACCGGCTCAAAAGGCTCAAAGCCTTACGGACACCGCTACCCCGTAACAGTGCCAGAGACTGAGTTGCCCGATAGAGATCTGCCGATAGCCATCGGTAAGCCCGGAAGCTATCTGTGTCAAAGAGCACTGCTTCATCTGCCGCAGGGGGCTGACAAGCTGCCGTAGCCAGCGGTAGGCTAATACATTGGCTGGCAGACTATCCAAAACGCAGTAAGGTGCCGCTTTTACGGTAGCCACTGATCACCGGATAGCTCGTAGTGATTAGAGTGCGGCTGCTCTACACTCTCCACCGCCCAAACCGTGGGCGGGTACTTGGAGGCCAGACCACCAGAACAATGGTGGAGTGCCCCACGCAGGGTTCCGCCAACCGCTAATGAAAAGGAAAAGCTGTGGCAAACCACAACCGTACCCGCCGTACCGTGCGCCAGTCCCGTGCCCTCGGCATTGCACTGACCCCCAAGGCAGAAAAGTACCTCGAGCGTCGTCCTTACGGCCCCGGCCAGCACGGCCGTAGCCGCAAGAAGGCTGACTCAAACTACGCTGTCCAGCTTCGTGAGAAGCAGCGTCTTCGCGCACAGTACAACATCCGTGAAGCTCAGATGCGTCGCGCCTACCTCGAAGCCAAGCGCATCGAAGGTCAGACCGGTAAGAACATGGTCGAGATTCTCGAAACCCGCCTGGACGCTCTCGTCCTGCGCTCAGGTTTCGCTCGCACCATCGCTCAGGCACGTCAGCTCGTTGTCCACCGCCACATCATGGTAGATGGCATCCGCGTTGACCGCCCCTCCTTCCGCGTCAAGCCCGGCCAGCTCATCCACGTTCACCCCAAGAGCGAGAAGATGGCACCTTTCCAGGTTGCAGCCACCGGCGCACACCAGGACGTTCTGCCCGACACTCCTGCTTACCTGAACGTTGAGATTGAGAAGCTCCACGCAAAGCTTGAGCGCGCCCCCAAGCGTGAAGAAATTCCCGTCACCTGCGAAGAGCAGCTGGTTGTTGAATACTACTCACGCCTGGCCTAAACCGCCTAGCTTGAACCGGCCCGCTTACCTGGCGCTATCTGGCGCTGGTGAGGCGGGCCGGCCTCATTTAATAACTAGACCGGAGTAGACCCATAGGCTCTTGATCTATCCCTCTGACAAGGTGTGATGCTCCCGACCGGCGAAACAGGGTAACTAAAATAGGTCAAGTCTTACTCTGTAAAGTAAGATTGTTACCAAATCGTGTTCTTTGACGCCGGCCCCTAGCCGGCAGAAAGCAGGTAATCCGTGAGTGGAGCCGACATTGCAGGCCTTATTGCCGCAGGCGTATTCGCCATCCTGGTTGCCCTGCTTGCTGTTCCGATCATTAAGCTCGGTAAGGTGTTTGATGAACTAACACGCACCATTCGCTCACTGAACGATGAGACAACCCCGCTGATTGGGGAAGTAACCAAAACCGTTGCCAGTACCAATGCACAGATTGAAAAAGTCGATGGTATTACCAGCAATGTTTCCGATGCCTCAGCCAATGTCTCGGCACTGTCATCATTGGTCACCTCAACGGTCGGACAGCCCCTCATTAAGGTCGCTGCTTTCTCCCACGGCGTCCGTAAAGCATTCAAGGGCGATGAAAACGCTCCTCAGGGCCGCCACCGTGCACCAGATAGCCCATCAGCAGGTGAGGACCTCTCATGAGTTTCCTCAAGAACCTTGTTCTGATTGCCGGGGGAGTAGCTACTGGCTACTTTGCCTCACGGGCTACTACAACCTCCCCAACAGGGAGCGAAGTAGAACTTAAGCAGTCGGCTCACTTGCAAAAGGCTCTCTCCGAAGGTAGCACTATGGCCCAGTTCTTTGATTCCAAGTACGGCGCACCCTTTAAGCACA
Organism: Rothia sp. P5764; assembly: GCF_048512965.1. NCBI lineage: Bacteria > Bacillati > Actinomycetota > Actinomycetes > Micrococcales > Micrococcaceae > Rothia > Rothia sp. P5764. Next base: position 293,660 of record NZ_JBLXXQ010000002.1, on the reverse strand, counting down.
CGGCGCTCAAGGCGCTCAACTTTGCGGCCTCAGTCAAAGCCGGTATGAACGAAAAAGAAGCCGAGCTCAAAGAACGCTTTGACCGCCAGGCTCAGGATCCCCGACCAGGCTCATTGGATAACTGGCACACCGGAGATCAGGACAGGAAGCGCGGCGAGATTATTGAATCAGAGGCACTCCCAGAGCTTGAAACCGAAGCTAGGCTCCGCCGCGATGCCGCTCTGGGCAAAGATTTTTTCGAGTCAACGAACTAAAAAGTTTTAACATACACAAGAAGGAAGATAGCCTCGATGCTCTCACAGGAAATCTCAAAGCGCTGGATCGACTTTTTCGAAAAGCGCGGGCATACCGTAGTACCGTCTGCGTCGCTGGTATCCCATGAACCCGGTGCCATGTTCACTATTGCTGGCATGGTGCCCTTTATCCCTTACTTTCTGGGCCGTGAAGCCGCTCCCTACTCACGCGCGGTAAGCGTCCAGAAATGCATCCGCACCCTGGATATCGACGAGGTCGGCAAGACCGCCCGCCACGGTACCTTCTTCCAGATGGCCGGCAACTTCTCCTTCGGCGACTACTTCAAAAAAGAAGTTATCCCCTGGGCCTACGAGCTGCTGACTTCGTCCCCTGAAGACGGGGGCTACGGCCTTGACCCTGAACGCCTGTGGGTTACTGTCTATGAGGGCGACGATGAAGCTTACGACATTTGGGTAAACGATGTTAAGTTCCCCGCTGAACGTATCCAGAAGATGGGTATGGCCGAGAACTACTGGTCAACCGGCCAGCCCGGCCCAGCAGGCCCCGACTCAGAGATTTTCTACGACCGTGGACCCGAGTACGGTAAAGATGGTGGGCCCGCAGCCGATGATGACCGCTACATCGAAATCTGGAACCTGGTCTTCATGCAGTACCAGCGTGGTGAAGGCACCGGCAAGGACAGCTTCGAGATTCTCGGTGACCTCCCCAAGAAGAACATTGACACCGGTTTGGGTGTTGAGCGTCTTGCAATGCTCCTGCAGGGTGCAGAAAACTTCTACGAGACTGACCAGGTTCGCCCTGTTCTCGATGCCGCTTCAAAGCTCTCAGGTAAGAAGTACCACGGTTCAGAGAACGCCCAGGATGAAGGCTACGACGATGACGTGCGTATGCGTGTTGTAGCAGACCATATTCGTTCTTCGCTCATGCTGATTGCAGACGGGGTTACCCCCTCCAACGAGGGTCGCGGCTACATCTTGCGTCGCCTGATGCGCCGCGCTATTCGCGCTATGCGTCTGCTGGGCGTTACTGAGCCCTGCCTACCCGTCCTCTTCCCCACTTCACGCGATGCAATGGCCGGTGCTTACCCCTACGTCGCTGATGATTTCGAACGCATCTCACGTATTGCCTACGCCGAAGAGCGTGCCTTCTTGAAAACCATCGAAAGCGGTACTGAGCGTCTGGAAGGTGCCGTTAAGGCTGCTCAGGCTGCGGGGCAGAACCTTGTTTCCGGTGCCGAGGCTTTTGCCCTGCACGATACTTACGGTTTCCCCATTGACCTGACTCTGGAGATGGCAGCGGAAGCCGGCCTGACCGTTGATGAAAAAGAGTTCCGTGCCCTGATGGAAGAACAGCGTCACCGTGCACAGGCCGATGCTAAGGCTAAGAAGGGTGGCATGGCCGATCTTTCTGTTTTCCGTGAGCTCGCTGATGAACGCGGCTCGGTCTTCACCGGCTACGATCAGCTCCGCACCGAGACTACCTTGCGCGCTCTACTGGTAGACGGCGTGAGCGTTCCTGCCGCTTCTGCTGGCCAGAAGGTTGAAGTTGTCCTTGACGAGACCCCCTTCTACGCTGAGGCCGGTGGCCAGGCTGCCGATACCGGTGTCATCACCGGTAACGGGTTCGTCATTGATGTTTCGGACGTTCAACAGCCCGTTAAGGGTCTTTCTGTCCATCGTGCTGTGGTTCGTGAGGGCGAAGCGGTGAGCGGTTCAGCTGTTGTGGCTCAGGTCGATGTTCAGCGCCGCCAGGATGGCGAGAAAGCCCACTCCGGTACCCACATCATCCACGCTGCACTGCACCAGGTTCTGGGCAAAGAGGCAACCCAGCGGGGCTCTTTCAACAAGGAAGGCTACCTGCGCTTTGACTTCGCCTGGGGCGAGGGGCTTTCTGATGCCGCTAAGCAAGAAGTTGAAGAAGTCGCTAACATTGCGATTCGCGATAACTTTGAAACTGTGACCCGCCAGATGCCTCTCGATGAAGCTAAGAAGCTGGGTGCTATGAGCCTCTTCGGTGAGAAGTACGGCGAGACTGTTCGTGTTGTCGAGATGGGCGGGGACTTCTCCCGCGAGCTCTGCGGGGGTACTCACGTTGCTTCAACCGCCCAGATTGGTTCGCTGACCCTGCTGACCGAGCAGTCTGTAGGCTCGGGTAACCGCCGTGTTGAGGCGCTGGTTGGTCTTGACTCCTTCAATCACCTTGCAACCGAGCGTACCCTGGTTAACCAGCTCACAGGTCTGCTCAAGGTTCAGTCTTCGGCCGATCTGCCCGATAAGATTACCCAGACTCTGGCCAAGCTTAAGGAAGCTGAAAAGGAGCTCGCTAAGCTCCGCAAGGAAAAGCTCCAGGCCGAGGCAGGCCGCTTAACCGAATCCGCCGAGATGGTGGGGACTGTTCGTACTCTGCTCCACAATGCCGGTGAGCTCGATGCCGGTGCCGTTCGTGAGCTGGCTCTTGACCTGCGTTCACGTCTGGGCGAAGATGCCGCAACTGTTGTTGTTGCCGGTGTAAACAACGGCCGTCCGGTAATCCTTGTAGCTACCAACCAGGCTGCTCGCGATGCCGGTGTTAAGGCCGGTGCGCTAGTTCGTACCGCTACTTCCGTTCTGGGTGGTGGTGGCGGTGGCAAGGACGACCTTGCCCAAGGCGGTGGCCAGGACGCCACCAAGATTGATGAGGCATTCGCATCAATCCGTCAAGCTATTTCGCAGCTGGGGGCCTAAACCGGTGACATTCACAAGAGGCCGCCGCATGGGAGTCGATGTGGGTAATGCCCGCGTCGGCTTGGCCCTGTGCGACCCCGATGGCATACTCGCAACCCCGCTCAAAACCCTACGTCGCGATCTGAAGAAGAACTCAGACAGACGTGTGCTTCGTAAACTCATCGAGGTCAACGAAGTCAGGGAGGTTTTTGTGGGACTACCTAAAACGATGAGCGGGGGAGAGAGCTCCTCCACAGTCATGGCTCGTGAGTACGCCGAGGCCCTTGTGAATGAGCTGGCCGCTGAGTCACAGCAAGTACCTGTGTGGTTGGTGGATGAACGGCTCACTACTGTAAGCGCACACCGTTCTCTTCATGAGGCTGGAGTCTCCAGCAAAGAATTCAAAACGATGGTCGATCAGGTGGCCGCAGTCAACATTTTGCAACATGCGGTCGATACCCTTAAGGTGGGTCAGCATTTACCTGGTTATCAGGTGGAGCTGACAGAACCCTCCACCTTATCTGCCCCAAGCACCTTCAACCATGAAACGGAGAACCCGAATGTCTGAAAACTCGAGTTCTAGCCGCCCTCCGCGTCGACGCACCCTGCGGACCCGGAACCAGCAAACTGATCTTGAGGGCCTGCTTGGTGGTGCCGTTGTTGCTGATCAAGAAGAATTCAGCAGCGATGAGCGTGAACGCGCGAAACGTCGAAGCCGTAATTTCGTGATTTCAGCCGGTCTTGTCTTTGCTGTTGCGCTTGTTCTGGTTATCTCGGTTATCAGCCCGCAGATGGGATGGTTCCAGCGTAAAGATTTTGCTGGAAGCGGTAACGGTACTGAAGTGACCTTCACGATTCCCGAAGGCGCCTCGGTCATTGGCATCGCTAATTCCCTTGAAGAACAAGGAGTTATTGCTAACGCCGATCGTTTTCTTCAGGTCTACTCCGATAAGGCTTCCGACCAGTTCTTCCAGCCAGGGGACTACACCCTGCAAAAGGAAATGAGTAGTTCTGCCGCTCTCGATGAGTTGCTTCGCGTGGATGAAGCCAATACCAACTATGTTGCAATTGCCCGGACCTGGCGCATGGATGAAACACTCGATGCTCTTGCGAAAGGCACGGGTATCAGTCAGCAAGATTTTAAGAACCTGGCTGAAAAACCCACCAGCTTTGGTATCCCGTCTAAGTTCCCTACAATCGAAGGTTTCTTGTACCCGGGTGAATACCGTTTCCCCAAGGAAGCATCTGCTCAAGAAATCCTACAGATTATGGTTGACAACACCTTGAACCAGCTTAAAGAGGACGGGGTGAGCGGTGACGACCGGATCTTCCATGTCATCACGGTAGCTTCGATTCTGGAGTTTGAGGGCCGCGAAAAGGACTACTTGCCGATCGCAGGTGCAATTGAAAATCGACTGAACAACCCCGATGGCGAAACAAACGGTTACCTGCAGTCGGATGCTACGGTAGCCTACGGGCTGGGCATTAAGAGTTATCACATCTCCGATGCCCAGAAACAGGACTCCAGCAATAAGTACAACACCTTCTACTACCAGGGTTTGCCTCTCGGTCCTATTGGTTCACCGGGTGCTGCGGCCATCAAGGCGGCAGCTAACCCCGAGAAGAATGACTATTACTTCTGGGTCACAGTGGACCTGAGCACAGGTGAGACGCTGTTTGCTAAGACCTACAGCCAGCACCTTAAGAACGTAGAAGTCTATAACAAGTACTGTTCTGCTCACCCGGATGAGTGCCAGTAGATGAGTGACAGCTTGACCTCGTGCCCCAAGGCTTTTGTCTTGGGGCACCCCATTAGGCACAGTAAGTCGCCAGCGCTACACCAGGCCGCCTACCGGGTTCTGGGGGAGCAGATCGTTTATGAGTGTCTCGATACAGTAGAGGACCAACTAGCCTCTGTATTCGAGTGTTTTGGCCCCCACAGCTCAACCTGCGGTTTTTCGGTCACTATGCCCCTTAAATCCCCTGTTATGGCCTACCTGGATGAGCTGACCCCATTCGCTCGTGCGGTAGGGGTGGTCAACACTGTTTACTGGAGAGAGATAGAGGGCTTGTGGCGGTCTTTTGGTCACAACACCGATGTCTCTGGAATTGTGAATGCCCTGAGACAGGAAGGTTTGTTGGGTCTACCTGCCCGTGCCGCTGTTTTGGGCGGAGGCGGTACCGCAACCGCAGCATTGGCTGCCCTACGTTTTATGGGCTCTACCGGGGTAGATGTCTTTGTGCGGGACCCACGTCGCGCAGAGGGAGCCCAGCAGGCCGCGCAGCGGTTGGGTATGGACCTAACTTTTATCCCGCTTGCTGAGTTCTGGTCTAGGCTCGAGGACTATGAGCTGACAATCAGTACGCTACCTGCGGGGGCAGCCGACAAGGTGGTCGAAACAGGGCCCCGCGCACAGCGAGCGGGCTACCTTCTTGACGTGTCCTATGACCCCTGGCCGTCCAAGCTAGCCTTGGCTTACCAAGAATCTGGCGGGAGGGTAACCAGCGGCCTTGAAATGCTCATGTACCAGGCAGTGGACCAGGTCAGGCTCTTCACGGGCCGGTCGCTTGAAGATTATCTACCTTACGAGCAGCAGGTCCTGGAAGCTATGCGAAAGGCTGTGGACCTACCGCTGACGGGGTACCTACCCCAGCAGGTCAGTGATCCGAGCGCACTGGGCATGTAGGTTAGCCCGAATGGTGGTGCAAGAGTTGCTATCACCGGGCTTTTTTGGAAATCTTAGACAGTAGACCCACAGGTAATGATAAAGAAGGTTAGAGATGTTGCGTTGGCTAACAGCCGGTGAATCACACGGCCAAGCATTGGTCGGAATTATCGAAGGTGTCCCTGCCGGTCTTGAGCTGACCAGCCAGATGGTGCGCGACGCTCTGGCCCGTCGCAGGCTCGGTTACGGTCGTGGCGCACGAATGAAGTTTGAGGAAGATGCTGTGCGTATCCTGGGCGGTGTTCGCCACGGCAAGACCCAGGGCGGACCCGTAGCGCTTGAGATAGCCAATACCGAGTGGCCTAAGTGGGTCGATGTCATGTCTTCTGACCCGGTAGACCCCGCACTGCTTGAAGGCCGTGCTCGCAACGCGGCTCTGACCCGCCCCCGCCCCGGCCACGCAGATTTTGCCGGTATGCAAAAGTATGGCTTCGATGAGGCTCGCCCGGTGCTTGAACGCGCTAGTGCCCGCGAGACCGCAACCCGCGTTGCCCTTGGCGTAGTTGCCTCTCAGATTTTGAAGGCTCTTGATGTTGAGCTAGTCAGTCACACTACAGCGATAGCTGGGGTAGAGGCCCCCGCAGATGCTGCTCGCCCCACCCCGCGCGATGTGCAGGCCTTGGACGCTGATCCGCTTCGCTGTTTCGATGCCGCAACCTCTGAGGCTATGGTGGCATGTATTGATAAGGCCCACAAAGATGGTGAGACCCTGGGCGGGGTTGTTGAGGTACTGGCCTACGGCTTGCCCCCGGGACTGGGTTCTTACGTGCACTGGGACCGTCGTCTGGATGCACGTCTAGCCGCAGCTCTGATGGGGATTCAGGCTATCAAGGGTGTTGAAGTCGGTGACGGTTTTGAAACTGCCCGCAGGCCTGGCACTGAGGCGCACGATGAAATCCTTCCGGGTGATGCAGGAGTCCAGCGTGCTTCTAACAAGGCCGGCGGTATTGAAGGCGGCATGACCATTGGCGACCTCTTGCGCGTTCGTGCGGCTATGAAACCAATTGCAACCGTGCCCAAGGCTCTGGCGACTATTGATACCTCAACCGGCCAAGTAGCAAAGGCGCACCATCAGCGTTCTGACGTGTGTGCTGTTCCCGCCGCAGGCGTGGTTGCCGAAGCTATGGTAGCGCTGGTGCTTGCCGATGCCGCTCTCGAGAAGTTTGGGGGCGATAACATTGCCGAGACCAGGCGCAACCTGGATGCCTACCTGACGGCTATTCCTAAGTCGCTGGCTTGGGAATCTAAGGTAGCAGGGTGGAGCAAGTAACCATGCCCTCCCGGTCCCGTACCCACGCGATCGATATGACTGAGGTTCTGGCTCCTAACCAGGTACGAGAGGTTCAAGAAACCTATATCGAAAAGTCCCGCCCCGTTGTCTTGATTGGCCCCATGGCTGCTGGTAAGTCCTATATTGGCACCCACTTGTCTCGCTTTTACGGTTACGAGTTCCTTGATTCAGACCATCTGATTGTCGAGAAGTACGGAAAGATTTCACAGATTTTCGGAGACTACGGCGAAACTGAATTCCGTAAAATTGAAGCCGCTGTCATTGAAGAAGTCCTGTCTTCCCCTGCCCGACGAAACACCATTTTTTCTCTGGGCGGGGGAGCACCTATGACTGACGCCGTCGCTGAGATTCTAAAGAATCAGACTGTGGTGTATATCAAGGTCGATGCAGAAACTGTGGCACCGCGTATCCAAAACAGCAAGACCAGGCCTCTCTTGCAACCTAATCCTGTGGAAAAATGGTCGGAAATTTTCGAGTCGCGGAGGGAACGCTATGAGTCTCTAGCCAGTTATACGCTCGATGCCAGAGGCGGCAGAAGTATCACCGCTATGACCGCCGAGATACAGAACTTCATCATCACAACCCGAAAAGGTGGAGCATGACTACAAGAGAGACAACCGTCATTCCGGTAACAGGTTCACAGCCGAGCGAAAACTATCGGGTGCTGGTTGGCCATGATCTGCTCGGACAAATCCCCGAGATTCTAGGACAACGTACGCGGCGGATTTTGGTGATTCATCCCAGAGCACTCCGCTCGACCGGTGAGCTTGTCATGGATCAGATGCGTAGAGCCGGCTTTGAAGCTTTTTCGGCTGAAATTCCCGATGCTGAAGAGGGCAAACACATTCAGGTTGCGGCTTTCTGCTGGCAGGTATTGGGCCAGAACGACTTTACCCGCAGCGACGCGGTGATTGCGGTCGGTGGTGGGGCGGTCACGGACCTGGCTGGCTTTGTTGCTGCCACCTGGTTGCGTGGAGTACGCGTTATCCACATCCCAACAACTCTACTGGGCATGGTGGATGCTGCCGTCGGGGGGAAAACCGGCATTAACACTGCCGAGGGAAAAAATCTGGTGGGTGCTTTCCACCCGCCGGCAGCTGTGCTCTGCGAGCTGGGTGTCTTACGAACTTTGCCGGAGCATGAGCTATTGACCGGTATGGCGGAGGTCGTCAAGTGTGGTTTTATTGCCGACCCGGTTATTCTCGATCTGATTGAGCAGAACCCCTCCAAGGTCCGTGATTCTCAGTCCCATGTGGTACGTGAACTTATTGAGCGGTCAATTAGGGTCAAAGCCGAGATTGTCTCTGAAGACCTGAAAGAAAGTGGCCGCCGTGAGTTCCTCAACTACGGGCACACTCTGGGCCACGCTATTGAACATGCTGAACGCTACCAGTGGCGTCACGGTGCTGCGGTAGCAGTTGGCATGGTCTTTGCTGCTGAGCTGTCACTGGCTGCCGGCTACTTGGACGAGGCAACGGTGGAGCGTACACGCGCGATCTGTCAGTCTCTCAATCTGCCGATCACTTACCCGGCCGATCGCTGGACAAAGCTACTAGAAACTATGCGCCGAGATAAAAAGGCTCGCGGTAGTCTTCTGCGGTTTGTGGTGCTTGAAGGGCTGGCTAGGCCCCGTATCTACGAAGTTCCCGATGACTCAATTCTCTTCATGACCTACCAAGAGGTCGCGGCATAGCCGCTATAGCAAAAGCCCAGACGGTGTGAAACTCGCCAAGTAATCGCACAATCACCCGGGGGAAGCGGTAGACTGGTCTACGGTTTAACCCGCAACGCTTATTGAAAAATTATTTATTAGAGGAGAGTCTGTTGGCTACTACCGCAGATATCAAGAACGGTGTCGTTCTGAAAATTGATGGCAATCTCTGGTCCGTTATCGAGTTCCAGCACGTAAAGCCCGGCAAGGGTGGTGCCTTCGTCCGTACCAAGCTACGCAACGTCACCAGCGGCAAGGTAGTTGATAAGACTTTCAACGCAGGTGCCAAGGTTGAGACTGCAACCGTTGACCGTTCAGACTACCAGTACCTTTACCAGGACGGCACTGACTATGTCTTCATGGACCTCAAGACCTACGATCAGATCAATGTTTCTGAGATTACCGTGGGCGATGCCGCTAAGTTCATGCTGGAAAACCAGACAGCTACTATTGCCATGTACGAGGGTTCACCTCTGTACATTGAACTGCCCGCATCTGTAGTCCTCGAAATTACCTACACCGAGCCCGGCCTGCAGGGTGACCGTTCAACCGGTGGCACCAAGCCTGCAACCGTTGAAACCGGCGCTGAGATTCAGGTTCCTCTCTTCCTTGAGACCGGTACAAAGGTTAAGGTTGACACCCGTACTGGTGAATACCTGGGTCGCGTCAACGACTAAGTACCGTGAATTCAAGAACCAAAGCTAGACTTCGTGCCCTCGAAGTCCTGTTTGAAGCTGACCAGCGTGGCGATGACATCCTTGATGTTCTTACCCGTCGACGTATGCATACCTCAGCACAGATTTCCCTGTACTCCGAGCAGGTGGTTCGCGGTGTCCGTGACCACGCCGAAGAAATTCGGGAGTACATTGAAACCTATTCGCAGGACTGGACTATGGACCGCATGCCCAGTGTAGACCGTGTTGCCCTGCAACTTGGTGCCTGGGAGCTTCTCTACAATGATGAGATTCCCGATGCGGTAGCTATCTCAGAGGCCACCGGCCTGGTAAGGCTCCTCTCAACCGATGACTCACCCAAATTTGTCAACGGTTTGTTGGATCGTTTGCGCCAGGTTAAGCCGACCCTTCTGGCATAGTTCCTACTTTTTATCCCCACCCGCTCATTGAGCAGGTGGGGATTTTGCCTTCGGGCCTTGGGACTGCACAGCGATAAGGTGCGTCCCGTACGTAATATTTTTTGTGGTCCTCATACCACCGGGTAACCTGACATGGTAAATTGAAGTGCGACAGCAACCTTTAAGTCCGTCCTGTGAGGCGGGGAAGGAGGCCGGCACATGATGGATACCACCGGTGTATCTTCAGACCCAGAACACCAGAGAGTGATTCTGGAGCAAGCCGACATAGAGCGTGCGCTCACGCGCATTGCACACGAAATTTTGGAAGCCAACAAGGGCAGTGAAAATCTGGTTCTGCTGGGTATTCCACGCCGAGGATATCCTCTTGCCGAAAGGATCGCCGCTAAGATAGCGCAGACTGATTCCGGCTTTAATCCAGCCCTTTCGCTCGGCCAACTCGATATCACCATGTACCGTGATGATCTCAGGTCTATGCCCGGGCGAACCCCACAGCCAACGCGCCTACCGGCTGCCGGGATTGACGGCAAGAATGTGGTATTGGTCGACGATGTCCTCTACTCAGGGCGGACCATTCGGTCCGCTCTCGATGCCCTCAAAGATTACGGTCGCCCAGCGGTAGTTCGGTTAGCCGTTCTCGTGGACCGGGGCCACAGGCAACTACCTATCCGGGCTGACCATGTGGGAAAGAACCTGCCCACCAGCTCCGGCGAATCCGTCAAAGTCCTCTTGGAGAGCATAGACGCTATCAGCGACCGAGTAGTGATTATTCAGAAGGCATCAACCAAACAGGGGGCTGGTGCATGAAACACCTACTGGATACCCAAGACCTGAGCCTGCTAGAAGCTCTCGATATTCTCGACACCGCCGATTACATGGGTGAAATCGGCCAGCGCGAGGTCAAAAAACTGCCCGTCCTTCAAGGCAGAACCGTTGTTAATCTTTTCTTCGAGGACTCCACCCGCACCCGCCTCTCATTTGAGGCAGCAGAGAAGCGGCTCTCTGCAGATATCATCAATTTTTCCGCCAAAGGGTCTTCTGTTTCCAAGGGCGAATCTCTTAAAGACACTGCTCAGACCTTAGCGGCTATCAAGGCTGATGCAGTTGTTATCCGGCACAGTGCCTCCGGGGCACCCCAGCGTTTAGCCCAAGCAGGTTGGATTGATGTGCCTGTTCTCAACGCCGGTGATGGAACCCACGCCCACCCTACTCAGGCTCTGCTCGATGCTATGACTCTCCGGCAGTTCAAGGCCCGTGTTGAGGGGCGCGAGACCCGAGGACTCACCCTTGAGGGCATGCGGATCGCCATTGTGGGCGATATCCTGCACTCCCGTGTAGCCCGCTCCAACCTCTGGCTACTTCACACCTTAGGTGCAACCGTTAAGTTTGTTGCACCACCGACCCTGCTACCGGTGGAAATCGAACATTGGCCAGCAGAAGTTTACTACGACCTTGACGATGCGATTGAGTCAGGCCTTGATGCCATCATGATGTTGCGCATCCAAAAAGAGCGTATGAACGACGCTTTCTTCCCCTCCAGCCAAGAATATTCCCGCCGCTGGGGGCTTACCCCTGAACGCTTTATCAGGCTTGATAGCGCTAGCCATGAAACCGCAATTCTGCACCCCGGCCCCATGAACCGAGGTCTAGAGATTTGTGCCCAAGCGGCTGATTCACCCCGCTCCTGGGTGCTTCGCCAAGTCACTAACGGCGTATCGGTCCGTATGGCCGTGCTCTATCTACTCATGACCGGTGGCTCATCCGCTGACTTCTACTCGGGTTCCTAACCCCGCAAGGAAAAGAGAACACTATGACCTCTCATCTTTATCTCATCAAGGGAGCATCACTGCTCGGTGAAAAGACCGCCGACATTCTCATTCGCGGCGGGAAGATTGCTGAAGTGGGGGAGAACCTTCAAGCCGCTGAAGCTCAAATCATTGAGGCTAAGGGGCTCATCGCTCTGCCCGGCCTGGTCGATTTACACACCCACCTTCGTGAACCCGGCCAAGAGGACGCAGAAACCGTAGAAACCGGCAGCCGTGCGGCAGCTCTGGGCGGTTACACCTCAGTCTTTGCAATGGCTAACTCTAAGCCTGTAGCCGATACCGCTGGTGTTGTCGAGCAGGTCTATGAGCTGGGCCGCGAATCGGGTTGGGTTCACGTTCAACCTATCGGTGCCGTCACCGTAGGCCTGGCAGGAGAGCGGCTCTCAGAAATTGGTGCTATGGCAGATTCACGTGCTCAGGTACGCGTCTTCTCGGATGATGGCATGTGCGTATGGGACCCGGCCTTGATGCGCCGCGCCCTGGAATACGTCAAGACATTCAACGGTGTCATTGCCCAGCACGCCCAGGAGCCGCGCCTGACCCAAGGCGCCCAGATGAACGAGGGCAAGGTATCAGCTGAGCTAGGCTTGGCTGGCTGGCCCGCGGTAGCTGAGGAATCTATCATTGCCCGCGATGTACTACTTGCAGATCACGTTGGTTCGCGTCTGCATATCTGCCATCTCTCCACCAAGGGCTCGGTAGAAATCATCCGCTGGGCCAAAGAACGGGGAATTAACGTCACCGCAGAGGCAACCCCCCACCATCTACTGCTAACCGATGAGCTGGTGAGAACCTACGACCCCGTCTATAAGGTCAACCCACCCTTACGGACCGAAGAGGACGTTCTGGCCCTGCGCCAGGCAGTTGCCGATGGGATTATTGACATCATCGGTACTGACCATGCCCCGCACCCGGCAGAAAGCAAGGACTGTGAGTGGGCATGTGCAGCTAACGGGATGACCGGGCTTGAACAGGCTCTCTCCATCGTGCAGAAAACCCTGGTCGACAGCGGGTACATCAGGTGGGCTGATGTCGCCCGAATCATGAGCACCAAGCCTGCTGAAATTGGTCTAGCCAACCAGCAGGGACGCCCCCTAGAAGCCGGAGAACCAGCAAACCTAGTTCTGGTTGACCCCGCAGCGACCCGCCTGATTGACCCGCAGGCTCAGGCAACCAAGGGTAAAAACAACCCCTACCGCGGTCTCGAAGTCCCCGGCATGGTTGTTGCCACTTTCTACAGCGGCCACCCCACCGTGCTTGATGGCAAACTCAATTCCCCCGTTCCCGCTGCCTAATTTGGGCACCAACCACAGATTAGAGAACCCCGTGCAGGAAAAGCTCATCCCCACCCTCATTCTGGCCCTCCTCTGCCTCCTTATTTTCTGGGCAATGCGGGCAGGCTGGAAAAGTCGTCAAAAGCGGCAGGTACAGGTGGGGGAGTTGCCCCCCGTACCAGCCCACTACGACGATGCCGAATCCGTCCTGGCCGTCCCCGGTGTTTACATTGCCACCACGATCATGGGGGACTGGCTCGATAGAATCGCTACCCAAACCCTGGGAGTCAAGGCAGCAGGAACTTTCTTTGTCTTTGACGATGCACTGATTATTGCACGTGATGGTGCCGAAGATATCTGGATTCCCGCGACCGACATTATTGCCGTGAGAACAGAGTCAGGTATGAGCGGCAAGTTCGTTGAAAAGGACGGCCTGGTCATGGTGTCCTGGTCCTTGAACGGAAACGCAGTCGATACCGGCTTCCGCACTCAGTTTGCCATCGATAAGCAATCTTTGCTCTCCGCTATCCGGGCTATCGCGCCGCAGGCATCCACAACCCTGCCCGATTGGCCTGTCTCAACTCTTAGCCGCTAACTGCGGCCTAACCGACCAAGATCAAGAGGAAGTGTGAATTTGTCTCAGCAAGCCAGTACCCCCCAAACCGCCGTCCTTGTCCTTGAAGACGGCACCGTCTACCGTGGTGAAAGCTACGGAGCTATAGGTTCTACTCTGGGCGAGGCGGTTTTCTCTACCGGCATGACCGGCTACCAGGAAACCCTCACCGACCCCTCCTACGCAGGGCAGATCGTTATCCAGACCGCCCCCCACATCGGTAATACGGGCGTCAACAGGCAAGACGCTGAATCTCGACGTATCTGGGTTGCCGGCTACGCGGTTCGTGATGCGGCTCGTCGCCCTTCCAACTGGCGTTCCGAGCGTTCTCTGGATGAAGAACTGATTGAGCAGAGCATCGTGGGTATTCAGGGCATCGACACCCGCGCTCTGACCCGTCACCTGCGCAGCGCCGGTGCCATGCGGGCCGGTATCTTTACCGGTAGCCATGCAGAACAGCCTGTTTCTGAACTGCTTGAAAAGGTCAAAGAAGCCGCGCCCATGAAGGGGCAGAAGCTGGCAGATCGCGTCTCCGTTGAGGCCGCCTACACTGTTGAACCGGCTGACTGGGGCTGGGACGGCCCTGTGCGGGCCACTCTGCTTGCTCTTGACCTTGGGATTAAAGCCATGACTCCTCAGCGCTTCGCAGAGCGCGGTGTGCGTGTTCATGTCCTTCCTGCATCCGCAACACTTGAAGAAATCAAGGGCTTGAGACCTGACGGTGTCTTTTTCTCCAACGGCCCAGGTGATCCCTCGACAGCCGACCAGCAGGTTGAACTGCTCCAGGACATCCTGCGAACCGGCACTCCCTTCTTCGGAATCTGCTTCGGCAACCAGTTGCTGGGCCGTGCCCTGGGCTTTGGCACCTACAAGCTACCTTTTGGCCACCGTGGCATTAACCAGCCCGTGCTTGACCGCACCACGGGCAAGGTAGAGATTACTGCCCAGAACCACGGTTTCGCTGTTGATGCACCGCTTGATGGCCCTGTGACCGCCCCCAACTCAGAGTTTGGTCGTGTAGAGGTCTCTCATATCGGCCTCAACGATCAGGTCGTAGAAGGTCTGCGTTGCCTCGACATCCCGGCCTTCTCGGTTCAATACCACCCAGAAGCCGCGGCTGGCCCGCACGATTCGGCCTACCTTTTTGACCGTTTCATTGATCTCATGCTCGAAAAGAAGAACTAAGGAAAAGAACCATGCCCAAGCGTCACGATCTCACATCAATTCTGGTCATCGGTTCAGGCCCCATCGTTATCGGTCAGGCCGCCGAATTCGACTACTCAGGTACACAGGCCCTCCGCGTGCTCAAAGATGAAGGTGTACGCGTCATTTTGGTCAACTCCAACCCGGCCACCATCATGACCGACCCCGAGTTCGCCGATGCCACCTACATAGAACCGATTACCCCAGAAGTCATTGAAAAAATCATTGCCAAGGAAAAGCCCGACGCAATCCTGCCTACCCTGGGTGGCCAGACCGCCTTGAACGCGGCTATCTCACTCGATGAACAGGGAATCCTGGATAAGTATGGTGTTGAGCTTATCGGTGCAAACATCGAGGCTATCAACCTGGGTGAAGACCGAGAAGCCTTCAAGGGTGTCGTCGAACGTGCTGGTGGCGAATCTGCTCGGTCAGTCATTGTTCACACCATGGAGGAAGCCCTTGAAGCGGCCAAAGAACTGGGCTACCCCATGGTGGTTCGCCCATCTTTCACCATGGGTGGTCTTGGCTCCGGCATGGCCTACAATGAGGCCGACCTGCACCGCATTGCCGGTGCCGGTATCCAATACAGCCCCACCAGCGAAGTCCTGCTCGAAGAGTCAATCCTGGGCTGGAAAGAATACGAGCTGGAAATGATGCGGGACAAGAACGATAACGTGGTTGTCGTCTGTTCCATCGAAAACTTTGATCCGGTTGGTGTTCATACCGGTGACTCCATCACGGTTGCCCCGGCCCTCACTCTGACCGACCGTGAGTACCAGCGCCTGCGTGATATCGCTATCAAGGTGATTCGTGAGGTGGGCGTTGATACCGGTGGCTGCAACATCCAGTTCGCCATTGACCCGGCTACCGGCCGTATCATCGTCATTGAGATGAATCCCCGTGTGTCGCGCTCTTCAGCTCTGGCCTCCAAGGCAACCGGTTTCCCCATCGCAAAGATCGCAACCATGCTCTCGCTGGGCTACACCCTAGACGAAATTCCCAACGATATTACCCAGAAGACTCCGGCTAGCTTTGAACCTACCCTTGACTACGTTGTGGTTAAGGTTCCCCGATTTGCCTTTGAGAAGTTCCCTGCGGCTGACCCCACTCTGACTACCACCATGAAGAGTGTGGGAGAAGCTATGGCTCTGGGCCGTAACTTTACTGAAGCTCTGCAAAAGGCTATGCGCTCCATGGAGCAAAAGGGCTCGACCTTCCGTTTTGACCAGCCCCAGCTCAGTTCTGCTGAGCTGTCAGAGCTGATTGAAAGTAGCAAGGTGGCAACCACCGAGCGTATCTTCCAGGTCCAGCGAGCTCTGCTTGCAGGTGCCACCGTTGAACAGATCTACCAAGCAACGGCCATCGACCCCTGGTTCCTGGACCAGCTGGTTCTGCTGAACGAGGTGGCTGCTGAAATCGCCCAGTCCAAGACACTCAGCGAGCGGACCCTGCGCCTCGCTAAGCGACATGGCTTCTCCGACGCGCAAATCGGTGAGATTCTGGGCATGAACGAGGCAGTGGTTCGGGGTATCCGCCATGCTCTCAACATCCGCCCGGTCTTCAAGACTGTAGATACCTGCGCAGCTGAGTTTGAGGCTTTTACCCCCTATCACTATTCTTCCTACGATCTTGAAGATGAGGTAGCGCACCACGATAAGCCCTCCATCATGATTCTTGGTTCAGGGCCAAACCGCATCGGCCAGGGTATCGAGTTCGACTACTCCTGCGTGCATGCCTCCTTGGTCCTGCGTGAGGCCGGCTATGAGACCGTCATGGTTAACTGCAACCCCGAGACTGTCTCCACTGACTACGATGTCTCCACTCGCCTCTACTTTGAGCCCCTCACCCTAGAGGACGTCCTGGAGATTGTTGAGGCAGAGCGCCGAACTGGAGGTCTGATGGGTGTCTTTGTTCAGCTCGGTGGGCAGACCCCGCTCAAGCTGGCTCAGGAGCTTAAGGCTGCTGGTATTCCGATTCTGGGTACCTCGCCCGAGGCAATTGACCTAGCCGAAGACCGCGGTGAGTTCTCACGCGTCTTGGAAGAAGCCGGCCTGATTTCACCCAAGAACGGCATGGCTTTCACCTTTGAGAACGCCAAGAAGGTTGCTGACGAGATAGGTTACCCGGTCCTGGTTCGCCCATCCTACGTCTTGGGTGGCCGTGGCATGGAGATTGTCTACAGTGAAGAACAGCTGGCCCGTTACCTGGAAAATGCAACCGAGATTTCGCCCTCTCAGCCTGCCCTCATCGACAAGTTCCTCGAGGACGCTGTCGAGATTGACGTTGATGCTCTCTATGATGGAAGGGAGCTCTACTTAGGTGGGGTCATGGAGCATATTGAAGAAGCCGGTATTCACTCTGGTGACTCGGCCTGTGCCCTGCCGCCGATCACGCTCGGCCCCGATCTTGTTGAGCAGGTCAAAGAGGCAACCCTCAAAATCGCTCAGGGTGTTGGTGTACGGGGTCTGATTAACATTCAGTTCGCTGTCGCTTCTGAGATTCTTTACGTCATTGAAGCCAATCCCCGCGCTTCGCGCACTGTTCCTTTCGTCTCAAAGGCAACGGGTGTACAGCTCGCTAAGGCCGCAGCTCTGATTGGTGCAGGTAAGACCATTGCCGATTTGAAGGCCGAGGGCTACCTGCCCGCTAGCATGGACGGAGCTTCACTGCCCGCTGGTACCGCGATTGCTGTCAAGGAAGCGGTGCTCCCCTTCAGTCGCTTCCGCACCCCCGAAGGTATCGTTGTTGATTCCCTGCTGGGCCCGGAGATGCGCTCTACCGGTGAGGTTATGGGCCTGGACCGCTTCTTTGACACCGCTTTCGCTAAGGCTGAGAAGGCAGCCGGTTCCAGCCTACCGACTGAGGGTAAGGTCTTCGTATCGGTGGCTAACCGCGACAAGCGCAACTCGATTATTTACGTCAAGATGCTTCAGCAGCTTGGCTTTGAGATTGTTTCAACAGGCGGTACCGCAGAGGTGCTCCGACGAAACGGTGTTGAATCGCAAGTTGTTGCAAAGATCGCTGATACACCTGAGGGGGAGCGTTCCATCGTTGATTTGATTCGTGATGGCGAAATCAACCTGATTTTCAATACTCCCTCCGGTGGCCAGGCCCGTGGCGACGGCTACGAGATTCGTGCGGCTGCTACCTCGGTTGGTTGCCCGGTCATGACCACGGTTTCAGAATTCGGTGCTGCTGTTCAGGGTATCAACGCTCTGCGTGAGTATAGCTGGGGAGTCATGAGCCTACAGGAACACGGCGCTTCCATTGCTGCCGCGCTGACTCAGGAGCAGGCATGAGTGCCCGGGTAGGTTTCGGCGATCGCCTTGCAGCGGCTATGGAGTCGCGCGGGCCTCTGTGCGTAGGGATTGATCCCCACCCGGGTTTGCTTTCTGCCTGGGACCTGCCTGATACCCCGGAGTCCTTAGAGGCCTTTGCTTTGACAGTGCTTGAAGCTTGCGGGCCCGTTTCAGCAGCGCTCAAGCCTCAGGTTGCCCTATTTGAGCGCCACGGATCTGCTGGCTTGGCCGTACTTGAAAAACTGCACCGGGTGGCAGCTGATGCCGATGTGCTGATTATTGCTGATGCCAAACGCGGCGATATTGGCTCCACTATGGCCGCTTATTCCGATGCCTGGCTGGGGGAGCGTTCACCTCTGGCAACAGACTCTGTAACTCTGAGCCCCTACCTGGGCTTTGAATCGCTTCGGCCAGCTCTTGATCAGGCAGCGCAGACCTCGCGCGGCGTCTTTGTTCTTGCTTTGACATCTAACCCTGAGGGCAAGACTGTTCAGCATATCGGTGGGGAGCACTCTGTTGCTAAGGGAATTGTAGATGCCGCTTACCAGGAGAACGCTCAAGGCCACTGGTCTGTTATGGGGCCGTGCGGTTTGGTGGTCGGGGCAACAGTGGGTCCAGCTCTTCAGGAGCTTGGTATAGACCTAGCCAGCTTCAACGGGCCAATCCTTGCTCCTGGGTATGGTGCACAGGGCGCAAGTGCGTTAGATCTTTATAAAGTATTTACCGGGGTTAAACAACAAGTGCTTGTTAATTCGAGCCGCGGTGTACTTGTGTCGGGACCTGATGCTATATCTTTGAGAAACGCCGCCGAACGTTCGCGAGACGAATTGATCAAAGCGCTTCTCAAGGCAGAGTAATCATACAAATGGTGGGGAATTATTCAATTTCCCACCATTTTTTATATTGTTTCGTGTTACTCATGGGTAACATCTTCCATAATCGCCTCTGACATGCTAATTTGTAAATGTTGGTTCGCAGTAGGCGTGTATCACCCCCAAAAAAATGAGCATCTGCTCAGATTCACCCTACCCAACACCTTATGAACCCCCGTTGCCGGTAACGGCACCTCGCACAGAAGGATACGATTATGCCTCTACAACCTCTGACCGAAGAACAGCGCGCAGCCGCCCGCGAAAAGGCCAAGAAAGCTCGCGTTACCCGCGCAGAAATTAAGAATGCTGTCAAGACCAAGCAAATCACCATTGCAGAGGTCCTTAAGCGCGCTGAAACCGATGAAGCAGTCGCTAGACTTAAGGTGACCGATTTGCTCACCTCCCTACCGGGCGTGGGTGAGGTTCGGACCGAAAACATTTTGAACGACCTGAATATCGCCGCCTCCCGTCGCTTGCGTGGCCTTGGCATCCACCAGCGTAAGGCGCTTATTAACCTTCTCGATCGATAGGGAACACCGCATGACAGAACAGACAGCCACACCTCAGCTCACCGTACTTGCTGGCCCTACCGCCGTCGGCAAAGGGACGGTTTCTGCTTACATCCGTGAGCATTACCCGGAGGTCTGGTTCTCTGTCTCTGCCACGACCCGTGATCCCCGCCCCGGCGAAGAAGACGGTGTCCACTACTACTTTGTCTCCGACGAAGAGTTCAGCTCCATGGTTGAAAACCGGCAGATGCTGGAGTGGGCTACCGTTCACAATAGCTACAAGTACGGCACGATTCGTTCTATGGTGCAGAAGCAGCTCGATGCGGGTAAGCATGTATTGCTAGAAATTGATTTGCAGGGGGCACGTCAGGTCCGCAATGCCATGCCCGAAGCTCAGCTCATCTTTCTTGCTCCCCCCAGTTGGGATGAGCTTGTTGCCCGCCTGATTGGTCGCGGAACGGAATCAGCGCAGGAGCAAGAGAGTCGCCTGGAAACAGCCAAAATTGAATTAGCAGCTGAACCCGAGTTTGACCACACTGTCATTAACGAGACAGTAGCCGAAGCGGCTGAAGAGATTATCAAGCTCATGGGTATTGGGCGTTAGGTTTTACGGCACGGGGCGGCAGACTAGGGGAACATCACCCTAAGACGCCGCCCTTTTGCGTGACAAAAAAACCGTTGACCGATAGTATAGGTAGAGTTTTATGCCGTCGTTATTTTCGATGGCCAGCAAGCATAGTCAAGATGGAGTCTTAAGTGGCAAACGCACACAACGATGAAGGTATCATCAATCCCAGCGCAGACGCTCTGATCCAAAAAGCTGAGTCGAAGTACGGTCTGGTGATTTTTGGTGCTCGCCGTGCACGCCAGATTAACGCCTACTACTCTCAGCTTCACGAGAACCTCTACGATCATGTTGGTCCTCTGGTTGATTCTGAGCCCAACGAAAAGTCACTTTCCGTGGCTATGCGTGAAATCAACGAAGGCCTGATTGAGTCACGACACATCAAGGACGGCCAGTTCGACGAAAACGGTACCCTGATTCACGAAGATGAGCCCAGCGCTTTCCTTCCCGGCAATGACTTCTACATCGATGAACCTTTTGTAGAGTACGTCGATGCAGATGGCACTCAGCAGGCCTAGCAGCTCATCACCGATGCGAGTCGTTATAGGCATTGGAGGGGGCATTGCTGCATATAAAGCAGCAATGCTCCTTCGTCTTTTTGGTAAAGCGGGCCATGAGGTTATCGCTATCCCCACCCAAGCCGCGCTCAAGTTCATTGGGCAGCCCACACTCGAGGCTCTCAGCGGTAACCCTGTCTCTGTAGACGTATTTGAGCGAGTGCCCGAGGTCAACCATGTGCGCCAGGCTGAGCAGGCCGATGCAGTGATTATTGCACCGGCTACAGCAGATTTGATGGCCCGCCTTGCAGCGGGTCGGGCAAACGATTTGCTGTCGGCAACAGTTCTGACCACCCATGCCCCAGTTATTCTGGCACCCGCTATGCACACCCAGATGTGGGAGCACCCTGCCACCCAGGCCAATGTAGCCACGCTTCGGTCCTATGGCTACCGGCTTATTGAGCCTGCTGTTGGCCGGCTCACCGGCCCAGATTCCGGGGTTGGCAGACTACCTGAGCCTGAAGAAATTTACGCTCAAGCCCTAGCTGTCCTTGGTTGGGGCCGGGAACAGGGCTCCTGCGCTGAGACTGTCTCGAAGCCACTTGCAGGGCAGAGGCTGCTGATTACTGCAGGTGGCACAAGGGAGGCCTTAGATCCTGTCAGGTTCTTGGGCAACCGCTCATCGGGTAAGCAAGGGGTTGCTCTTGCCCAAGCAGCAACCGACTTAGGGGCAAGGGTTCATCTGATTGGAGCCAACCTAGAAGTCAGGCCACCGTCAGATCTAGATAAACTGACCCTTGTCACCAGCGCCGAGCAGATGCGCAGGGCTGTATTCGACGCCTTATCTGAGTCGGATATGGTAATCATGGCGGCAGCAGTTGCTGATTTCAGGCCTGCAGACTACACCGACTCCAAGATTAAAAAGACCGATGATCCGCTGGCCGATCCGGTTATTCGTCTAGTGCGTAATCCCGATATCCTGCGTGAAATCGTCCTGCACCGCCAGAACAATCCTGAGGGGGGACCAAGGACTATCGTGGGGTTTGCGGCCGAGACCGGCGATGACACGGCTACCCCGCTGGAGTACGGTCAAGCAAAGCTGACACGAAAAGGGTGCGACTATCTGGCCGTAAACACCGTCAGCCCTACGCTAGGTTTCGGAGCAGATAATAACACAGTTACGCTTTTGCCCAAAGATGGGGGAGAGCACTTGGTCGCCCAAGGCACTAAAGAAGACGTGGCTCGTGCGCTTCTGCTTCATATCGCGCAACAAACCCAACAGTAGTTAACTTTATAGCCCGCTTTCATTGAGAGAAGTACAGTAGAACCGTGACTGAAAATAACCATCTCCGTTTGTTTACCAGTGAGTCCGTCACTGAAGGACACCCCGACAAAATTTGCGACCAGATTTCAGACTCCATTCTGGATGCTCTGCTGACCGTTGACCCGCTCTCTAACGTCGCTGTAGAAACCTTGGTCACCACCGGCCAGGTTCACGTTGCAGGTGAAGTGACCACCAACGGTTACGTCGATATTCCCCAGATTGTCCGTCAGACCATTCTTAAAATTGGTTACAATTCCTCAACCCACGGGTTTGACGGTGAGTTCTGTGGCGTATCAGTTTCCATCGGCGAGCAGTCACCCGATATCAATTCGGGTGTCTACAACTCTCTTGAGGCCCGCCAGGGAACCGCAACCGATGACCTTGATCTACAGGGCGCAGGAGACCAGGGCATCATGTTCGGCTACGCGACCAAGGAGACCGATGTTCTCATGCCCGCTCCTATCTACCTGGCCCACCGTCTAGCCGAACGACTGACACAGGTACGCAAAGAGGGAACTCTGCCTAATCTACGCCCCGATGGTAAGACCCAGGTAACGCTCGGTTACGACGATAACTTCAAACCCGTCACTGTCGATACCGTGGTGGTTTCTACCCAGCACACGGCAGACTACGATTTGGCTCAGCTCGATGCCGATATTCGTAAGCACGTCATTGAACCCGTTCTGGCCTCTTTTGACTGTGATTCCTCAAACGCAAAGTTCATTATCAACCCGGCTGGCCGTTTCGTTCAGGGTGGCCCCGTGGGCGATGCCGGTCTAACCGGCCGCAAAATTATTGTCGATACCTATGGTGGTATGGCACGCCACGGAGGCGGTGCCTTCTCAGGCAAGGACCCGTCCAAGGTTGACCGCTCCGCTGCCTACGCTATGCGCTGGGTTGCCAAGAACATCGTGGCAGCCGGTCTTGCGGACCGCGCCGAGGTCCAGGTAGCCTACGCTATCGGCCAGGCCGCTCCGGTGGGTATCTACGTCGAAACTTTCGGTACCGAGAAGGTATCGGTAGCAACCATCGAACACGCTATCCGCGAGGTCTTTGACCTGCGCCCCCTAGCTATTATTCGTGACCTGGAACTGCGCCGGCCAATCTACGCAAGGACCGCAGCCAACGGCCACTTCGGCCGCGAAGAACGTGAGTTTACCTGGGAGCGGACCAACCGGGTCAGCGAGCTTAAGGCTGCAGCGGGCATCTAATATAATGTCCTCATGACTCAGGTGCCTTCTTACGAATCCCCGCAACTTGATTTGTTGCGGGGATTCGACCTTGCTTCGCCCCAGCAGGCTGATGCTGTACCAGCCGAAGCGCAGGCCGGGCATCTACCCGTAGCAAGGGTTCACATTGATAGTCCGCTACCGCACCTGGACAGGCTCTTCGATTACAGCATTCCTGTCTCGCTTGATGCCCAAGCACAGCCCGGTGTGCGGGTGCGCGTGAAATTCAACAACCGGACCGTCTCAGGCTGGATTCGTGAAAGGGCAGCAACAAGCAGTGTCGCGGGACGCTTGCTACCCCTCCAAGAAGTAATCTCACCGGTTTCCGTTGTTTCACCCCAGGTTTTTCAGCTTGCTGATGCGCTAGCTGATAGGTATGCGGGGCTGATTCCCGATATCCTGCGCCTTGCGATTCCACCGCGTGTTGCCAGCGTTGAAAAACCCTATCTACCGCGAAAGGGCGATAGCGGCCCCGGCCAGCACGGCCTGACCCACACCTATCGTGCTGAACCGTTGGAAATAGCACCGGTGGATTTGGAAGGCTTTGCTGACTATACCAACGGTCCCGAGTTCTGCGATGACCTTTTAGCAGGTGCAGAGGCGCGGGCAGTTATGGCCGTCCTACCCTCGCACCCCGAACGGAGCTGGGAGGACCTACTTGCCTCAGCTCTGGTGGCTACCGCCAGCACCGGCAGGGGAGCCTTAGCTCTCGTTCCTGACCGCAAAAGCCTGGACCGCCTTGCCCAGGCTCTGAATAAGCTGGTTCCGGCATCAGCATTCGTCCAGCTAACAGCACACGACCAGCCCACCATAAGGTACCGTAACTTTCTGTTGACCAGATGCGGGGCCGTGCGCATTGTGATTGGAACGCGCTCAGCGGCCTACGCCCCCGTTGCTAATTTAGGACTGGTAGCCTGCTGGGACGATGGGGACTCTTCACTCATTGAACAGCGGTCGCCCTACTGCCACGCACGCGACGTCCTTTTGCTGAGGGCTAGCCAAGAAAACACGGCGGCTCTCTTCATGGGCTACGCAGTTTCCAGCGAGGCAGCGCGCTTGGTACGCACCCGCTGGGCCAGTTTTATCGGGGCCGAACGAGAACTGGTCCGCTCCTTTACACCCAGGGTTATGACAACGGGTGATGACTACGCACTGGCTAGGGACCCGCTGGCTGCTATAGCCCGTATCCCGCACCAGGCTTTCGCTGTAGCCAAAGACGCCCTCGAAACGGGGCCCGTTCTTATACAGGTAGCTCGGGCTGGCTACATTCCTGCGCTCAGCTGTCAGCGGTGTCGTATGCCAGCACGTTGCGCAGACTGCCGCGGACCTATGATTGTACCTGGCGGAGGTAGCGCCCCCCAGT
Source organism: Rothia sp. P5764 (assembly GCF_048512965.1). Classification (NCBI taxonomy): domain Bacteria; kingdom Bacillati; phylum Actinomycetota; class Actinomycetes; order Micrococcales; family Micrococcaceae; genus Rothia; species Rothia sp. P5764. The sequence continues at coordinate 269,251 of NZ_JBLXXQ010000002.1, read as the reverse complement.
GCGGTTGGTGCGGTCATCTGGCCCAGGGCTGGCATTGTATCGAATGCGGCTATGACCGCTGGCGTACCGGCGCAGCCGGTGCCTTACGCACCGCCGAAGAACTGGGCCGGGCTTTCCCTGGTGTACCGGTGATCACCTCCAGTGGCGAGAATATCCGCCCCGCTATCGGCCCCGAACCGGCCCTGGTCATTGCCACTCCTGGCGGGGAGCCGGTAGCCCAAGGTGGCTACTCTGCGGCGCTCTTGCTTGATGCTGATCGCATGCTCCAGTTTGATTCGCTGCGGGCACCGGAGACCGCTTTGCGTCGCTGGTTCAACGCCGCAGCGCTGGTGCGTTCTTTTGCGGTGGGTGGCCGCGTGGTCACGACAGCTAGCCCTTCACCCACGCTTGAAGCCCTTATCCGTTGGGATCCCATGGGCTTTGCCCTGTGGGAGATGGATGAGCGCAACGAGATTGGCCTACCACCGGCTGTTCGTACCGCTGCTATTACGGGCAGTGAAAAAGCTGTCCAGACCTTCTTGGACGCTATTGAACTACCTGACCAAGTGCGGGTGAGCGGGCCAGTAGCTTTAGCTGACCCTACAGGGTTTTACGACGGTGAACCCGAGGGAGATCTCTACCGCGCCATTATCTTCTTTACCTATGCGCAGGGGCCTAGTCTCACCCATCACCTCAGAGCAACAAAGGCATCCCTAGCTGCCCTGCATAAGAGCGAGCCAGTCCAGATTAGGTGTGACGGCCTAGATATCCTCTAGGCTTCCGCCTGCCCTTGGTAGAGCTTCATTGCTGTCTCAACTAGTGTGAGTGCGCTGGCCTGCCAGCTGTAGCGTTGAGAATCCTTTAATCCTGCTCTGACCGCCTGCTGGGCAACAGCCGGGGCGGACAGACCTCGTATTGCCTGCGCAAATTCCCAGGCGTTATGGGTGCTGGCAAAGTGGGCCTTCGGAGCTATCTCACGGAAGATAGGGATATCGCTGAGTACAACGGGGCAACCGGCGGCCTGTGCTTCAGCAACCGGCAGGCCGTAGCCCTCCTCCTTTGAGGCGGTGAGCAGGGCGTGGGCGCGCCCCAGCCAATTGCGGTATTCCTCATCGCTCACACCGTTGTGGAAGGTGACGTTGGAACCGGCCAGTGGCAGTAATTCAGCCTTCCGGTGGGGACTAATTTTAGAGAGCAGGTGCAGGCGATAGTCGGGCAGGAACTTCATGGCCCGCAGTAGGGTCTCCACATTCTTGTAGGGCATGAAGGAACCCATATAGATCAGGTCTTTGGTACGGGTCGAAAGCGCTGCAAGCGCCTGAGCTTCGGTCACAATACTCCCTGGCTGGGGGGCATTAGGGATCTCGACAAGACAGCGGTGTGTCAGGCTGTGTTGTCTTATGAGATCTGCCGTTGTCGCCGATACCGTTGCAACAGCATCTGCGCTGTTGAGCAGGTATTGCTGGGGAGCGTAGGTTGAATGGAAGACCCTCCAGCCCAGGCGTACGGGCAGGGGCAGGAAGGAGGGCGGAGTAGGGTAGCTGTAGTAGATCAGGTCGTGAAGGGTCAGAATTAGCTTGAATTTGCGTCCTAAACCGCCCAAACCAATGGTCTGCATGGGAGAAAAAACTACGTCAGGGTTGTGACGATTCAGCTGGAGGGCCGCGAGAGGTTCAAGGGCAGATGTTGGTGAGCAGATTGTGATGTAAGGCAGAGGCGGAAGCATCTCAAGCTGGCGAAGGTCGTGGATAGCCATGACTAGCTGGAAGTCCCGTGGCAGGTGGCTATCTTGGCTCTCTATCAGCTCATGTAGAGCTGTCAGGAGTGATGCTGTATAGCGGCTAATTCCATCGTGAAAGCCAATGCGGGTGTAGCGTGCATCAACGATTAGCTTCACAGTTCTAGCCCTTCACGGTTGAATTCTTTAATGAGAGCGGCTGCTCGTAAGGGTGTTTCGTAGTGAATAAGGTGGCCCACCTCGGGGATCAGATCAAAACGTCCCTGCTGCAGAGAAGCGGCCATCTGCTCTTGAAGTTCCAGGGTACCCAGGTCGTCTTTTTCGGCAACAATCATCTGAACGGGCAGGGGGACTGAGGGCGCAAAATCAGCGGCAGTGGCCGATATGGAGGCCCGGTAGGCTTGCAGGACGGCATCGCGGGAGGCAAATGAGCCGAAATAGGCGTCGTGCTGGCTGTTGATAAAGGCGCGAAGCTCTGGGTCCTGGGTCTTCATCATATACTCGCTACTGAGCCTGGTCACCAGCCGGGAACGGAGCAGAGCAAATCCCAGACCCGAGGGGAGACAGGCGCCCGCCCCATAGTAAAGCTCGGCCAGACGGGTCATAATCTTCTGCTCGCCTTCCAGGGCAGGCTGGCAGATGGGGTTGATGAGGGTGAGCCGGGTGAAAAGCTGGGGGCGGACTAGCGCCGTGTAGCTAGTGATAATAGACCCAAAAGAGTGGCCGACCAGGTGGACGGGGCCAGGGTTTGTCAGTTCAATGAAGTCAACCAGCCAGGCCGCATAGCTAGATATCGTGTGCTCAGCACCGGGGATCGCCTCGCTTCTGCCAAACCCAGGTAGGTCGGGGATATAGACACAGTAGTCCTCTAGGCCCTGGGCTATGAGCTCCAACCCGTGGTGGTCACCCCGAAAACCGTGAATTAGAACCAGGGGAGGGGCATCTTCCTTGCCGTAGACCCACCAGCGGCAGCGGGCACCGGCAATTACACCCTCGTGAAGGTGCCCGCGCATCTTGATGGTGGGTACCGGTTCAAAGACCGAGGGCTGCTGTTCTGAGGTATCCAACGGCATCATCAACTCCTTTACCAAAACACTGTACCCGTTTTCACCCAAGGTATGCTTTCTCACCCAGCAGACGGGCGGGGTAAACCCTGCCGAGGCGCGGTACACTAGGTAACAAATGATTGACAGCTTTGGCTTTGGTGTGCCCAAAAATGGTGCTCCAGAATCGAATGACAGACAGGAAACACCGTGACTGGCCAGGTAGAACCTACCGAACAGAACGAAACCACCTGGGACTTCCGTGCCATGGAAGCCAAGTGGCAGCCCTACTGGGAAGAGACTAAGGTCTTTGAACCCACCGATGATGAAAGTCTAGAAACTCGTTATGTAGCGGATATGTTCCCCTACCCCTCCGGCGACCTACACATGGGTCATGCCGAGGCCTTCGCTATTGGCGATGTGACTGCCCGTTTCTGGAAGCAGAAGGGCTACAACGTTTTGCACCCTATCGGTTGGGACTCCTTTGGTCTGCCCGCTGAAAACGCGGCTATCAAAAATAACACCCACCCTCAAGAGTGGACCTACAAGAACATTGAGACCCAGGCAGGTTCTTTCAAACGGTACGGCATTATGGCCGACTGGTCGCGCCGCCTGCACACCTCAGACCCCGAATACTACCGGTGGACCCAGTGGCTCTTCCAGCAGTTCTACAAGAAGGGCCTAGCCTACCGTAAGTTCTCGCAGGTCAACTGGTGCCCCAAGGACCAGACCGTACTCGCTAACGAGCAGGTTGTTAACGGGGAGTGCGAGCGCTGCCATACCCAGGTCACTAAGAAGTCTCTGAACCAGTGGTACTTCAAGATTACCGAGTACGCCCAAGAACTCCTGGACGATATGAAGGAGCTTGAAGGGCACTGGCCTGACCGTGTTCTGGCGATGCAACGGAACTGGATTGGCCGTTCTGAGGGTGCGCAGGTTACGTTCGCCCTTGAGGCAGCTGAGGGTAAGCCCGCTAGCAGTGTGGATGTCTTTACAACCCGCCCCGATACCCTATACGGTGCTACTTTCTTCATCGTGGCTGCCGATGCCGATCTGGCCCTCGAACTGGTCACCGATGATCAGCGCGCGGCTCTGGAGGCCTACCGAGAGAAGATCAAGGTTCTATCGGACATTGACCGCCAGGCCACTGACCGAGAGAAGACCGGTGTCTTCCTAGGCCGTTACGCAATCAACCCGCTCACCGGCGATAAGCTACCGCTGTGGGCTTCTGATTACGCCCTAGCTGACTACGGTACAGGTGCGCTCATGGCCGTGCCCGCCCACGACCAGCGCGACCTGGACTTTGCCCGCAAGTTTGATATTCCCGTCATTACCGTTCTTGAGACTGGCGAGGAAGACCCTGCGGTTTCAGGTCTTGCAACCACCGGTGACGGTGTCCATATCAACTCTGGCCCCCTGGACGGCCTCAACAAGGCCGAGGCAATCTCCAAGGTAATTGAGATGCTGGAAGAGAAGGGCCTAGGTAGCGGCAAAGTCAATTTCCGCCTGCGTGACTGGTTGCTCTCCCGTCAGCGTTTCTGGGGTTGCCCGATTCCTGTAGTCCACTGTGAAGAGCACGGTGAGCAGCTGGTGCCCGAGGACCAGCTACCTGTTCTCCTGCCCGATAACCTCTCGGGCGAAGACCTGGCCCCTAAGGGCCAGTCACCTCTTGCTGCGGCCACCGAGTGGAATACCGCTCCCTGCCCCGTATGTGGCAAGGATGCCAAGCGTGACTCCGACACCATGGACACTTTTGTGGATTCCTCCTGGTACTTCCTGCGCTATGTTTCCCCCAACTTCGATGCTGGCATCTTTGATCCCGAGCAGATGAAGAAGTGGAACCAGGTTGACATGTATGTTGGCGGTGTTGAGCACGCTATCTTGCATCTGCTCTACGCACGCTTCTTCACCAAGGTCATTCGTGACCTGGGCCTGATTGACCATTCAGAGCCTTTCAAGGCTCTGATGAATCAGGGCCAGGTTCTCAACCAGGGTAAGGCTATGTCCAAGTCCCTGGGCAACGGCGTTGACTTGGGTGAGCAGCTGGATAAGTTCGGTGTCGATGCTATCCGAACCGTCATGGTCTTTGCTTCCCCGCCCGAAGACGATGTGGACTGGGCCGATGTATCACCCGCAGGTATGCAGAAGTTCTTGGCACGCGCCTGGCGTGTAGCCAACGATGTCAGCAGCCAACCCGGTGTTGACGGCGCCACCGGCGATAAGAGCCTGCACCAGCTGGTTCACCGCACCATCTTTGAAGCCGGAAATCTGGTAGAAAACGGCAAGTTCAATGTTGCTGTTGCTAAAACCATGGAGCTGGTGAACGCCACCCGCAAGGTGATTGACTCTGGCGCTGGTGCGGCTGACCCCGCGGTCCGCGAGGCGGCTGAGGCTATTGCGATCCTGCTTTCACTCTATGCCCCCTACACCGCTGAGGACGCCTGGCACCTGCTGGGCCACGATACCCCGGTTCTGACCGCCGGTTGGCCTGCCGTTGACGAGAGCCAGCTGGTTGATGAGACAGTCACCGCTATCGTCCAGGTCAAGGGCAAGCTCAAGGACCGTCTGGAGGTTGCCAAGGACATTTCCGAGGCAGACCTTGAGAAGCTAGCTCTAGCGTCTGAAGCCGTTCAGCGTGCTCTGGCTGGGGCTGAAATCCGCAAGGTAATTGTTCGTGCCCCTAAGCTCGTGAATATCGTCATCTAATATTTCTTGGCTGTTTTCAGGCGGGGTGCCACCAATCTGGGTGGCATCCCGCCTGCTTTCTGTTAAGGGTGCTAGACAGCAGAAGGGGTAGAGTAGGAGGGTGCGTTCACTTGCTCTCGTTACCGATTCTTCTTCCGCTCTGCCTATAGAGCTGCTGGCAGCTCTGCTCAGTGCGGGCGGCTTTGCCATTGCGGATTTACCGGTTTCAATCGACAATCAGCCGGTTGATAGCCTGGACTCCATGACCGTTGATGAGGCTATTGCTATGGCCCATGTTCAGGGCCAGCAGGTTACCACTTCCGGGGTGGCTCCCGGGGCCCTGGCTGATATTTACGAGGACTTCGCCCAGCAAGGGTTTGAGGGCGTTGTTTCGGTACACCTGTCGGGTGAGCTTTCTGGCACCTGCGATGCAGCAGGCTTGGCCGCGTCCATGGTTGATATCCCGGTTGCGGTGGTGGACTCTCTCAACCTTGCAATGGGTCTGGGGGAGCCGGTTGCCCGCCTGCACCGGTTGTTGGCCGAGGAGGGCGACCTAGAAAGAGCAAGCCTTCTGGCTGAAGAGCTGTGTTCAAGCACCGAGCTCTTCTTTTTTATTCCAACCCTAGACGCTCTCAAACGGGGCGGTCGGGTCAGCCCAGCCCTTGCAATGGTTGGGCAGATGTTCCAAATTCGACCTGTGGCAACCGTTCTGGACGGCAAGCTAAGCTACCTTGAACGCCCACGCACCACGGCAAAGGCTATTGAACGCCTCGTAGCCCTCACTCATGATGCTTGTAGTAAACGCTCCGGTGAGTTGCCTTTAGACATCACTTTAGAAACCTCTGAAGCCAGATCACTGATACAGAGGGCTGGCAGGGTCGTTGCTATCCACTACAGCGGGAATGTGGAGCAGGCAAAAGAACTTAAAACTAGGCTCGGTCAAGTAGCTGAGCAAGCTCAGCTTAGCCCGCTACCGCCGGTTCTCGCCGCCCACGCAGGCCTGGGTGCTCTTGCAACCGTTGTGCTCTAGGCTTTGGTAGGTGGGCCGCCTGTGAGCATCGTGTTCTACAGCCGCGTCATGTATTCACCTTTTTCACTAACTGATGAGCTAAGTGCTGGAGAATAACAGTGCCCTGGCCTTCCACAGCTAGGGTTGAATACAGGTCGCTAGGACCGATCGGTCTAACCTGTCGGCATGAAAGAACAGCACTTTCAGAGCCCCGACCTTTCGCAGGAGGCCTGGCCAGAACCCTACGACTGCGAGGATGATAGGCCTGATCGACTCACAGATTATCTGATTACGACAAGAGGTCCTGCCCCCGGTGAGGATCCAGCTCAACCTTCAGAACAGGTCGGCAGCTCACGCCCACGCCACCGGCTACTGATTGAACAGGCCCTGCAGGCGCAGTCAGCTCATAGCTCTTTATCAGCCCCTCAGGCATCGGTGATTCGTTGGAAGGTACCTACCGGAGCGCTTATTATCCTTGCACTGGTTCTTTCCGGCTTTGCCCTGTGGCCGGTAGTAGGAGGTTCAAGAGGTAGCCAAGAAGTCATCTCTCCCGTTTCTGCTCCGGCACAGGAACAGGCAGGTGCTCGGTCCAGGCAGGAGCCAAGCAACACCTCAGATTCTAGTACGCCCACCAGTAGCAGTTCAGCCGCATCAGGTGGTGCTGTCCTAGTACATGTGACCGGTGCTGTGATCTCTCCCGGCCTCTACGAGCTTAAACCGGGGGGCCGCGTCAACGACGCACTTACTGCTGCCGGTGGGCCTAGGCCCGATGCAAATACCTCGGCTATCAATCTGGCTGAACCGGTCATGGATGGGAGGCAAATATATGTTCCGGCGGTGGGGGAGGAAACCGTCCTGCCACCCGCACAGGCTACCCAAGGAAAGGCAAGTAGCTCCGCCGGTAGTTCCTCTGCTACCGATCATTTGGTGAACATCAACACAGCAGAAGCTAGCGAGCTGCAGACTCTGCCCCAGGTTGGTCCTGTACTTGCTGAATCGATCATAGCCTGGCGTGAAGAGCACGGAGGTTTCCAGTCCGTTGACGAGTTAGACCAGGTATCAGGTATCGGGCCGGCTAAACTGGAAAAACTCAGGCCATTGGTGACCGTCTAATGGGATCTGCACAGTACCTTCGCAAGCGCTGGCACCAATCCCGGGCCCTGAGCTGGCATCGGCTGGCGCAACCTCGTTTTACAGATATACGGCTCCTTCCTGCGGCACTTTCTCTCTGGTGTTTTACTGCCCTTACGCACCTATACCCTTTCAGAGTGGCTCTGGTCCTCCTGCTCTTACTTGCTTTCCTGCTGTGCCTTTCCTATCGGCCCTTGACTCTCAGAATAAGCAGAATCAGCACCAGGATTCACGGGGGATTACAGGCCTGTCTAGCCTTTGCGCTCCTGCTTTGTTGTCTGCAAGCCGTCATTATGGTGGGCAAAGATTACCCAGCTAGGTTAGACCTACTCCAAGAGCTCAACGGTCAGGGCTTACGGCTTGCCGGCCAGGTTGTGAACTCCGAACCGGCCACTCGGGGAGGCTACAGGACGACCGTTGCCACTCACCAGCTATCGAAGTATCCCAGCACCTACGAGGCAGCTATCAGCCTTCATATCTACACAGAGCAGCTGTTTGTTCCCGGAAGCTCAGTAACCGGTGTAGGTAGATTTCGTATTCAGGGTAGCTACTACAGCGTCAAAGGGGCGCTACGGTACCAGGGCGGTGCCCCATCAGCTCCCGCTATTTTTCTTCTCAAAAACGAGCTACGGGCAAAGGCGACTAGAGAGATAGGTGCGGATGAGGCCGGGCTGGTCTTAGGGATGGCATACGGGGACGATACTCCGCTTTCAGAGCAGGCGGTCAATGCTTTAAGAGCCTCAGGGCTCACTCATCTCACAGCCGTATCCGGTTCCAATATCACCCTCATCTTCGTACTGGCCTACCGGCTGGTTCAGCAACTGGGCCTACCCAGGTTACTTCTGATTTGTTCTGGTCTGGGCGCTGCCACCCTCTACGTCTCGGTTGTCGGCCCGGACGGTTCGGTATTAAGGGCTTGGACTATGGGCCTGCTCGGTGCGGTAGGTCTTGTGCTGGGGCACGGGGCCTACCGGCTTACCTTGCTTTCAAGCTGCCTTATCGGTTTGCTGTTTATATCACCCGAACTGGCAACCGACTACGGGTTCGTGCTATCCGTCACCGCCACAGCCTCGCTGATGCTGTTGGCACCTGCCATAACGCGTCTCCTCTGCCATATTTTTCCTTTACTCTTGGCTGAAGTCTTAGCTCTTCCTTTGGCGGCTTCTCTATGGTGTGCACCGGTTATTTTGCTCCTTTCAGAGTCTTTCTACCCCTATACCGTTCTTGCGAATATCCTGGTGGCCCCATTCGTTGCCCCTATTACCTTGGCCGGCCTAGCGGCCCTCCTAGCTTCAAGCCAGAATTATGCTGATCAGGTAGCTAGCTTCTTCCTCCAATGCGGTGGCCTGGGCGCCCAAACCGTCCATTGGGTAAGCCGCTGGTGCTATGACCTCCCCGGTAGTCGCATCCCTTTAGAGGTGAGCCCCCACAACCTACTGCTGACGCTCTTTGGCGTGGCGGCTGTCAGTGCCATAGTTTTGGTGACCGATGCCCGGATTAACACTCCGCAGGATTCAAGAGTTCCTGCCTTATTTGATGTTGGCGAGAGCGGTATAGCGTGAGCAGAACACCTTCTTTGAATAACCTCTTACCCGGTTCCTGGAGAAAAGACCCAGCACGAAAATGGGCCAATCTGGTGCTCTTCTGCCTCATTGTGGTTCTTCTGTTCGTACTTATCACTCCACGCTTTTCATCAAGAGATAAGGCCCCAGCTGACTGGCAGTGGATTACCTGCGACGTTGGCCAAGGCGATGCCCACCTCATCAGAATAGGCAATAGTTCTGCCATCCTCCTGGATACAGGGGATAACCCTCAAGCACTTAAAACCTGTCTGGACTGGGCTGGCATCGACGAACTAGAGGCAGTCGTGCTCACGCACGAGCACAGCGACCACTACGGTGCCTACTCTTGGGCTTTGGCCTCCCTACCCGTGAAGAATGTAGTGGTAAGCCCCTATTTTGGTTCAGAAAAACTCAACCAGCTAGAAGGTCACGTTTCCCGGCAGCTACAGCATCAACCGGCACTGCATTCCCTTGAGCAGGGGAGCTCTGTAGGCTTTCCCCTCAGTAATCACCGGGTACAAGCTACCGCAGAGGTTTTGTGGCCACCGTCCGAACCGCAAGCGATACCCGGTGAATCAGATAGCTCAAGCTGGACCAACAATACCTCGCTGGTGATGCGCTGGGATATCGCGCCCTTGAACTCGCAAGAGGAGCACCTCACGGTACTCACCACAGGCGACCTAGAGGCGGAAGCTGCCCATAGCATCATCAAAAACTACGGCTCAGCCTTGCCCTCAGCAGTGCTTAAGGTCGCCCACCACGGGTCCAGGGGGAGCGGGACCGATCTCATCATCGCTGTCAAACCTCAGCTAGCTGTAGTTTCAGTGGGACAGGGCAACAGCTACGGCCACCCTCACCCCAGCATTATGGAATTTTTAGAGAAACAGGGCATAGCTACTAAGAGGACAGACCAACAGGGCCATATCGCGGTGAGCTCCCATGACGATGGTCTACACCTCATCACTTCTCGTTAACCTGCACGCCCAAAGATTTTCTGACAAGATGGAAGGGCACGAAGGAGGCCCATGGCACGCTCATCAAAATCACGACCGTCCACTGCAGACAAGGCTTGGAGGACAGTTCCTCTGGCGGCAGTAGCCCTACTGTACGGACCCGAGGAATATTTTGCCCAACGAGCGAAGGAACGGCTCCGCAAGCTCTTTGCTGAAGAACACGGGGCCTATGAGCTATCGGTACTTTCAGCTAAAGACTACAAAGCTGGCCAGCTAGGGGTCCTAGCTAGCCCTTCTCTCTTTGACGAGCCCAAAATTATTGAGGTCGAACAGCTTGCACAGATGAACGACCTCTTTTTGACCGATATGTTGGCCTACTGCCAGACTCCGCAGGCTTCAACCCTGACTATCCTTCACCACAGCGGGGGAAACCGCGGAAAGAAACTCTTAGACACCATCCGTGCTAACAGGAATTACCCAGTAGTTGAGTGCAAATCTCTCAAGAACGAACGTGACCGTGTAGATTTTGTGATTTATGAGTTTAGGGAAGCTGGTCGGCGTATTGACCCCCTTGCCGCCTCCACCTTGGCAGCTGCTTCCAGCGATATAGCTGAGCTGGCATCGGCGGCTCGACAGCTGGCCTCCGATGAACCCGGTGAGATTACTCTGGAGACTATCAACAGATACTTCGGAGGCCGAACCGAGGTCACAGCCTTTAAGGTGGCCGATGCTGCTATTGCCGGTAACAGCAGGGAAGCCATCAAGCTTGTCCGCCAGGCTATGGACACCGGAAGTGACCCTATCCCACTGCTTGGTGCCTTGGCCGCCCGTATCCGTAATATCGCCAAGGTTCACGGGGTACCTGGGAGCGCTAACCAGCTCGCAAGTGAGCTCAAGATGATCCCCTGGCAGGTCGAGGCCGCGCAACGTGATGCACGCAGGTATTCTCCGGCTGACCTTGCGCAGATTCTAGCTCTTCTGGCTGATACCGATGCCCAGCTTAAGGGTGAGAACCTTGATCCGCTCTACCCGCTGGAAAAAGCTGTCCTTGCTATTGCGCAGACGGCACAGAGCCGGTAATAGGTCCTGGCAAAAATATCCCTGGCATGCACAAAGCCCCACATACCCTAAGGGTGTGTGGGGCTTTATGTCACTTCGCTCTTAGACGCCGGCTAGAGGGGCCGGAACCAGAACTTAGGAAAGCTTGTTTACCAGAACAGCAAGGCCTGACTTCTTGTTTGCAGCGTTCTTCTTGTGAAGAACACCCTTTGAAACAGCCTTGTCAAGCTTGCGGTTTGCGGTACGAAGAGCGTCAGTTGCTGCTTCAACATTCTGAGCTTCAACTGCCTCGGTGACCTTACGGATGGAGGTCTTGAGATCGGACTTGATTGCGTTGTTGCGCAGGCGAGCCTTCTCGTTGGTGAGGATACGCTTCTTCTGGGACTTAATATTAGCCACGATTAAAAACTTTCTGTTTTTGTCTAATTGGTCGGTGAGGGCTGTGCTGACCGGTCATCGACTGAGCGGCGTGGGGATGCCTATGGCAACCAGTCAGCAGTGCCCGATGACCATCGGACACACAAGCATTAACTTTATCAGTTTATTGGCTCTGTGTGGCGGAGATTAAGGCAACACTTATGCACCTGCCCTGAAGATAGTTCAGCGTTGGTTGTAGGCCTGAACAACCAGGTCGAAGGTTGCCCTATCCATAGTGGCGCCTTCACGACGAAGACCCCTGGGGTTGAGCTGGATGACCCGGTTGAGCTTGACCTCGGAGGGGCGGCCTTCCTTATCCCATGCGCCGCTACCGATATCGAGATAGTTGGGGTCGGTGGTTGCGGCGTTGGTGTGGTCCTTACTGGTCAGCATGAGACCTAGCAGGTAGTTGCCGCTCTTCCCGATAATCAGAAGCGGGCGGTCCTTTCCCTGGGTGTAGTCTTCTTCGAAGGGCACCCAGGCCCATACAACTTCACCGGGGTCAGCTTCACCATCGGGGTTAGGGGAGTAGTCGAAAGTTACAGTTCCGAAGTAATCGCCGGGGTAGCCGCCGGTTTCCCAGCTACCAGTGTTTGAGCTGGTAGCAGGGGGTGGCGTTGTACCGGTTGCGTAAGGGTTTGAGGGGACTCCCGGCGACTGGCCTTGAGTGCTCTCTGCCGGTCTCTGCTGAGCTGGCTCAGTCCCAAAAGTGCCGTAGTCACCCTCGCGTTTGGTTTCTCGCGTGGTTTTTGAGCGGGTGGTCTTCGGGGCTGCGGTACCCTGCTGACGATCCTTCTGGTTCTGGTACTTGTTCCATTCGCGCATAAGCTTCTGACCGATGCTGAGCGCCTGGTTGATGGTTCTCAAATTGATCTTCATGGTCACTACAATAAACGCTTATGAGCGGCGCGCGAGCAGACACGCACGCGTGATGTGTGAGAAACTGGTTAACTGATTTCTATCGTCAGAGACTTCCCTGTGAGCTTCTGCAAGCTACTGTGAGTCGTGAAAGGACCAAACCCACGTGTCACCCTTGGCGACCAACCCACCTAAGCCCGCGGCTACTGATCCCTCCATCATCCGCAATTTCTGCATTATCGCGCATATCGACCACGGTAAATCGACCCTGGCCGACCGCATGTTGCAGGCTACCGGGGTTGTTACCCCGCGTGAGATGAAAGCTCAGTATCTTGACCGCATGGATATCGAGCGTGAGCGCGGTATCACCATTAAGTCCCAGGCTGTTCGTATGCCTTGGGAAGTCAAGGGCGTTAACTACGCTCTGAACATGATTGACACACCCGGCCACGTGGACTTCACCTATGAGGTTTCACGCTCTCTGGCAGCATGTGAAGGCGCTTTGCTTCTGGTTGATGCGGCTCAGGGTATTGAGGCCCAGACCCTGGCTAATCTCTACCTAGCCATGGAAAACGATTTGGCTATTATCCCGGTCCTCAACAAGATTGATCTGCCAGCGGCACAGCCCGATAAATATGCAGAGGAGCTAGCTCATCTGATTGGAGTTGAGCCCGATGAGGTTTTGCGTGTTTCCGGTAAGACCGGTGAGGGTGTGCCCGAACTTCTAGACCGTATTGTGGAGCTCCTGCCTGCACCTAAGGGGGAGCAGGATGCTCCCGCCCGCGCCATGATTTTCGACTCCGTATACGACTCTTACCGCGGCGTTGTCACCTATGTTCGTGTAGTTGATGGTAAGCTCACCCCGCGTCAAAAAATCAAGATGATGTCCACGGGCGCGGAGCATGACCTGCTCGAAATTGGTGTGATTTCGCCCGAACCTAAACCCACCGACGGACTGGGTATGGGCGAAGTGGGCTACCTGATTACCGGTGTAAAAGACGTCCGTCTCTCCCGCGTGGGTGATACCGTGACAAGTTCGCATCTGCCTGCCAGTGAGGAGCTGGGAGGTTACCAGGACCCCAAGCCTATGGTGTTCTCTGGCTTGTTCCCCATTGACGGCTCCGACTACCCGGCCCTGCGCGATGCCCTGGAAAAGCTCCAGCTCAACGATGCTGCCCTGATCTGGGAGCCTGAGACTTCAGCGGCACTAGGCTTTGGCTTCCGCTGCGGCTTCCTGGGTCTGCTCCACCTTGAGATTGTTCGTGAACGTCTTGAGCGGGAGTTCAACCTGGACCTTATCTCCACCGCTCCCAACGTTATCTACGATGTTGTGGGCGAAGATGGAGTTTCCCAGCGGGTGACCAACCCCAGTGAGTTCCCCGAAGGCAAGGTAGCCATTATCAAGGAACCCATGGTCGCCTGCACCATCATCGCTCCCAACGAGTTTGTGGGTGCCATTATGGAGTTGTGTCAGTCCCGTCGCGGTTCCATGGGGGGCATGGATTATCTCTCCCAGGACCGTGTGGAGCTCCGTTATCGTCTGCCACTGGCTGAGATTGTCTTTGACTTCTTTGACCAGCTCAAGAGCAAGACCCGTGGCTACGCTTCACTGGACTGGAAATTTGACGGCGAAGAAGAGGCCGACCTGGTCAAGGTTGACATCTTGCTCCAGGGTGAAAAGGTCGACGCTTTCTCTGCTATCACTCACCGTGATAAGGCATACTCCTACGGTGTCATGATGACCGGTAAACTGCGTGAGCTGATTCCTCGCCAGCAGTTCGAGGTACCTATCCAGGCTGCCATCGGGTCACGCATTATTGCCCGTGAGAATATCCGCGCTATGCGTAAGGATGTCCTTTCTAAGTGCTACGGTGGCGATATTTCGCGTAAGCGTAAGCTCCTTGAGAAGCAGAAGGAAGGCAAGAAACGTATGAAGATGGTGGGCCGCGTTGAGGTTCCCCAGGAAGCCTTCATTGCGGCGCTCTCATCGGGTGAAGAGTCTAAGGACAAGTCAAAGAAATAATGCCGGCTCAGCCTTTAGGCCAACCTGCACCCTTGGACGGCAGAATCCCATTTGATTCTGCCGCCAGTTTGCAGGAACGCGATTTTAGTTTGTATGTGCATGTTCCTTTCTGTTCTGTGCGCTGTGGTTACTGCGATTTCAACACCTACGCAACCGAAGATTTCGGTGACGGCGTTGGGTTAGGCAGTTATGCTGACGATGCTATTGCTGAGCTTGAGTTTGCTCAGCGGGTTCTGCGAGAGTCAGGAGCACCGGAGCGTAAGCTCTACTCTGTGTTCTTTGGGGGTGGGACTCCGACCAAATTGCCGGCTGCTGATTTAGTCCGGATTCTGGCGAAAGCCATAAATCTATTTGGCTTGGAGAAGGGGGCGGAGGTTACCACGGAGGCCAACCCCGACTCTGTGACCCGCGATGACCTGTTTACGCTCAGAGCCGGTGGCTTTACCAGGGTATCCTTTGGCATGCAGTCCGTGGTGCCTGATGTCCTTGCAGTGCTTGACCGCACGCACACACCGGCTAATGTTCCTAAGGTAGTGGCTTGGGCCCGCGAGGCCGGTTTACAGGTTTCCCTTGATCTGATCTACGGCGCTCCGGGGGAGAGTCTAGAGCAGTGGGAGCAGACCGTGCGAGCGGCAGTTTCTTATGGGCCTGACCATATCTCGGCCTACTCCCTGATTGTGGAGGAGGGGACTAAACTTGCCGCGCAAATTCGTAGGGGTGAGTTTGCTATGCCCGATGAAGATGCTATGGCCGATAAGTATCTTCTTGCTGAAGCAATCTTCGATGAAGAAGGCTACCACTGGTATGAGGTTTCCAACTACGCTAAGTCGCCGGAGTTTAGGAGCCGCCACAACTACGCCTACTGGCGCAACCAGGACTGGTGGGGGGTTGGTCCCGGTGCTCATTCACATGTGGATGGGACTCGCTGGTGGAACCTCAAGCACCCAGTTCCCTACACCACAAGGGTCAGGCAAGGTCTAAGCCCCGCAGCGGCCCGCGAGGTCTTAAGTCAAGAAACGCGACGGTTTGAAGACATCATGCTCATGCTTCGCGTCATCGACGGATTACCTGTGAGCCGGCTGGTGGAGGGCCGGCAGGGCACCGATATCGCTTCGTCCCTCGACTGGCTTATAGGTCAAGGGCTGATTGATGAGCAGGCCCTTGCTGACGGTCGGGTCAGACTCACTCTGCAGGGTCGGCTCTTAGGCGATGCCGTGACCAGGGAGCTACTACCCGACCTGTACTAAAGAAAACTGGGCCTCATACCTGCATAAGGTAGGGGCCCAGAACTTTTAGATTAGCAGAGGCTACTTTTTACGGCTCAAAATCTTAGTGAAAAGGAAAGTGTTGAACTTGTACTGGTAGGGGTTACCGCGAGTTACCACAATGCCGGCAATAAGGGCTGAGAAAGCCAGGTAGGTCCAGGTCAGAGCTGCTACAAGTCCGAAGAACCAGCCGATAGCGGGGATGTTACTCAGAATAATTCCCAGAGCCAAAACGATGGTGGGAAGCAGGGTGAAGTCGAGCGCCTCACGTGATTCCTGCTCAGTGAAAGGACCGCGACCCCGGTAGAGGTAGTAGATAACAGCGGAGGGGATACAGCCGAGTACACCACCGAAGTGGGCAGCAGTCGCTATGTTGCGGTCAGCATTAACGGACAGGTGCGATGCCGTTGCTGAGGACCCCTTGTAGGTGGTGGTCGATGGAGAAGTTGCAGTCTTCAAGAAGGTTTCTCTTTGGTCTTGGGTGGATACGAGTGATGGCACGATGCCAAGATCATGCCTCAGACAAGTCTAGTCAATAGCTTGTGTACAAGGTATAGGTATAAGTGACTTTTTGTCTTGTGAGCGCACGATATTTATCACATTATTTACCGAGAAAGTTTAGCTTTCAAGAGTCACAAAATCTATGAGTTGTTCTACTGGGCCAAGCAGAGCCGGCTCAAGGTCGGTATAGGTATCAACGCGCTTTAGGATTGAGTCCCATCCGGCTCGAATATCTTCGGGTCTGGCGTAAGGCCGGTTGAGTCGGCGGAGGATTCCCTGCTTCCATTCTTCGCTGCGGGGGATTACGGGCCATTTCTCGATTCCAAGAACGCCGGGTTTAACTGCCTGCCAAATATCGACAAAGGGGTGCCCCATAATCATTACGTTCCCGCGAGCGCCGGGGGTTTTCAGCGCGGCTTCGGCTATACGGCTTTCTTTAGACCCGGTAATCAGGTGGTCCACTAGAATCCCGAGTTTTCGGTGGGGCGCTGGTGCGAACTCCCTAATGGCACTGGCTACATCATCAAGACCGTGGAGGGGTTCGACCACAATCCCTTCGACACGCAGGTCGTGCCCCCACACTTTCTCAATCAGTTCAGCGTCGTGGATACCTTCGACCCAAATTCGGCTGGCACGGGCAGTCCTAGCGGGGGCATTATCCAAGGCGACAGAACCGGATCGGGAAATCTGCTTGGTGGGCTTAGCCTGTTGCGGTTCAGGAGCAACAAGGTTGACCGGTCGACCTTCAAGGAGGAAGCCGGGGCCCAAGGGGAATTGCTTGACCCGCCCATGCCGATCCTCAAGACCTACCATACGGTTACTGCCAACAGAGCGGAGCGAAACAGCTGCACCCACAAAACCGCTCACCATATCTTCGAGAACCAGCCCCGGTTTGAGCACCACGCGGGGTAATTGGGAATGTTTGTGGGCGCTCAGATCAGCTGACCCCCACGAAGCGCGATAATCCATTGAACTCCTTGAAAACACGGCCAAGTGCCTTAGCCATCAGCGTACTGAATTCTGATTCTAGTGCAGTGGTATTAGAGTTAACGGGTAACTTAGCACTCTGGTATCCCCAGTGCTAAAAACCCTTAAAGCTCACATCATCAGGAGGTGAAATGGACCATCCGCGCAGGCTTCAGGTCTTGCAGGCTATCGTCGAGGAATACGTGCATACTCGGGAGCCGGTTGGTTCAAAGACCCTCATTGAGCGGCGGCAGTTGGGGGTTTCTAGCGCCACGGTGCGCAACGACATGGCCGCTCTGGAAGAACAGGGCCTGATATCGGCACCACATGCCAGTGCGGGCAGAGTGCCCACTGACCTGGGTTACCGGCTTTTCGTTGACCAGATATCGGCTTTGCGACCGCTCTCACCAGGGGAGAAGAGAGCAATCCATACCCTGCTCGATAGCGCCGATAGCGTGGATGACATGATGAAAAGTAGCGTCCAGCTCCTTTCTTCGCTTACTCACCAGGTCGCCATGGTGCAGTATCCGACCGGCCCGACGGTTGCGCTACGGCATGTTGAGCTGGTCTCTTTATCAACATCCACAGTCCTAGTGGTACTGATTACCGATACCGGGCAGGTCACCCAACGAACGGTAGCATGCCCGCATACAGCCGATGAACTGGTCACTATCAAGCAACAGCTTATTGAGGCCTTTTCGGGTCAGCCTCTGTCCCAGGTAGCTCAGGCGCTGGCTCCTCACCCGCGCAGCAAGCTCATGCTCAGCCTCGTCCAGGCCGTTCAGCTACTGGCAGCTCAGGGTGTATCCTCTCAGGTGCTGATAGCGGGAACAGCCTACCTGGCAGAGTCAACCGTTGATTTTCGCGGTAGTATTGCACCTGTACTCGATGCCCTTGAAGAGCAAGTGGTGCTCCTTAAGCTTTTGGCAACTATGGAACACGATGAGCGCGGTTTCGCGGTCAGCATCGGCTCAGAAAACAGGGAGAAATCGCTGGCCGAGACCTCAGTTGTTGCAAGTAGCTACGGCCCTGGAGGAAACGCACACGTTGGTGTTGTAGGGCCAACACGTATGGACTACGCCCGAACCGTCTCAAAGGTGAATGCCGTAGCCCGCTACCTGTCAAAGATTTTGGGGCAGGAGTAAAACAGCTTCTTGCCTCCACATATTTAGTAGTACCCCATGACCCTGAAAGAGAGAACTGTGAGCAGTCACTACGAAACCCTCGGTGTATCGCGCGATGCCAGCCCCGAAGAAATCAAAAAGGCCTACCGCAAGAAAGCCCGCCAGCTGCACCCCGACATTAACCCTTCTGAGGAAGCCGCTGAGGAATTTAAGCGTGTTTCGCTAGCTCACGATGTGCTCTCTGACCCTGAAAAGCGCCGGATTTATGATCAAACCGGTAACGAGAACGGCACAGCCGGCGGCTTTAACGGGGCGGGCGGCTTTGGTGGTTTCCAGGATATCTTTGAGACCTTTTTCAACGCGACTCCGCGCGGGCCGCAGAGCCGGGTTCGTCAGGGGCAGGATGCTCTTATCAACGTCAAGATTGACCTTAAAGACGCTGTCTTTGGCACCAATAAGCCCATCACCGTTGATACCGCTGTGACCTGCGACCTGTGTAAGGGCGAGGGAACCGCTGAGGGTACCCACCCCGAAACCTGTGAAACCTGCCGTGGCCAGGGCTACATGCAGCGCCAGGTCCAGTCCATCTTGGGTACTGTCGTTCAGCCTGTTGAGTGCCCCAGCTGCCGTGGCTTTGGAACCGTTATAAAGCACCCCTGCGCCGAGTGCTATGGTGAGGGTCGTGTGCGTGAACGCAAGCCCCTGACCATCAAGATTCCTGCGGGCGTAACCGATGGCGCCCGTATTCGTCTAGCGGGGCAGGGTGAAGCAGGCACCGCCGGCGGACCTAATGGTGACCTCTACGTTGAGCTTCGCGTAGCGGCCGATCCCACTTTCTCACGCGAACGCGATGACCTCATTGCGGCGGTAGGGGTTCCGATGACCGCTGCCGCCTTGGGCACTACCATCACCTTGGAGACTTTCGACGGGCCGCAGGAGATACAGATTCCAGCCGGCACTCAGTCTGGCGATGTCATCACGCTCAAGGGCCTGGGTGTTAACCACCTGCGCGGTGGTGGCCGCGGTGATTTGCGTGTGCAGGTTGAGGTCCGTACCCCTACCCAACTCACCGATGAACAAAAGAACCTGCTTAAGCAGTTCTCGGAGTTGCGCGGAGAAGATCTCAAGATGAGTGAAACAGTGACCCATAAGCAGGGTGGGTTCTTCTCCCGCCTCAAAGACCACCTCAAGTAGGAACTCGTTATGAGCAACGCCGTCTACTACATCTCACCCGAAGATTTTGAGTCCTTGGTCCCAGGGGCCGCCTACAGTCTCCTAGGCGATGAGGGCCACCACGCCAAGACCGTCAAACGTGCGGAGTTAGGCGAGGGGATCGACCTGGTCAACGGCTTGGGCAACCGGGCCGTCACAAGGGTGGAGGGCACAGTAGACGGCGGTTTGCTGCTAACGGTTCAGTCGCTGGCGCTCGATGAGCTAGGTATTTCGATCTACCTGGTTCAGGCTCTGGCCAAGGGCGACCGAGATATCCAGGCTATTGAGATGGCCACCGAGCTGGGCGCTCACGGTATTGTACCGTGGAGTGCCGACCGCTCAATTGTTCGTTGGAAGATGGAGCGGGCAGCAAAAGCACATGCCAAGTGGCAGAACACGGTCAAAGCCGCAGCCAAGCAGTCTAGGCGGGCACTGCTCCCGCCTGTCTATCAGCTCCACAGCACGGCTGATCTGGCCGATTTGGCCCAGGAATTGGGGGAGCGGGCGCTCTTTCTACTTCTGCATGAGCAGGCAAACTACCGACTTTCACAGGCTTTGGCAGAGCACCTTAGCCCGGATGTTGAGGAGGTCTATTTTGTGGTGGGGCCGGAGGGTGGGATTAGCCCTCGGGAGCTTGAGATCTTGGAAGAAGCCGGCGCACACACCGTATTGCTTGGCCCCGAGGTGCTCCGTAGCTCAACAGCCGGAGCTGCCGCTATTTCGGCACTGAATCTTGCCCTGGGTCGCTGGTAAAGAGTTCATTGCCAGCTTTCAAGAGATCTACCTTGAGTTGGCGAACTGTTCAATATCACGAACTGTTCAATATCACTCTGCGCAAAACCCGTTTTTTCTTCAAATAGTGCGGGTAAAGTAAA
This sequence comes from Rothia sp. P5764, assembly GCF_048512965.1. Taxonomy (NCBI): domain Bacteria; kingdom Bacillati; phylum Actinomycetota; class Actinomycetes; order Micrococcales; family Micrococcaceae; genus Rothia; species Rothia sp. P5764. Next base: position 248,851 of record NZ_JBLXXQ010000002.1, on the reverse strand, counting down.
CCCTGAGCACTACCCCCTGTTCGCTACTGCAATGAGGAGCTCTGAAGGCCCAGCTGGGCACTTATGACTACATCAGTACAATCTACGAGCCGGCCGCTTTCAGTAGCCCGGACTTTCTCTTTCAAATCCACCGCAGAAATGGTGGCAGTTCTTGGCCCCCACGACGGTAATATCGGGCTGGTTGAACAGACTTTCCCCGGCCTAAGGATTCGGCCTAAGGGCCTGGACGTCGTGGTTACCGGACCTTCAGAGACCGTGGCGACAACCGTCCGATTGCTTGCGGAACTCACTCTTTTGGTGGAGAACGATACGCAGGTCACCGCCGAGGTTGTCAAACGGATAATGTCCATGATGACTGCCAGCCTGAACCACCCGGCAACCGCTATGAGCCAAAATATTCTAAGTTCTCGCGGCAAAAATATTCGACCCAAAACCATTAACCAGAAGAGCTATGTTGATGCCATTGACGCCAACACCGTGGTGTTTGGTATCGGCCCTGCGGGTACAGGCAAAACCTATTTAGCCATGGCTAAGGCGGTGCAGGCCCTTCAATCCAAGGAAGTCAACCGTATTATTCTGACTCGACCGGCTGTTGAAGCAGGCGAGCGTTTGGGGTTCTTACCCGGTACCCTCAACGATAAGATTGACCCCTATCTGCGCCCTCTTTACGATGCGCTCCATGACATGATCGATCCTGAGTCTATTCCCAGGCTGATGGAAGCCGGCACCATTGAGGTGGCTCCTCTGGCCTATATGCGTGGACGCACCTTGAACGACGCATTTATTATTCTGGACGAGGCTCAGAACACCACGGTGGAGCAGATGAAGATGTTCCTGACCCGTCTGGGCTTTGGCTCAAAGATGGTGATTACCGGCGACGTCACCCAGATCGACCTTCCGGGCGGTCAGGCTTCGGGCCTCAAGCAGGTTCGGCAGATTCTAGAGGGTATTGATGATATCCACCTTGCAGTGCTTGAGGCAGAAGACGTCGTTCGTCATAGCCTCGTATCCGATATCGTCAATGCCTATGATAAGTGGGATCAGGCAAAGTCCTCTATGGAGCGCCGCCGCAATCGCAAGGTTAAACGTCAGACCATAGAAGCTGCAGCCGAAAAGCTATTGGCTAAATCCGGTATTGAGGTGTCAGAGCAAGAAGATGGTACAAACCAGTGAACCTAGAATTTGAAATTGAGGAGCTGGATAGCTCAGCAAGTGATTTTGACCGGGAGTCTTTCGCAGCAGTAGATATTGCGACTATTGAAGGCCTGGTGGCCCACGTTTTTTCGAGCATGCACTTGGCACCCGATACAGAGCTTTCGATTGCAGTAGTGGGGGAATCGGAGATGGAGCGCATCCACCTGGACTGGATGGATCTACCGGGCTCAACCGATGTCATGAGCTTCCCTATGGACGAGCTCACCCCGGGTACCCCTGAACAGCCTTCTTCTGGGGTTCTGGGCGATATCGTACTCTGCCCGCCGGTAGCAGCCCGTCAGGGCGCTGACGCTGGCCACAGCACCCTCGATGAGCTGTGTCTACTCACCACCCACGGCATTCTGCACTGTCTGGGCTATGACCATGCTACTGCCGAGGAAGAAGCTGAAATGTTCGGGATTCAGCGTTCCTTGCTGGAAGATTTCTTAGGTCGCCCAGCTCCTGTTGAGACGAGGCATTAAACCGTGGTAGGTCTTATCCTTCTTCTTTTTGCTGTCTTGTTGCTAGTCTTGCTGGGCTATCTCTTTACCGCTGTTGAATCCTCTTACACCTACCTTCCTCGGTCCGAGGCCCAAGGTTTAGCTGAAGAATCGGGCAAGGAAAGTATTAGGGCAGTGCTGGCAGACCCTGAGCCTTACTTCAGATCCTTGCGTATCTGGCGCGTGCTAGCTGAAGTTGCCTCGATTATTTGCTTCTACCTGCTAGCCCATGACCTTTTTGAACGCACCTGGGTCAGTGTAATAGCCACACTTCTGGTGATGACGGTTCTGGTCTTTGTCTTCTTTGGTGTAGCTCCGCGTCTGGTAGGGCGCACTAAGCACGTTCAGGTTTTCTCGGCTATGGCGGGGACTGTCTACGCGCTGGGCGTTCTAACCCGCCCCTTCTCATCTATTCTGACGAGGCTCTCTCGTAAGTTCAGCCCCAGGGATTCTGAGCGGGTTACGGGCATCTTTACCGAAGACGAAATCCTCGAGTTCGTTGATAGGGCTAGCTCTTCTGAGGCTATCGAGGACGATGAAGCCGAGATGGTTCAGTCCATTTTCGAGCTTGACGAAACCAGGATTCGCTCCATCATGGTACCCCGTGCCGACATGGTAACCGTTGATGTTGACCAGAGCATTGACCAGTCGCTCTCTCTCTTTTTACGATCGGGCTACTCACGTATTCCGGTGCTTGGGGAATCTTTTGACGATGTACGAGGCATGCTCTATCTCAAGGACGTTGTTGCCGCGACACGGACTGGCACTCAGGGTTCCCAGCCAGCGAAAATAGCGGAGCTGATGCGCCCGGTGCGTTATGAACCAGAATCTAAACGGGTCATGGACCTACTGAAAGAAATGCAACGCGAATCAACCCACATTGCCGTCGTTGTCGATGAGTACGGTGGCACAGCTGGTCTTGTGACATTAGAAGACCTGATCGAAGAGCTTGTTGGAGATATTTCCGATGAGTACGACAACGACAAAGCAGAGGTTTCTGTTCAGGAAGACGGCACTTTCAAGATTAGCTCCCGTCTGAGCACCTGGGAGCTCGGGGAAATCTTTGGTATTGAGCTAGAAGACGACGACGTTGATACGGTAGGCGGCTTGCTCGCTAAGCATTTGGGTCGGGTACCGATTATTGGTAGTGAGGTTCTTGTGGAGGGTATCCACATTCGAGCTATTGGTTCCCGCGGCCGCCGCAACAAGGTGGGCACCCTACAGGTCTGGGTAAGCCCAGATACTGATACTGAACCAGAAGACGAGCACAGCCATTAGTTCCGCACACGTCACTTTTATGATGGGGCCTACCCTCTAGGGTAGGCCCCAGGGTTTATGATGGACCTCTCTTTTATCAGCCGGTGGGGTGGACGGGAGGTAGTTTCGCAACTGGCGGGTGCTAGCTACCTGTAAAGTGATGGGTAGATATTTTTTCACTACTTTTTGGAGCTATTGAGTGGATTTTGCAGCCTTTCCCGAGGATTACACCGCAGGCTTTGCCGTTTTGGTAGGCCGACCTAATGCCGGTAAATCGACACTGACTAATGCTTTAGTGGGCCAGAAGGTTGCGATTACCTCAAATCGCCCGCAAACTACTCGCCACACGATTCGCGGTATTGTTCACCGTGAAGATTTTCAACTGGTGCTGGTAGACACTCCCGGTTTGCACCGCCCTCGTACACTTTTGGGTGAACGGCTCAATGACCTGGTAGCTCAGACTCTCTCTGAGGTCGATGTAATCGGTTTCTGTATTCCTGCGGACGAGAAGATTGGCCCGGGCGACCGTTACATTGCTCAGCAGCTTGCGGCTTCGGGCAATAAACCGATTGTTGCGATTGTGACTAAGGCAGATAAGGTTTCTCACGAGCAACTGACCGAGCAGCTTCTTGCGGTGTCAGCCCTGGGCGATGAAATCATGAGTGCAGAGCGAGCCGCTCGACAGCAGCGCCGCCAACGCCAGGAAGCCAAGCAGAAGGGCGAAGAGCTCGCCTTCCGTAAGGGTAGTGGCCCTGCGGCCAAACGGAATAAAGGCCAGGTTCAGCAGGCTACTGTTATTGACGGTCAGGGGGGCTGGGCAGATATTATCCCCGTCTCTGCCCTTAAGGATTACCAGGTTGATGAAGTTGCCAGGCTTCTTTCTTCTTACCTTCCCAGTTCGCCTCCGCTCTACCCCACCGGGGAACTGACCGATGAACCTGAGGCAACACTGGTTGCCGAGCTGGTGCGTGAGGCCGCGCTCGAGGGTGTGCAGGACGAACTGCCGCACTCTGTTGCTGTCACTGTTGAAGAGATGGAGCTACGTGAGGGGCGTAGCGAAGATAATGCCCTGCTCGATATTCACGTTAACCTTTATGTTGAGCGTGATTCTCAGAAGGGCATCATTATTGGCAAGCGTGGAGCACGGCTCAAAGAAATTGGGCAAAAAGCTCGACACAATATTGAGGCACTTCTAGGGACCAAGGTCTACCTATCGGTCCATGTCAAGGTGGCAAAAGACTGGCAGCGCGATCCCAGGGCACTCGGGAAGCTGGGTTTTTAGTACCAAAAGCCGCTTAAATCAAAAGAATCTTCCCAGCTTGATTGTTTATCCTGGTGCAGGCAAAGTAGCAGGACGAGCCCAGTATTGATGAATCGGAGTAACTGAATGGCGCCTCAGGGTACCCCCAACCAGCGAATTGTTGAGCCACTTGGCCGACATATGGCGAATCAGCCGATTAAATCCCGGCAGCTCCAGTGGATTGCCTTATCGTGCGTGGCCTTGCTGACTATGGTGGTTGCTTTCAGCGGGTTTGCGCTATTGCGTTTACGCAGCAACGTCCATACCGCTGAAATCAATATCGGTGAGCTCTCTAGCAACCTTGCGAGCGGTCCCCTTGATATTTTGATTATCGGTTCTGATACTCGTAGCGGCGCTAACGGAGCTTACGGTTCTGCCGAGGACCTTGAAGCCGGTGCTCGTTCCGATGTCATGATGCTGGTTCAGGTGAGCGAAGACCGCTCAGCGGTGAACGTGATTTCCTTGCCGCGTGACCTCATGGTTGATATCCCCAAGTGCACCGATGCAACCACCGGGGAAGTCTACCCCGCCACCTCTGATACCCAGATTAATGAGTCTCTCGAACGGGGCGGACCGGGGTGTACCGTTGCTACCATCAGCAACCTCACCGGTGTGGCCATTGATCACTTTATGCTGGTTGATTTCAATGCCGTTAAAGCGCTTTCAAGTGTTGTGGGTGGGGTTGAGGTATGCGTTTCCGAGCCGATTGACGATACTTACAGCGGCCTCAAACTTCCTGCCGGTACATCAAGTGTTGAGGGGGAGCAGGCTCTTGCTTTCCTTCGCTCTCGTCACGGCTTTGGTGACGGCAGCGATACAGCGCGTATTAAGGCCCAGCAGAGCTTCCTGGCATCTTTGCTACGGAAGGTACAGTCCGAGGGGACTCTCTCTAACCCCGCCATGCTTCTTAGAATTGCCGAGGCTATCACCCAGAACGTAACGGTCGACACTGAACTTACTAAGCTTGGTAATCTCGTGGGTATTGGCTCAATCTTTTCGTCGGTGGACTTAAGCAAGGTTGTTTTTGCCACGGTTCCTCATGAGCCCTACATCTACGATGAGAATAAGTTGCAGCTCTCGAGTGAGGCAGAGGCTTTCTTCACCAAGCTACAGAAAGACCAGTCGCTTGTTGAGCCTTCTGCCTCACCCAGTGCACCTGCGGAGGAGCCTTCCACCAGCACGGCTCAAGAGCTGAATTATGCTCTTGACGTTACGTTCACCAACGCCAGTGGGGTCACAGGGCGAGCCAATAAACTGGCTTCTATCACCAAGGATGCTGGTTTCTCGGCCGTCACAACTCAGGATGAGGCTACCATCTACCCTGCGTCTACGGTTTACTACCCCTACGGCTACGAAGCAGAAGCACAGCTGATTGCTGACCTCTATGGAATCACGGCGGTAACCCCTTCAAGCCTGCATACCGGTATTGAGGTAGTGCTCGGTTCTGATTTAGCCTCCGAAGATAAGCTTCAAACTACTCAGGCAAAAATTGCTGGGGGAGCCAGCGGCCAGACCGCCGATCAGGTCACCTGCCAGCAGGCATTTAGTTACTAGGTCTGGTAGTTTTCTTAAGCCCGGCTTGATTGCCCCACTACGGGCCTCAAGCCGGGCTTTTTAGACGGCTCTTTCCTGCTGTGGGCGCCTTGACCGGCCGCTAGCCCAGATAGTGAACATAGAGGTTGGATTTTCCCGGTTGGCGTTGACCAACGTGGTACCGTGGCACTATGCGTGAGATGACACGGCGACTGCTTATCTGCCGTAGCGAAGTGCCCCGGGTTTAGCTTCGCTACGGGTATTCGCTACCCGGTGCCAATTTTCTCACCTCATCTGTAAGGGTCATAGCTATGAAAAATTTCCAGAAACCATCGTCCATGCCGGTGCACAAGTACCTGCCTTTCGACCAGCAAATTCATGTTTCTCTTCCCGATCGCACATGGCCGGAAAAGAAGATAAGGAAGGCCCCCCGGTGGTGCGCGGTTGACCTGCGTGACGGCAACCAGGCCCTGATTGACCCCATGGATACTGAGCGTAAGCTGGCTATGTTTAAGCTGCTGGTCCGCATGGGCTACAAGGAAATTGAGGTAGGTTTCCCATCTGCCTCCGCTACCGACTTTAATTTTGTCCGTACCCTCATCGAGGACGGCCATATCCCCAATGACGTCACCATTCAGGTTCTGGTTCAGTGCCGTGAGCACCTGATTCAAAAGACTTTTGAAGCGATTGACGGTGCTCCCAAGGCTATCGTTCACTTCTACAACTCGACTTCAGTCCTCCAGCGTCGGGTAGTTTTTAACCAGGACCAGGACGGAATCCTGGACATTGCGCTCACGGGAGCCCGTTTGTGCAAGAAATATGAAGAGCAGCTTGTACACGATACCAAGGTGACCTATGAGTACTCACCGGAGTCTTTCACCGGCACTGAACTCGAGTTCGCTGTTCGGGTCTGCAACGCTGTGACCGACGAACTGGGCATCGGCCAAGGCCGCGAAGTTATTATCAATCTTCCTGCTACGGTTGAGATGGCAACTCCCAATATTTACGCTGACTCTGTTGAATGGGTCAGCCGCAACCTGACCAACCGTGAGCACGTCATTTTGTCATTGCACCCCCACAATGACCGTGGAACCGGTGTCGCAGCGGCTGAACTGGGTTACCTAGCTGGTGCGGATCGTATCGAGGGGTGCCTCTTTGGTAATGGCGAGCGCACCGGTAACGTCGATTTGATTACCCTGGGTCTGAACATGTACACCCAGGGCGTTAACCCGGAGATTGATTTTTCGGACATTGACGAGATTAGGCGGACCGTCGAGTACTGTAACCAGTTGCCGGTTCATGAGCGCTCTCCCTACGGCGGCGATTTGGTCTTCACTGCTTTCTCTGGCTCGCATCAGGATGCCATCAAAAAGGGATTTGAGCGCATGGAAAAGGATGCCGCTGAACAGGGCAAGAGCCTTGACGAGCTCGTGTGGGCGGTTCCTTATCTTCCCATTGATCCTAAAGACCTTGGGCGCTCCTACGAAGCTGTTATCCGTGTGAATTCTCAGTCAGGTAAGGGTGGTGTTGCTTACCTGCTCAAGAAGGACTTTGGCCTGGACCTCCCCAAGCGTGCCCAGCAGGAGTTCTCGGCGGTTGTCCAGGCTAAAACCGATGCACAGGGCGGGGAGGTTGCTAGCAAGGCTCTGTGGGATATCTTCGCAGATGAGTACCTTCCTAATCAGAAGGCGGAATCTCGATGGGGTAAGTACCGCATCGAGTCTCTGTCCATTGATTCTGAGGAACACGGCGAGACCACCATGCGGGTTGGTCTAAACATTAACGGTCATACCTACAACCGTGTCGCTCAGGGTAGCGGCCCCATCGAAGCACTGCAGTCGATTCTGGCCAAGGAGGGCGTCGATGTCCGCGTCATGGATTACTCGGAGCATACCCTCGGCTCGGCCGCAAATGCGCAGGCTGCCTCGTATATCGAAGCGGCCGTGGGTAGCCGAGTTCTGTGGGGTATCGGTATTGATAATTCAACAACTCGGGCGTCGCTGAAGGCAATGGTTTCTGCTGTCAACCGTGCTTTGCGTGACTCTGAGTAAGGAGTAATTCTAAGTCGGGGTGGGCTGATTTTGCTCACCCCGGCTCTTATGTCAAGCCTCTTGTGATGCACATTCCCCAGCACCAATCAGGGCATATGGGGTGCGGTTATGCCACAATGGGAGTGTGAATTCAGCGCTATCAAGGAAAAAGACCATTCGTGATAGCGCTATCGTTTTACGTACCCAAGATTTGGGGGAGTACGACCGGATCATTATCTTAGCGACCAGGCATGACGGTCTAGTCCATGCCGTAGCAAAGGGGGTTCGGAAGAGTAGTTCGAAGATTGGGGCTCGTCTTGAGCCCTTCATGCTGGTGGAGATTTCTGCGGCAGCCGGTAAAAATTTGGCAACGATTTCTCAGGTCGTGACCCGACGGGCCTACCTTGGACCTATCGTTGCGGATTACACTCGCTACACGGTGGCCGCTGTGGTCTGTGAGGTGGCCGAGCAGCTACTGGCCCACGAGCAAGATAGGCTTCAGGACCAGTTCGTTCTGCTGGCTGGTGCTTTATCTGCCCTGGCCGCGGGGGAGCTCCCAGCGTACCGGATTCTCGATTCCTACCTGCTGAGAGCGCTTCATCTTGCGGGGTGGAGTATGGCTTTAGCTAGGTGCGCATCATGCGGTCTCGAGCATGGCCTTACCTACTATTCTCCTGAGGTTGGCTTGCTCTGCACTGGCTGCGCTCGGTCGGGTGATTTCAGCCGCATTTACCCGGTACCGCCACAGACTCCGCAGTATTTGCAGGTACTTGCTGGTGGGGACTGGCCTGCTGTTACCGGGCAGTTCCCATCAGTCTTAGCCCATAGAATGTCCGGGCTTATCATGGATTATGTGCAGTGGCAGTTGGATAAGCCGCTGAAGACCCTAGCAACCTTGGAAAAGGAACAATAGCCCTATGACTGTCATCAAGCCACCTGCCCACCCAAGTGGTGTTGTAGCTCCTGCTATCCCCAGTAAGTTTGTCCCTCAGCATGTTGCCGTGGTGATGGACGGGAACGGGCGGTGGGCTAACGAGCGCGGTCTGCCCAGGAACGAGGGGCACCGGGCGGGGGAGGCGGCACTTCTTGAGGTCGTAGCTGGCGCAATTGAGATGGGCATCCCTTACATTTCTGCTTACGCCTTTTCAACGGAAAACTGGCGTCGGTCACCCGACGAGGTTGCCTTTTTGATGCGTTTCTCATCCGAAGTGCTGGAACGCCAATTAGAAACGCTTAAGTCCTGGGGCGTCCGTATTCGGTGGGCCGGCCGCAGGCCTAAGCTCTGGAAGTCCGTCATCTCGCTCCTTGAAAAATGCGAGGAAGAGACCAAGAACAATACGCTGTGTACCCTGACCATGTGCGTCAATTATGGGGGGCGCGCCGAGATTGCCGATGCAGCCGCCCTCCTTGCCGAGGATCTTGCTAGCGGCAAGCTGAAGGCCAAACACATCAACGAAAAAATTTTCCAGCGCTACCTTGATGAACCCGATTTACCCGATGTAGACCTGTTCCTACGCACATCTGGCGAACAGCGAATTTCAAACTTCTTGCTCTGGCAAAGCGCCTACGCCGAAATGGTCTTCATGAACGTTCTCTGGCCCGATGTAAACCGTCTCACCTTATGGCAGGCTGTCCAGGAGTACGCCTCTCGCGATAGACGCTACGGTGGGGCGGTAGATAAGGTCAGCAAACCCTAGTTTTTGCTTACAAATTGGCAGTTGTGATGCCCTAGCTGAAAGGGGTCCCCGATGCGGATCTACCCAACCCTGTTCAAGCTCTTTTTTAAACCGATGGACCCTGAAAAGGCCCACCATCTAGGTATGTGGGGTGTGAAGACCCTGCGAGCGACGGGTGTGACGCGGTGGGGTGGCAGGTTCTTCTCGCCTGACCCCTCTTTGTCCACGGAGGTCATGGGTATCCGGTTCCCATCTCCTTTTGGAATTGCCGCTGGTTTTGACAAGGGGGGTACGGCTATCGTAGCTCTGGGTAACTTGGGCTTTGGGCATGTCGAGATTGGCACCATCACAGGCCAGGCCCAACCTGGTAACCCTCAGCCACGATTATTCAGATTGCTTGAGGACCGTGCAATTGTTAACCGCATGGGCTTTAACAATAACGGTGCAGCAGACACTGGACCGAGGGTAGCTGCGGCTAGAGCTGACCTTGATGCCGAATACCGGGGTAAGGTACGTCCTGTTATTGGTATCAACATTGGTAAGACCAAGGTCGTTGAGTTGGACCAGGCCATTGAGGATTATCTGATCAGCACCCGTATTCTTGCGCCTCAGGCGGATTATCTTGCGGTTAATGTAAGTTCTCCCAATACTCCTGGGCTCAGGGATCTTCAGGCTATCGAAACCCTCGAGCCGCTTCTTGCCGCTGTGCGTGCTGAGGCCGATAGGGTAGTGCTAGGCCGACGAGTTCCTCTGGTCGTCAAGATTGCGCCTGACCTTGCCGATGAGGATATCAGAGACCTTGCCGCCATGGCTCTGCGCCTTGGCCTCGACGGCATTATCGCCACCAATACGACTATTGCTCGTGAGGGCTTGGAGCTGATAACCCCCATGGATAAGGTCATGGAACTCGGTGCTGGTGGCCTATCGGGGGAGCCACTCAAGCATCGTTCGCTTGAAGTTCTGAAGCTCTTGAAAGCAGAGGTAGGGGATAAGCTCGCGCTGATCTCTGTAGGCGGTGTAACAACTGCTCAGGATGTTGCTGAACGGCTAGATGCTGGGGCCGACCTGGTTCAGGGTTATACAGCCTTCATCTATCAGGGGCCGCTCTGGGCTGCGCACATCAACCGAGAGCTCCTCAAACTGAGGAAAGCTTCCTAGTCTCCAGCAGATACGATAAAGGGCCGCTACCGAGTGGTGAGCGGCCCTTCTCATGCGCCTGTGAGCTCTATTAGCTGGGGTAGTTTCCTCGTTCTACCTGCGGTTTAGGCAGGCGGAACCTACGAATCATCATGGTGCGGTTGAAAGCGTAAAGACCAGAACGAGGTTCAAGAGTGGTGAATTTTTCGGTTAGCTTTTTCTTGAGCTTGCGCCACATGATGAAGTAATCGAGGATCCACAGCAGAAGCATTGCCCACATGAGTAGAGCGGTTAAATGCTGTGTAGCGGGAACTATCAATCCGATAATGAAAATCAACAGGATGACAATCAGCATAAAATCACCTACGTTGAAACGGGCATCAACGTAGTCACGAATGTAGCGACGCTGGGGGCCACGATCGTTAACCGGGAGGTAGCGTTCATCCCCGGTCTGAAGGGCCTGTTGCTGCTTAGCCCGGAATTCACGCTCTGCGGCGCGCTGAGCCTCTTTCGCGGCCTTCCGGTCAGCGGGAACGAGAGGGTTCTTACGCGCAGCTTCACGTTCCTTACGTGATGGGGTAGGGCGTCCCTTCGGTGGCGTGTATTTTGCGGGCTTGTTATCTTTGTCGCTTGCGGCGGGGGGAGCGGAGTCAATTGCTGCGGCATCCGCTGTTTCTACTGATTTCTTATTTCGTCCAAACACCCCTTAAGAATAGCAAGTTGTTCAAAGTTATAGTGGCTCGGCGTATTCTGGGATACATGACAACAACATGTTTTAATTTTTCGGCACGTGATGAACTAGCTCGCTTCATTGATGAGCGATTCGAGCAATATGTCCAGGAGCTGACAGAATTAGTAGCTATTCCTTCGGTGGCTTGGGAATCTTTTGATTTGGATGAAGTTGCTCGGAGCGCTCAGAAGGTTCAGGAGCTTGCGCTTGATGCTGGCTTTGACTCGGCAGAGGTTCTGACAGCTACCTACGGTAAGGGGCAGCAGGGTATGCCCGCAGTTCTAGCTTCGAAGCCTGCCGCCCCGGGTTACCCCACTTTTGTTCTCTACGCCCACCACGATGTCCAACCTGCCGGTGATCTCGAACTCTGGGAAACGGAACCTTTTAAGGCTCAGCAAAAGGGGGATAGACTTTTTGGGCGTGGGGCAGCCGATGACAAGGCTGGAGTTATCGCCCATCTGGCCGCTTTTAGAGCTGTGAAAGCAGTCTTGGGCGATGATTTTAGAGCCGGCGTCACCCTCTTTATTGAAGGTGAAGAAGAAGCGGGTTCACCCAGTTTCGATAGTTTCATTGCAACTTACCGTGAGAAGCTCTCAGGTGACTATATTGTCGTGGCAGACTCAGCCAACTGGCGGGCAGGAGTTCCTGCTCTCACGGTGGGTCTGCGAGGTGTTGCAAGCGGTGATATCTCGGTGAAGGTTAGTGACCATGCCGTTCACTCAGGGGTATTCGGTGGGCCCCTTCTCGACGCGAATACGGTTCTTATTCAGTTGCTTGCCACCCTCCATGATCCTCAAGGTTCGGTTGCAGTTGAAGGTTTAATCTCTTCCCCTGAACTTGAGGTTGAATATTCTGAAGAAGATTTTAGGGCGGATTCGGGTATCGTCAAGTCGATGAAACTTGCTGGTAAGGGCTCTATTACTTCACGCCTGTGGTCCCAGCCGGCTATTTCAGTCATCGGAATGGATATCACTCCTGTATCTGAAGCAGCCAATACTCTTGCGGCGACTGCTAAAGCAAGGATTAGCGTTCGTCTTGCGCCAGGCCAGGACCCAGCAGCTGCTCACTCTGCTTTGGCACGACACTGTGCAGAAAATAACCTGTTTGGGGCTGAGATTACATACAGTGCTGTAGATTCTGGACGCCCGTATAAGGGTGAAGTTGATGGTGACGGTGCTCAGCTCGCGCTGGCGTCCTTCGCCCAAGCCTGGGGGGTGGAACCCGTTAAAACCGGCTTAGGAGGGTCCATTCCTTTTATCGCGACACTCACTGAGGTTTTCCCCAGCGCCCAGATTCTCATCACAGGTATTGAAGACCCCGACACTCGGGCCCACAGCGCCAATGAGTCGCTCTTTTTGCCAGACTTCAAAAAAGCCATCCTGGCTGAAGCGCTGATGATTTCCTCCCAATGTCTTGACTACTAACAGTTGACCTGTCTGCGAACAGGTCGCCCAAAATTTAATAAAGGCGTAAGATAAAGGCAAATTAGTCGAATGAAAGGATTCATGGAATGACTGAAACAGTTTCCACGGAACTTCCCACCCACGGTGTCAATCTCACAGAGGTTGCTGCTGACAAAGTCCGCAGCTTACTCGAGCAGGAGGGGCGCACTGATTTAAGACTGCGCATCGCAGTTCAACCCGGCGGTTGCTCTGGTCTGATTTACCAGCTCTATTTTGACGAGCGAGTTCTTGATGGCGATGCTGTCCGTGACTTCGATGGGGTAGAGGTTATCGTGGACCGCATGAGCGTGCCTTATCTTGATGGTTCAACTATCGATTTTGAAGACACTATTCAGAAGCAGGGCTTCTCCATCGATAACCCTAACGCTCAGGGATCATGTGCTTGTGGAGATTCTTTCCACTAAGTCTTGCTTGTTTACCAGGAGGGGCACACCCACGGTGTGCCCCTCTTTCTGCTTTTAATAGTGAAATACTTGTGAAATGACACGTTGCTTAGGTGACAGATTGTCACTTTTTACGCCCATTTGAGGGTAAGCTCGTAATGAAAGATTTAACACCTGGATTCTTGCTGTCCATACACAGCACCGGGTGGCACGCACATCGCTACAGGAAGGGCCGTCTGTGAGTTCGCAGCATCGAACCAGCAGCAAGGGGCTGAAGGGCAAGGCACTTGTCCTTGCCACAGCAGCTTCTGCGCTGCTCTTGACCGGTTGTTCAGAACAGGCAAAGGTGGGCTGGCTGCCCACCAGGCGTGGTGTTACCGATAACGCAAATACCATCATGGAGCTCTGGATTGGTGCCTGGATCGCTGCACTGGCAGTTGGTCTGGTCACCTGGGGTCTCATGATTTGGTGCCTTATCGCCTACCGTCGCCGCAAGTACGAAACCGGTTATCCTCGCCAGGTGAGCTATCACCTTCCCCTGGAAATTTTCTACACCGCAATCCCCATCATCTTGATTGTCAGCTTCTTCACCTTCTCCGATAAAGCGGAGCGTGAGATTACTGCTCCCAAGTCGGATGTTGCTGACGTAACTATTGAGGTTTACGGTAAGCAGTGGTCCTGGGACTTCAACTACATCGACGAAAATGTCTACTTTGCTGGTGTTCAGGCTCGCCTGGATAAGGAAGGCCAGATAGGAGTTGAGGAAACACTCCCCACTCTCTACCTGCCCGTGGATTCAACCGTGGACATTCAGCTTAAGTCTCATGATGTCGTTCACTCATTCTGGGTCCCCGCCTTCCTTGAGAAGCGCGACACCATCCCCGGTATGACTAACCACATGTACTTCACCACCGGTAGCGAGCCTGGCACCTACCAGGGTAAGTGCGCCGAACTCTGTGGGGAATACCACTCAGAGATGCTGTTCAACGTGAAGGTAGTCAGCCAGAAAGACTACGACGCTTACATCCAGTCGCTGAGGGATTCCGGTCAAGAAGGCCGCCTCGGTGATGAGCAAAACCGTAACCCTAACATGAACACCAACCAGTAAGAGGTGACCCGTGACTACTCTTGAGTACTCAGCGGAGACAACCGGTAGTGTTGTTCCGCGGGTGGTTCCCAAGTCAAAGGGACGCATCATCGTCAATTGGCTGACTTCCACCGACCACAAAACAATCGGGTACATGTACCTGATTGCAGCATTTATTTTCTTCTGCTTAGCCGGTGTCATGGCTCTACTCATGCGCCTTGAGCTTTACTCACCCGGTATGCAGCTCTTGCAGACTAAGGAACAGTTCAACCAGCTGTTTACCATGCACGGCACGCTCATGCTGCTGATGTTTGGCACGCCTCTGTTCACTGGTTTCGCAAACGTACTGGTTCCGCTTCATATCGGTGCCCCTGACGTTGCTTTCCCTCGTTTGAACTCCCTGGCCTTCTGGTTCTTCCTGTTTGGATCTTTGGTAGCTATTGCAGGCTTCCTGACGCCTCAGGGCGCTGCTTCGTTCGGCTGGTTTGCTTATGCACCTCTGAACAGCACCACCTACAGCCCTAGCGTAGGTGGCGATCTCTGGATCTTTGGCCTGGCACTGCAGGGCTTCGGTACCATCATGGGTGGCGTCAACTTCTTGACAACCATTCTGTGCATGCGTGCCCCCGGTATGACCATGTGGCGTATGTCGGTGTTCACCTGGACCACACTGATTACCGCAATTCTCATCATCATGATCTTCCCGCCGCTTGCATCTGCTCTGTTTGCGCTCGGCATGGATCGTCGCCTCGGTGGCCACATCTTTGACCCTGAAAACGGTGGTGCCGTTCTCTGGCAGCACCTGTTCTGGTTCTTCGGTCACCCTGAGGTTTACGTTCTGGCACTGCCTTTCTTTGGCATTGTCTCTGAAATTATCCCGGTATTCTCTCGTAAGCCGATTTTTGGTTACAAGGGCCTGATTTTCGCAACCATTACCATCGCCGCTCTCTCTGTTACCGTGTGGGCTCACCACATGTACGTTACTGGCGCTGTCATGTTGCCCTTCTTCTCCTTCATGACCATGCTGATTGGTATCCCCACCGGTGTTAAATTCTTCAACTGGATTGGCACTATGTGGCAGGGGTCAATTACCTTCGAGACCCCTATGCTCTGGGTTGTTGGCTTCCTGATTACCTTCCTCTTCGGCGGTATCACCGGTATTATCCTGGCCACCCCTCCGCTGGACTTCCACCTGTCGGATTCTTACTTCGTGGTTGCTCACTTCCACTACGTAATTTTCGGTACCTTGGTGTTCGGCATGTTTGCTGCTCTCTACTTCTGGTGGCCTAAGTTTACTGGCAAGATGCTCAATGAACGTCTGGGAAAGATTCACTTCTGGTTGCTGTTCATTGGCTTCCACACCACCTTCCTCGTTCAGCACTGGCTGGGCGTTGATGGCATGCCTCGTCGTTACGCCGACTACATGCCTGAGGATGGTTTCACCTGGATGAACCAGCTTTCAACTTTTGGCTCAATGATTCTTGCTGTCTCCATGATCCCTTGGTTCTGGAATGTCTTTACAACTGCTCGCTCAGGCAGGCGTGTTGAGGTCGATGACCCTTGGGGCTTTGGAGGTTCCTTGGAGTGGGCAACTTCTTGCCCGCCTCCACGCCATAACTTTACGGCTCTACCCCGTATCCGTTCAGAACGCCCGGCGCTGGATCTTCATCATCCCGAGCTATCAACCAATCACGATATTGCTGCGGCTGCCCGCCAGGCTACCGAGCGATAGGAGACATGCGTGAAACTTCTAGGTAATATTTTTGGGCTGATCGGTGTCTTCCTCATTCCTGTCGGTATCGTCTATGGTGTGATGACTGACTTCACTGAGTGGGCTGGCTTCCCGGCCATCCTGGCTACTGCGGTCATGTGCTTGTTCCTGTGGTTCTTCCTCAAGTTCACAGATAAGCGGCATCCCGATATGCCCTATGAAAACCTTGAGGGTGAGATTGCAGATGGCGCTGGTGACTATGGTTTCTACTCACCGTGGTCATGGTGGCCTCTCTTCATCGGCGCTGCTTGCACCATTGTTGTAGTCGGTCTGGCAATTGACTGGTGGATTGTTCTCCTGGCCATTCCTTTTGCCGCTACCGCTGTTATTGGTTGGGTCTATGAGTACAACCGTGGCGATCACGCTCACTAAGGGCCAATAGGTCATAAAAGTAAGGCGGAGCCCATATCTGAAAAGATATGGGCTCCGCTTTTATGTGTTTGGTACTTTCCTGTCGGGGAGAGTAGTGATGGTAGCTGGCTTGAAAATCTAGCGGAAGAGCGCTGATGAGAAGGTTTGATTCCCTGCAAGTGGTGTATTGAAGCCATGTTAGATCTGTGCGAGACGGCGGGTGCGCCTGGGGGCAAGTTACCCCTTATTGTTTGGTTTTTCTTTTTACCTTCTGGGGGGTACGGAGTCCTTAGCTCTTAGCTTCAGTTGATTAGAGTTTTATGACTACCTTTCGCCAGATAGAGCTGGTTGTCTAACCGTATGGGCCTATCTAGTAGGGGCGAATTGAAAACCTCGCTAAGGGGCTCCAACTCTAGTGCAATCCTATGCAGGAGGCTTTTGGCATGCTCACCAGGCTAAGCGACGCCCAGAACAGCCCAGAACAGCCCAGAACAGCCCAGAACAGCCCAGAACAGCCCAGAACAGCCCAGAACAGCCCAGAACAGCCCAGAACAGCCCAGAACAGCCCAGAAGGCATATTCGCGCCTAAGGAGCTTGTGTGGCAGCAAGACACGCCGTCTCTGAGACAAACTGTTTTTCAAACAGATCACTCATGATCCGAGCACTAAGGTTTGCGCCCATCTATTGAGCTTCCAGTATTGCTTCCAGGCATAGGGGAGTAGCCGGGGTTATACCCTCAATAAGCCCCTTGAGGCAGACCAGCAGAGAAAGCTCGTCCGCTACAGATTAAACCGCTTTAAACAAATGTGGGGCACCCGCATAAGCGGATGCCCCACACCTAACTACAACCTATATTTACTTTTCGATTGATTCTGCAGAGCTAGCAGTCACAGCATGATCGCCGTGATGCTCATGGTGAGCAGCTTCTAGTTCTGTGGGGGTGACGGCAAGAACGCGGTCTTCGAACCAAATCTTTGAGATGCCTGAACGCAACTTCTCAATCGAGCTGATCTTACCCTTCTTATTGGGCTGAGCAGGAATTGGCGCAGGTGACTCAAAGGAAACCAGCTCGTAGCGGCGGTATTCATCAATAGGCTTGTGAACCTCAATGAACTCGCCGTGGGGCAGCTGAACAACCTTACCTGTTTCAACACCATGCAGAACCAGCTCACGGTCTTTACGCTGAAGCGACAGGCAAATGCGCTGAGTGAGCAGGAACCCAATAATGGGGCCCAGGACAAAGGAGGCACGCAACCAATAGGCCACATCGTTGAGTGAGACATGGAAATGGGTTGCAATGAGATCCGAGCTTGCAGCAATCATGAGGGATGAGTAGGCAGTAATACCAGCTACACCACAAGCAGTTCTGAACGGGGCATTCCGGGGGCGATCAAGGATGTTGTGAACACGATCGTCTTTGGTAACCCAGCGTTCAATCCAGGGCCAGAAGACCATGGCCATCATGACGGAACCGGCCATCAAGGCAAAGGGGAGAAGAACATTGAGAACCCAGGTTCCACCAAGGAACTCAAACTCCCAGGGCCAGGGCCAAACCCCGGGCCACAGGCGAAGAGCGCCATCGCCGAAGCCGACATACCAGTCAGGCTGGGTTCCTGCCTGCACAGGTGAGGGATCGTAGGGGCCGTAGTTCCAGATAGCGTTGATGGTAAAGGTCGCGCCCAGGAAGGCAATGATACCGAAAACGATGAAGAAGAAACCGCCAGCCTTTGCTGCATAAACAGGACCGACAGGGAAGCCAACGACATTGTTTTCAGTCCGGCCAGGCCCAGGGTACTGGGTGTGCTTATGAAGTACAACCATGAACATGTGAATGGCAACCAGCAAGAGGAGCATAGCTGGGATGATCATGATGTGTAGGCTGTAAAGTCGACCGATTACGGCATCGCCGGGGAACTCTCCACCGAAGAAGAAAAGAGAGATGTAAGTACCAACCAGAGGTATGGACTTGAAGATACCGTCGATGATCCTCAAACCATTGCCCGAAAGAACATCGTCAGGCAAGGAGTAGCCGGTAAAGCCTGCGAGAATGCCGATGATCAGCAGGACAGTTCCTATAACCCAGTTTAGTTCACGGGGGCGTCGGAAGGCGCCGGTGAAAAAGACACGTAGCATGTGTACTGACATAGCCATCATAAACATCAGAGCCGCCCAGTGGTGGATCTGACGCATGAGGAGTCCACCGCGAATATCAAAGGAGATATCCAGGGCAGAGGCGTAGGCTGCAGACATGTGCGTGCCCTTCATGGGCACATAGGAACCATCGTAGGTTACGGAGACCATGGTGGGGTTGAAAAAGAAGGTCAGAAAGGTTCCCGAAATAATCAGGATTACTAGGCTGTAAAGGGCAACCTCACCGAACATAAATGACCAGTGATCTGGGAAGATCTTACGGCCGAACTCCTTGATGATACCGGAGGCACCAACCCGCTGGTCGACATATTGAGCGATCTTTCCCGTTGAGGTTTTTGCCTTGTAGTCATTTTGCAATGAAGTAGACATTACGCTTCACCTGCCATTTCCTTGATTTGCTGTGCGCGTTCCCAGTAGCCGGGGCCTACGGGTTCATGGAAATCGCTTTGAGCGATTAGGTAGCCTTCTTCATCAACTGCGATGGGCAGCTGAGGTAGGGCGTGACCTGCCGGACCGAATACAACCTCGCACTCATTTGCCGCATCGAAGGTCGACTGGTGGCAGGGGCAGAGTAGATGATGGGTCCGCTGTTCATAGAGCGCGATAGGGCAGCCGACGTGCGTACAAACCTTTGAGTAGGCAATTATGCCATCGACGTTCCAGTCCTCGCGGCCCGGGGACACGTTGAGCTCGTCAGGATCTAGGCGCATCAGTAGCACTACTGCTTTTGCCTTCTCTTCAAGATATCCATTTTCATGAGAAAGGCTTGACAGGGTCTCAGGCAGTACGTGGTAGGCGGAGCCTAGAGTGACATCGGAAGCCTTGATAGGCGTACCCGAGGGGTCGCGTACAAGGCGAACACCCTTATCCCACAGTGTGTACTTCAGTACTGAAGGATCAGCCGGTCCCAAGTCCCGGAATAGGGTGACGAATGTCAGGGGAGCGAGGATTACAGAGCCGATGAGTGTGTTTCGCAGAAGCGGGCGTCGTTTGATGCCTGATTCCTCGATGACAGTTTCAACGATTTCCTGTGCCTCAGCTCGATCCTCCTCAGAGGTGACTGCATGACGCTCTTCGACCATTTCATGGTCGGGCATGAGCGAGCGTGCCCAGTGGACGATACCGATGCCGATACCGAACATGGCAAATGCGATGCCTAGACCCAGCAGGAGGTTCTGCAGGCGAAGCATGTTGTTTGCTTCGGGGTTCATGACATCGTAGAAGTTGCCGGTTACCTCAATCCCGAAGTAGCCGAACCAAAAGAGCAGTGAACCCAGCATTGAGATGACGAATAGTAGAACTACCTGTCGCTCAGCACCTTTAGCTTTTTTGGGATCGACGTCGGTGAGTCGCGGAGCATGCGGGGGAAGCCCCGGGTTGGGGAACTTCTCCTTACTTGCCTCTTGAGAGGTAACTACGGCAGCATTTTCGTGTGCGCCGTCACTATGGTTTCCCATGTGTTGCCTCAAATCTTCCTTGGTACGAAATTAATGTGTGTGCGTGAGCTTATGCAGCTCGTGAAGTTAGCCAGAGGGTAAAAGCAATAACAATGACCAGGCCAAGTGTCCAGATGAGCAGACCCTCGGATACCGGGCCGAGTGAGCCAAGCTTGAAACCGCCAACAGATGCGTTAACTTCCTGAGACTTCAGGTAAGTAATGACATCGCGCTTTTCTTCAGGGGTGATGTTTGCATCGTTAAATACAGGCATGTTTTGAGGGCCAGTTTCCATGGCCTCGTAGATATGCTGCTCGGATACGCCCATCAGGGTAGGTGCAAACTTACCGCGGGTTAGAGCACCACCAACGCCTGCAGCGTTGTGGCACATTGCGCAGTTAGCAAGGAACACCTTTGAACCGTTAGCTGCATCGCCCTGCGATACGTCCAGGTATTCAGCTTCGGGGATAGTGGGGCCAGCACCCAGCGAAGCTACGTAAGCAGCAAGCTGCTTGGTCTGCTTTTCATTAAACTGGCCAGGCTTCATTTGAGCCTGCACGCCCTGCATCTGCATAGGCATACGACCTGTGCCGACCTGGAAGTCAACGGCTGCAGCGCCAACACCAATCAGGCTGGGTCCGTCAACAGAACCCTCGGCGTTTGTGCCGTGGCAGGTAGCGCAGTTAGCCAAAAACAGCTTCTGCCCAGCATCAATATCATCACTGGTGTAAGTCGTGCTTGTTGCAGCCTGTGCTTCGTTGGTAGCCGTTGCAACAGAGTACAGGCCTCCAGAAAGAATCAGCGCGAGAGCAAGCAAGACGAGAGCTGCAAGCGGATGGCGTCGCTTTTGAGAAAGTGCCTTCACGTCGTTGTTCCTTAGTGTGTGTGCTATTTGGGATTATTTTTAGCGGTTACCGGTTACTTGAGGAAGTAGACAACAAGGAACAGAACGATCCAGACGACGTCTACAAAGTGCCAGTAGTAAGAAACAACGATTGCTGAAGTTGCTTCGTAATGACCAAAACGCTTTGCTACATAAGCACGGCCAATGATGAGCAAAAATGCGATAAGGCCGCCGGTAACGTGTAGCGCGTGGAAACCGGTGGTGATGTAGAAAGCTGAACCGTAGGCGCTTGAAGCGATGGTCATGCCTTCAGCTACGAGATTTGCGTATTCGAAGGCCTGAACAGAAACGAAGAAGGCGCCCATGATGAAGGTCAAGAGGAACCATTCAACCATGCCCCATTCGCGGATGTTGAAAAGTGATCCGGTACGACGGGGCTTGAGCTGTTCAGCTTTAAATACACCAAACTGGCAGGTAACAGAACTCAAGACCAACACGATGGTGTTGGCAAGAGCTAGCGGGACTTCAAGGTGCACGGAGTTCTCGGCCCAAATATCGGGTCGAGACGCACGCAGAGTGAAGTACATTGCGAACAGGCCGGCAAAAAACATGACCTCAGAAGCGAGCCAAACAACGGTGCCTACAGCTACCTGATTGGGTCGATTAAGAGTGGCATGAGCCGACTTACTTGGAGTATGGGTTGCAGTTGTCACATAGACATTATGTCTGTAAAACAGCCCTTGAACCAACAGGAGAGGGGGTTTAGGGGTAGGTGTGTTGTAAATCTTGCGCTTACCCCTGCATTTCTGGGGCTTTCATCACGAGATATCAGACACATTGTCTGTAAAACTCGCGTAACCATGCAGCATCAGAGCCTCACAGCTTCTATTTACCTGTTCCTTAATCCATAGAGGGTAGAAGGCTTAGCTAGCTGATATACGTAGAATAAGGAGCATGACACCCAATATCACCTGGAAACAGATACTCACCAAGCTCATAGCCCATCAAGAGCTTGAACCGTTTGAAGTTGCTTGGGCCATGGATCAGATGATGGAGGGTGAAACTCCAGAAGGCATACTGGCTGCATTTCTTATTGGACTTCACGTTAAAGGCGAGACTTCTGCAGAGCTTAATGCTTTAGCGGAGGGAATGCTTGATAAGGCTCGCCCCATTGAAATCACCCACAAGGCAGTTGATATTGTAGGAACCGGTGGCGATCAACAAAATACCGTCAATATATCCACTATGGCCTCGTTAGTTGTGGCAGGTTCCGGTATTCCAGTTATCAAGCATGGCAACAGGGCATCATCTTCAATGAGCGGAAGCGCGGATGTGCTCTCCGAGCTTGGTATAAATCTAGACCTTAAGATTAAGGATGTTGCAGGAGCCTTGGATTCGGCTGGTATTACATTCTTATTCGCACAGGTATTTCACCCATCAATGCGTTACCTAGCACCCGTTAGGCGGGCACTCGGGGTTCCATGCGCATTCAACTATCTAGGCCCCATGACCAATCCCGCAAAAGTGCGGTCTTCTGCTATTGGTGTTTCCAACCAGGCTATGGCCCAGAAGATGGCCCAGGTCTTTGCCAATCGCGGCAATCATGCGCTTATTTTTAGGGGCGGAGACGGCCTCGATGAAATTACTATTACGGGTAAGTCCTACGGTTTTGAAGCCGTCGATGGGGGAGTGAAGCCCCTAGAAATCGATCCCACTGAATTTGGTTTCAAGCTTGGCAGACTGGAAGATCTACGAGGTGGTGACGCAAAATATAACGCTCAGGTAGTACGTGAGACACTGGGCGGACACCCCGGGCCAATCCTGGATGCCGTTATTCTCAATGCAGCAGCGGGAATCGTTGCCTTCCATAAAGTAGACGATCAACCCTTCAGCCAGCGATTCGAAGCTGCACTAGAACAAGCCAGGGAGTCTATTGGATCAGGCAAAGCCACTGATACTCTCGATCGCTGGATTTCTTATAGCCAGGCCCAGTAGAGCAAGAGCAAGGCCCCGAGCGTAACTCGGGGCCTTGCTGCTGTGCGCCTGAGTCTATTGCTTGCGGCGCAGAGCCAGCAAAACACAGCGCCAACCAACTAAAAATAGGAGAAGTGTAACCGCTGAAACGATGATAAAGGGTGTTGCGGCGGTGTCTCCAAACGAGAGGCGCAATCCAAGGCCCAAGACCAAGGTGGTTACCCAGAGCATGAAGCCTTCTAAAATAAGGGGCAGTTGCCTGCGGGTTTTGACAGCCCAAACACCAACATGACCAGCAAGCACGGCCAGCACAAAAGGCAGGGCGGTTACCGGGAGTTTACTCAGGGTTTCCTGATGGCTGGTCAAACCAATCGCAACGAAAATAAGAACCAAGACAAAATCAATTCCGAGCCGAGTTAGCTGAGAAAAATATTTACCTGAATTGACAGAACTTAACATGGTTACCACTGTAACCTATCAAGCTATCTCAAAGCTGAGGAAGTCGGTGTAGGGCAGAGTCTAGGTCACCCAGGGGAGCTTTTCAAGCTTTACTTTACATAATGTATATTATCGGCTCTACGAAAACATCAATTTGAACCCTAACTTCAGTCAATTTTCGGCGTCATGTTACGCACGACTGTTGGTATCCTTCCAGGTTTTGAGGAGAATAGAAGGACTATAGGTAACGCAGGAGAAAATACATGATCGAGTGGTTTGCTGAGCATCTATGGGCCTTCTGGCTCTTGGTTGCAATCCTTCTGGCTATCATTGAAATCCTCATGCTGGATTTCGTTTTTCTCATGATGGCTATTTCTGCACTTACTGCTGCAGGTCTTTCGCCTTTCCTTGATTCATTTGTAGGCCAAGTTGTCCTATTTGCCCTCGTGAGTATTGGCTTGCTCCTTGGGCTTCGGCCTCCGCTGATTCGGAAGTTCCACCAGAGCTCACCAGATACGCCCATGAACACAGCAGGCTTGGTTGGCGCCCAGGCCCTAATAACCCAGACAGTCACTACCGACAGCGGGCTTGCAATGATTTATGGCGATATTTGGACCGCGCGCCCGGCTTCAGCAGAAAAGATTCTGCCTGAGGGCTCTAAAGCAACTGTTACAGAAATTCGGGGCGCCACAGCGTATTTGTCTTAAGACAGTTTCATTAAACACTAGCTAACAATTAAACCTTTACTGGAAGGTAAGAAATTGACTGCACCACTACTCACAACGGGCTTCATCCTGACGGCCCTCGTTGTCCTCGTACTCATTATTCTTCTTAAAGCTGTCCGCATTATTCCGCAGGCACGCGCTGGGATTGTTGAAAGGCTGGGCAAATATCACACGACCCTTACCCCCGGTTTCCATGTCACCGTCCCTTTTATCGATCGTGTCTTACCCCTGATCGACCTGCGTGAACAGGTTGTCTCTTTCCCCTCGCAGTCAGTCATTACCGAAGATAATCTGGTTGTAGGTATCGACACCGTTGTCTACTTCCAGGTAACCGACCCCAAGGCAGCAACCTACGAAATCACCAACTACATCCACGCTGTCGATGAGCTCACCAGCGCCACCCTCCGTAACGTCGTTGGCGGGCTCAACCTTGAACAAACACTGACTTCGCGAGACAAAATCAACGCTGAGCTCCGTGGAGTACTTGATAACACCACCGGACGCTGGGGCATCCGCGTCTCCCGTGTTGACATCAAAGAGATTCAACCCCCTCACTCCATTCAGGACTCCATGGAAAAGCAGATGCGCGCTGAGCGTGATCGCCGCGCTGCAATTCTGACCGCTGAAGGTCAGAAGCAGTCTCAGATTCTGACTGCTGAAGGTGATTCCCGCGCTGCAATTCTACGAGCCGAAGGCGCCAAGCAGTCACAGATTCTGACCGCTGAGGGCGATGCCAAGGCAGCTATTCTGCGTGCAGACGGTGAAGCCCAGGCTATTCAGAAGGTCTTCCGTGCAATTCATGCTTCAAACCCCAGCCAGAAACTCCTGACTTACCAGTACCTCCAGACCCTGCCCAAGCTAGCCGAGGGCGATGCAAACAAGCTGTGGTTTATCCCCACTGAGCTGGGGGATGCACTCCGTGGAATCGGTAAGGCATTCAACCCTGATGCCGGGAACGATCAGGACACTGCGACAGCTGAAGAAGAGGGAGCTACTCCCCCATCTTCACCATTGATTGACACCCCGGTTATTAAGGTCACCCCGGAGGATCTTAACCCCAATCTGGATAAGCTCGACAGCGGCCTGGACGATGTTATCGATGAGATTTCACAGGATGGAGCAGAATCATCTCTTGGCGCAACCGATATACCTAACGCTTCACACTAAACGGAAGCTATAATGGATACTCGGTCTGTTGGTTTCTAGCCGGTCTATAGGGGCGGTTAGAAACCAACAAACAATTAAGATCACCGTTCTTGGAGGAAAAAAATGAGCGATCGCAGCCTGCGCGGTATGCGCCTGGGTTCACAATCCATGGAAACCGAATCAGGTGTGGAGCCCGCTCCTCGCCAGCGCGTTGAGTACCGCACTGAAAACGGTGAGCGTGTTTTCGTTACTTTCTCACAGGAAGCCGAGATTCCCGCGACCTGGACTGCTAAGTCAGGCAAAGAAGCGCACCTAGTTTCTGGCGACGGCAAAGTTGAAGAAAGTGCTGATAAGCCCATTAGGACTCACTGGGATATGCTCCTTGAGCGTCGTAGCGTAGAAGAGTTAGAAGAAACTCTACAACGGCGTCTTGACGTCTACAGAGAGCGTCACTCCCTATAAATAGATTTCTTCTCAAGATGAGGAAGGGCCCCACCGGGTAAGTTTGGTGGGGCCCTTCTCATCTTTATTCCGTGAAAAGCTCTTCCTTATTTCTTGATAAGTTTGCGGATACGCTCAGCCCTGGCAGTCAGACCCCAGCGGGTTACCTTAGTCATTGAGTCAAGGATGATGTTACCGTCCATCTTAGAGCTACCGATTTCTCGTTCCACGAAGGTGATAGGAACCTCAACAATTTTAAGCCCGGCTTGCTCGGAGCGCCAGGCCAGGTCAACCTGGAAAACATAGCCTTTAGAGTCAATCCCCTCAAGGTTAAGACCTTTCAGAGCCCCGCTCTTATAGGCGCGATAACCTGCTGTGATGTCTTTGATTTTGGTACCCAGAATCAAACGGGTGTACATGTTTGCACCCCGTGAGAGAATCTGCCGGTGCGCCGGCCAGTTCTTGGTCTTTCCGCCGGGAACGTAGCGGGACCCAATAGCTAAATCTGCGCCCTGCTCAATGGCTCGCAGAAGGAGAGGAAGCTGTTCAGGCTGGTGGGAGCAATCAGCGTCCATTTCGATTAGGACGTCATACCCTGCTTCAAGGCCCCAGGCAAAACCGGCTAGGTATGCCCCACCCAGCCCGTCCTTTACCGTGCGGTGCAGGACCTTGATCTGGTGATCTTTCTCGGCCATGGAGTCAGCTAGGTCACCGGTGCCATCGGGGCTACTATCATCGACGACGAGGACATCGCAGGCAGGTACAGCAGCGCGAAGGCGCTCCACCACCATGGGAAGGTTTTCCTTCTCATTGTAGGTTGGGATAATAGTCAAAACTCGCATGCGGTCTCCTTATGCTGGCCTGCGGAACAGGTCGGTTACTTGAACCAGTCTCTCATTGTATCCTTTATTGAGTTCCACCGGGTTACAAAATACCTCTCATCGATTTGTTACCCTTATCCAATTTTTGTCCGGAGTTATACAGTGCTACGAGTTCAGGGCGAGAGACATCATCAGCTAATACAGGTAGCAGGGGTGTTCGCGCGCGAGGATCTGTGCTCCAGGCAGAAATTCTTGAGTCCGGGGTCTGCACCATCAGTTCAGTAACTTTCCACAGCGCACAGTGTGCGGGTGCCCCCGGCACTAACTGCCCACACCAAGGATTATTCTCTCCCTGCGCCCGATAGACCGCGCGAGTCATAGACTGAAAAGCCGCACGCGCAGACACAGCCATGTCATCTTGCTCAGGGTTAACAGCACGGTTCATTAATTCCCAGCCCAAGGCAAAAGGTGATCTTAGCGGGTCAGAGCCCAGCACAGCCGATGCTCCAGCCGACAGAGCATGGCTATAGGACTTATGGGATTGGTCAAAGTCTGATGAGAACCCAAGGCTTACATTGAGGTCTTTTGCACGCTCAATCAGGGACATATCTAATGACTGGAGCCCACCCAAGCAGGGGCTAATCCTCATACGGGCCAGCGAATCCATGCCAGCGAGCTTATCCAGAAATTCTTCGGCAACCGAGTCATCTGCGGGTACAGCAACCAGGTTGAGTCGGTGAGACGTAGCAAATTCGAGGGCCTGAGCCGTAACTTCAGCTGAATCCAGGCAGTAGATACCCTTGACCGCAGGGTCTGGGTGCTGCCCGGTGTTGAGCTTACTAGCTGGTAGGTAATACCTCACCCTTGTTGCTGGGCTCTCTTCAAACCTGCCTGTTGAATCAGTTAGCATCACATTTGCTGAAATGTACCCGGCTTGAGTCAAGGTATCGAGCAAGTCAGCAACCTGATCAGGTTCTGCGCTCAAGGCCGCAAGGGCAAAAGCCGGAGCCACCAGGTTACCGCTCAAATCAGTGCACCGCATGGAGGGGTCCAAAATAGAGCGAGCACCAGCATCTTGACCAACCCATTCCACATTCCCTTGGGCCACAACCATGGCAGTAGCAAAAGGATCTGCCGGGCTGTAGACCGAACCGTTCAGAAATACCTGTGTGCTCATTGTGAGCGTTCCTTTCTGTTCGATGTCCTAGAACTGGGTTGCAACGACGCCTCGCCGCAAAAGGATAATTGCAGCCTCGCATTGGGTGCGAAGCTGTGGATCTGTACTCGATACGTGGGCAATCTGGTCAAGACTATCAATAACCTGTTTAGTCCACCTGACAAAGTCACCCGCCGCGAGGTCCGACTGTGACAGGGTTCGATCCAGGTTGCGGCCGCGTGCCCACTGATAAATTGGCCAGACCATACCGAAATCGGGTGATGAGGTCTGTGGTAGTTGATGAAGTTTTTCTGCATCGTTGAGAGTGCTCCAATGTTTCAGGACCTTCATGAGGGCCTCTTCAACTCCCGAGGATGGATAGCGAGACAGTAGCCCGAATTCTTCTCGTTTAGCTTCGTAGACTAAGGATGACACAACAGCGGCAGTTGCTGCTGGGTCTAGCCCCTGCAAGAAACCGTCTTCCAGGCACAGAGAGGTCAGAAGGTCTTTCTCACCGTAGATGCGACGCAGTGATGCGCCACGAGAGGTCAGTGTATGCTCACCAGTATTGAAATCGACATAACCAAAGTCGGCAAGAAGCAGCGTGATGCGCTCAAAGACCTGGGCAATTGTATTGGTACGTCTTTGAATTTGGCGGCGGAGCCCATCTGTCTCCCGCGATAGCTTGTACCATCGTTCGGCCCACCGGGCGTGGTTTTCTCGCTCTGAACAACCGTGGCAGGGGTGATTACGCAATGAGCTACGCAAGCTATCGATTGCCTGTGACTCTCCGTTATCGCGTTCACTAAAGTATTTTTTCTGTGAGCCTTTACGCGCGGGTAATTCATGGTAGAGAGCCTCGCGAACTCTTGAGGCCATATCACGGCGTTCCTTGGGGGTCTTGCCCGTAAACTTCTTGGATACCTTGATCTTGGAGATAGGTAGGATAGGGCCATCGAGATCACGCGGATCAAGGCGCCTTAGCTGAGCTTTGAGGGTCAGGATTGAAGGCCTGGGGTTCTCCAAAGATTCTGCCCGCGAGAGTACCACAGCTGGTCCTGCGTTCCGGCCCTCGGGAATCTCGATGATATCGCCAGGAAGCAAATCAAGAATCGAGGCGATGGCCTGTGACTGCTGCAGGCGTGAGCGGCCCTTGGCAGCTTTCTTTTCACGCTCAGAAAGCTCCCGCCTCAACGATGCGTATTCGGTAAAATCACCCAGGTGGCATGTCATGGCTTCCTCAAAACCTGCAAGAGCTTTCTCGTTCTTGCGCACCCGCTGGGCAATACCTACAACTGACTTATCTGCCTGGTATTGGGCAAACGAACTTTCAAGAATCTTCTTTGTACGTTCCGCACCAAACTGGGCAAGCAGGTTAGCACTCATATTGTAGGTCGGTTTGAAGGACGAATTGAGAGGATAGGTGCGCTTTGAGGCCAGGCCAGCTACCTGTTGAGGTTCCAGACCAGGACGCCACAGGACAACAGCGTGACCCTCAATATCGATCCCTCGACGGCCTGCCCTTCCTGTCAGCTGGGTGTACTCCCCCGGCGTAATATCGACATGGGTTTCACCATTAAATTTGGTGAGCTTTTCTAAGACCACAGAGCGGGCAGGCATATTGATCCCCAAAGCCAAAGTCTCGGTTGCGAACACCATGCGGATGAGCCCCTGAGAAAAGAGCGTTTCCACGACTTCCTTGAAGACAGGTAGCAGGCCAGCATGGTGTGCAGCCACCCCTCGGGTAAGTCCCTCTCGCCACTCGTAGAAGCCAAGAACAGCAAGGTCCGATGTATCAAGAGATGACGTTGCCTCTGCGATGTATGCGCGAATTGTTTGAGCTTCAGAATCGGTCGTCAGCCTAACATCGGCGTCAATGCACTGAGATACGGCTGCATCGCAACCGGCCCTTGAAAAAATAAAACAGATACCGGGTAGCAGACCGTCACGGTCCAAAGCCCGAATCATCTGCGGGCGAGAAACTCTCTGAGGCCTTATATCCTCAGCGCTGTGTCGTGTTTTTTCCCACCCTTCTTCATATTTACCCTGCCGTCCCCTGCCCAAGCGGGAAAAAGACTTTTCTTGCCGCCCGTTCCTAGAACGCGGCCTAGGGCTCAGCTTCACCAGCTCAGGATTAACAGCCGGAATTTCAGCAGAGTTGGCGGCATCCTCAACTGTAGTCTCTCCGATGAACAAGTCCAGGAGCTGTTTGCCCACCATCACATGCTGCCACAGCGGCACTGGGCGGTGTTCGGACACAACGATATCGGTGCTCCCGCGCACCATGTCGAGCCAGGCTCCAAACTCTTCTGCGTTAGAGATAGTTGCCGAGAGAGCGATGACAGAGATGTGTTCCGGTAGGTGGATAATAACTTCTTCCCAGACAGCGCCCCGCGAGCGGTCAGCTAGGTAGTGAACCTCGTCCATAACGACATACCCGAGATTCTGAAGGGTCGCCGACCCAGCATAGAGCATGTTACGGAGAACCTCGGTGGTCATCACAAGGATGTCCGCCTCAGAATTGATGGAGGTGTCACCTGTCAGCAGGCCCACAGCCTCATGACCATAAAGGTCAACAAGGTCATGGTACTTCTGATTACTCAGTGCCTTAATGGGGGTTGTGTAAAAAGCCTTTTTGCCCTGTTTCAAGGCTAAATAGATAGCAAATTCGCCAACAATAGTTTTGCCGGCACCTGTTGGGGCTGCAACCAGCACTCCCCTACCATTTTCAACCGAGGTGCAGGCCTCACGCTGAAAACTATCGAGGGGGAATTCTAAGGTCTGTTCGAATCTGTGCAGGACCGTACGTGATTGAGCAGCGCGCTCCTGTGAGCGAAGATATTGTTCAGCATAGCTAGCCATACAGTCCATCTTAGAGGGGACCGGAGGCCACTCAGGGTTGCTATGGCTAGTTTCGGCCTAAGGCGGATAAGCAAAAACCCCGGTAAACAAACTACCGGGGTTTACATAAAACTAGAGATTTTCTCGACCAAGCCGCTCAAGTTCTTCAGCGCTAGTTGCTCGGCTAAGTTGATCGTGTGCCAGGCCCTCTGCAAGCTTGGCGTTCCTCCGATCCCTGCGCTTGTCATTGAGCATGGAAATGCCAATGGCCACAAAGAAGAAAAAGAGTAGGGGAAGCATTAGGTAGAGCATAGACATGATGTCGTTACCGGGAGCCGCAATAGCTGCCAGCAAGCCAACAACCACAACAACCCAACGCCAAGACTTGAGAATAGTTTTGCCCCGAATCAAGCCAATAAAGTTTAGACCAACCAAGACAACTGGAAGGACAAATGATAAACCGAAAACAAGCAGGAACTTAACCACAAAACCGACATAGATATCGGCTGTAAATAGGTTACTTGCTCCATCGGGGCTAAACTGAGACAGTGTTCGTACAGCAGTGGGCAGGACCCACCAGGCTAAAGCTGTTCCCAACAAAAACATTGGAATGGCTGTAAAGACAAAACTCAGGGTGTAGAGTTTTTCCTTGCGATAGAGGGCCGGTGTGATGAAAGCCCACAGCTGATAAATCCAGACGGGGCTGGCAATAACCAGACCAATGTACAGCGATACCCTCACTAGCTGATCAAAAGGTGAGGTAGCAGTCGCGTAGTTGAGCGCAGCTGTCCGACCGCTTTCAACATTGATTGCATAGACAGGAGCACTAATAGCTTCCATGAAAGGCTGATAGAGGAAAAAACCTGCCACAGCACAGATAATGGTCGCGATGCCCGCTTTAATGAGCCGGGAACGGAACTCACGGAAGTGCTCACTCAGGGCCATGGTTGCCTGAGGGTTGTTCTTCCGGTTATGTTTTTTCGCCATCATAGCCTTCTGCTATTTCAGTGGAACCCCACAAACCCGCACCCACTAATCCTGGGTACGGGCTGTGATATTTACTCAAAAACGCTCAAAAGAAGCAAGGAGTCTCTAACTTAGAGGCCCTTGTTCTGATCAGTGTTGGTGGGGTTATTGATAACTTCGCCCGAAACTACGTCATCAGTAGTAGATCCGGCAACTGTGGTGTTATCTTTCTTAGAATCCTTCTTGAGACCATCGACCTCTGACTTGAAGATGCGCATCGACTGACCCAGGCTACGAGCCATGCCGGGGAGCTTGGGAGCACCGAAAAGCAGAATAATGATGATAGCGAGAATAAGGAGGTGGCCAGGATGAGAAGCGAGATTACCAAACACGTTCGTCACCTTTCTTGGAGACGTTTAAGGTCTCCCATGAGTTGGGGCTGACCGAGTTCGCTGCGGCGTTGAGTGCGACGCTGGGCGCGGTCGAGCGTTCGAGTATTTTTGCCCTGGACATAATCCGAATATGCCGCTCTGACAGGTGTGAAGAAAGCCGGCGAAGTAGTTTTATCCACCGAACCGACAACCCTTGCCTGCCCTAGCTGGCTATTGATATCGTTCTCCCATTCCTGGGCCGCATCAATAGCCTGCATTGCCTTCTTGAAGACACGGTACAAAAGCCAGGCTAGTACACCAAGGGAGCACACAACCAGTGCACTCCATAGGACTATCCAAAACCACCAAGGCATACCCCTCATTATATATGCCAATCACCAAGAGAGAGCAGGACATTTAGCTCTAGGCTTGCAGTGATTCTTTGTACACTCATCTATGGCAGATACTCAGCTTTTACCCATACCCGTGGTTTCTATATGACTTACCAGTTCCTCTTGTATTTTCCCTGGTGAGAGCACAAATACCGTTGGCCCAAGCTCAACCAGAAAATCAAAGAACCACGACATATAAACCACTGATAGGCGATAAAAAAGCCCTTGGGATGTTTCAGCGACTTCCCGCGAATATCTATTGAGCAAGGCAACAGATTTCTCCCGGTGGCCACCTGAGATATCTGAGGGAAGAACAAGTTCAATCTCTTGCCCAGCCTTACTACCCACGAGCTCTCTGAGCCACTCGCGTGGAGAGCTGCTATCACTTTCAGGCTGGTGTTCGTAGACTTGCCCCAAAGCTAAACGACTTTCAAGAATCGAGCCAAGAGAGAAATTTCTATATTCCCTGGCAGTTCGGCACCAGGCCTTAACATATTTTGGCCCGTTATCGATAACCAGGCTCACCGGCTCAATCGTTCTGCTACTTGTGCCCTTACGCGAGCGATAAGTGATATTTAAAGGAACACGGTGCTCCAGAGCATACGCCAGCTCAGCATCGATATCCGCCTGATAAACAGCAACACGATTCTGAAGGGACTTACTCCCCCTCTGATCATCATTGCCCAGCGCTGACCAGAGCTTAAACTTCAGGAGCGAATACACTTTGCTGGCTTCTGAACTCGCAATCAGCTCAAGCGCCAGGACTAGAACCAGAGATTCAGCTTCCGTGAGCCTTACACCTGAGGTAATCAACGGCCGCCCAGAAGCTGTAACAAACCCGTCGCTCCTGATCTCCACCTCCAGAGAATCATAGTTCAAACTGTAGGAGAGATTCTCAAGCTCTGTACGGATCTTTCGCTCCGGCATATCAAAGAAATCTGCGATCTCTGCAAGGTACATACCCTCTTTCTCAGACACCAGGTTCACCATCAGAAGCAATCTGACCAACTGCTCTGAAGCGCTTTCACGAGAACGCTGTGGCGCAATGGGCTTCCACTCTTTTGGGTTGGACGGCGAAGTAAGCTGCGGAGTCTGCCGGTGCCAAGCCAACAGCTCTGAACGCAACTGCTCTTCTGCTCGAGCTACCTCAGCCTGGTACCCGGTATCTATTGTTGCCCCAACAGAGTAGCTAGCTATCTCACCCACCATGTGGGTCCTGCCTTGTGCAAGAGCGCTACGTGCAGATTCAAGGACCCCAAACGACGGTGAGACAAGAACCTGCTGAACCTCTGAATCTGCGCCATCATCGCTGAGGGGCACCGTCAGGACATGTGGAGTTTCTGCCGAACTTAGCTGCTCCAGCACCTCTATCATGCTAAATCCTGCCGGTGGCAGCGGCCCTTCAAGAGCAAGAACCTTGACATCGCTCATACGATCAAGCCTAAAGAGGCGCCGCTCCCTACGATCAGCATCCCAACCTGTCACATACCAGTGCCCGAAACGCAAACCCAAGCCCCAGCAGAATAATTTTCGGCTCTCGGACGACGCCCCGTAGGAAAAACTAACGCCCTTGCCTTCTGCCAAGGACGTAAGGCACTCTGATAAACCAGGCCCCGCCGTAAAGCGTGCCACTTCCCCAGAATCCTCCTGGATACCATAGCCAGTTAAAGTCCCAAGTTTAAGCAAAGCTGAACGCACCTGACGTTCAAGGTCGGTTCCCTCCCAGGCACGAGCACAGCGATTCAAAACAGCACAATCAATCAAAGAGAAACTAACCGGCGCAGCAGGAACCCTCCGCTCAACACGGTAGATAAAACCCGACTCAACCGATGGATCACGCTCAGCGACCAAGCTGATACCCAAAGCACGCAAAACCTGTTTATCTCTCTCAAAAGTTCTTTCAAAAGCCGCGAGCGTTCCTAAACTACGATAGCCCGGTACACGCCACCTAATTTCTTCACGTTCAATACCCCGGGGCATAGCAGAAAGCACTTCTAAGAGCGCTAATGAACGTTCCACAGCTTTTGAAGTCACATATACAAAGATAGCCCCCGGACTGAGCTGTCCGGGGGCTAAACACAGATTTTTGCTGAACCTGTTAGGCCTTACCGCTTGGTGACATCGACCAGATCAACAACAAAAATCAGTGACTCATTGGGGCCAATTGCAGCACCGGCACCGCGCTCGCCATAGGCCATATCGCTAGGAATCTCCAGACGACGGCGTCCACCAACCTTCATGCCAAGCAGGCCCTGGTCCCAACCGCGAATAACCATACCAACACCTACCTGAAAGCGGAGCGGTTCCCCTCGACCCCACGAGGCATCAAATTCTTCACCGGTGGAAAAGGCAACACCAACATAATGCGCAGAAACTGTGTCACCGGGTTCGACGATATCGCCGGCACCCTCAATTTCATCGATGATAACGAGCTCTTCGGGCACGCCACCTTCCGGAAAATCAATTTCTGGCTTAGTGCGATCAAGTTTGCGCTGACCAAAAGACATAAGATTATTACCCTTCTAAAGTATTATTCGCTCGCTGAGGCTGAAGCTTCAGCAGATTCGGATTCAGTGCTTGTTGCTTCAGCGGACGCGGGAGCAGATTCAGCGGTAGCGGAGGGAGAAGCTTCTGCACGAGAAGGAGCGCTACCAACAATATCAACGACAAAGACCAGGGCACCTTCAGGGGCACCCGAGCTAGCGGCATCTTCACCGTATGCCAGCTCGCTCGGAATAATGAGAAGCACACGGGAGCCAACGGTCTTGCCAGCTAGGCCCTTCTTCCAGCCCTCAATAACCTGTGAAAGAGAGAGACCAGCGGGAGTCTTGCCGTAGTTTCCATCAAACTCAGCGCCGTCAGACCAGGTCGCACCGACATAGTTGACGTAAACAGTATCGGTTTCGGTAATAGCCGGGCCGTTACCGGTGATTAAGTCCTCGGTATAGAGCTCGGTGGGTGCATCCCCGCGATCCTCAGCAAGCTTGAGGGTAGCAGTACCGTCATCGGTGAGCGAGAAAGATTCAAGCGCGGTTGACTTCTTCTCCTTAGCCTGACCTTCAGCGCTCTTCAGTAGCTTGCCTGAAACCGTGTAGACCTCAACGTTGGTTGCTGTACCGGGTGAGACAGTCGGTGTAGCCGAAGCTGTTGCGGTGGATGTAGCGTCGATGTTAGTGGTGTATGAGAAAGATACACCCACTTTGGAGTCAACCAGAATCTCGTAGAGCTCGGGAGCCGCTGTTTTCAGGCTTTCGCCGACAGGGATAATCATGGGATTGCTAGCGTAAGTGCTATCAAGGGCACTCGTATCTGCACCGTTAAAGACAGTGGCATCAACGAGCAGGGTGTCGCCGTCCTTAATGGTTTCACCCTCACCATCAGAAATCTTGTAGGCTTCAGCATCAGAAGCCGCAAAGGGGGTAGCAAAAGAGACTGATGGCTGAGCTGTTGCACCGTTCATGGAGTAGTTGACATCTGAGAGCTTCGAGCTGTTGCTTGAGCCAGTGCCGCAGGCCGACAGCGCCAAAGCGAGCGCGGCTGCACTTGAAAGGATGAGGGTTGACTTTTTCTTCACGGGGGTTCACTTTCTAGGGTCTGCCAAATATGACGGGATTCTTAACCGGGTTCATACTATCTGATAGACCTGGTTGAGTTCTGAAAAATTGCTAATATCCACTAAATAAACGGGGTCTGCCAGGTCTGTTTTTCCTTGTGCCCTAGAGAACTGAGCAGTTCATCTAGCTGGCTATTTTGAGTTTCAAACGGGTCTTTGCACATGATGGTGTGCTGGGGTCTGTTGTTGAGCTTCAGGTGAACCCAGTCAACGGTAAAGGGCTCCCCCGCGGCTCTGGCGGCGCTAATAAAGCGGCCACGAAGTGCAGCGCGTGTTGCTGGTGGGTTGACTGCCGCATGGGCTATGTCGGTTTGCTCGACCAAGTTCTTGATAAGGCCCTTACGGCTGAGCAACCCAAAGATGCCGCGCTCCGGGTCAATATCATGATAGGCAAGATCAAGCTGTTGAATCTTGGGGTCGTCATACCCGTGAGCGCCCCGCGCAATATAGGTGTCCAGGAGTTTTTTCTTGATGGCCCAGTCGATTTCAGTGTCGATGAGGGATGTGTCGCCTGTTTCAACCGCGTCAAGGGCCCGCCCCCAGAGGTCGAGTACATAGGGGACATCGGGGTGGTGGGGGCCTTTGTGCTCAATGTATTGGGTGGCCGCTTGGTGGTAGTGGCGTTGTAGGGTCAGTGCGTTGGCCTGGGTGCCGTTGGACAGATCGAAGATGGCGGTGCCGGTGAGGTCGTGGGAGATGACGCGCAGGGCGGTTGCGGTGTCTTTGATGTCGTAGGTATTCAGGGGGTAGTAGTCTTCGAGCATGCGCAGGACAAGCTCGGTGGCTCCGAGTTTGAGCAGGGTTGTTGCCTGTGACATGTTGGAGTCGCCGTTGATGACGTGCATGCGGCGGTAGAGGGAGGCATCGGCGTGGGGTTCATCGCGGGTGTTGATGATAGGGCGGGCTCGGGTGGTGGCGGTTGATGAGCCTTCCCAGATGTAGTCGGCCCGTTGGGAGAAGGAGTAGCTGGGGTGCCCTGGGGTTCCGAGGGTGCGTCCGCCCCATTGGGGTGGGCCTTGGGGGTGGGTTTTGCCAGCGCCTACGATGATTTGGCGTGTGATGAGGAAGGGTATGAGCGATCGCATGAGCCGGGAGAATTCTACTTTGCGTTCGAGCATGTAGTTTTCGTGGGAGCCAAAGGAGTTGCCGGCCGAATCTACGTTGTTCTTGAAGAGAAAGATTTGGCCCTTGTAGCCCTCTGCTTCGAGATGGTCTTGTGCTTGGTTGACCAGGTCGTTGAGCAGGTACTCCCCCGCTTTGTCTTGGGTAAGGGCGTCGCGGATTGAGGCGGTTTCTGCGGTGGCGTATTCGGGATGGGAGCCTACGTCGAGGTAGAGTCGTCCCCCGTTGGGAAGAAAGACATTCGATGAGCGCCAGGTGTCGACCACGGGTTTGAAGAGCTTTCGGGCTGCTTCTTCGGGTGAGAGGGGGCCGAGCCCACGGGGTATGTAGCGGATACCGAATTCTGTTTCGATTCCGAATATTCTGCGTTCCATCTGTGTCCTTGCCGCTGGTTGAGGGGTGTGGGTGGGGCCTGGGGCTCTTATTGGCCGCCCTTTTGGACGAATCCTTTGACGAAGTCTTCTGCGTTTTCCTCGAGGACACCGTCGATTTCGGCTAGGAGGTCATCGATTTCGGAGACAGCCTGGTGGTTGATGTCGGTTGTGGTGGTTGCCAGTTGGATTTCGTCGGTTCCCTGGCTGGTGGCCTGCTTCTGGTTCTGTGCTTGGCTTTGGATGCGTTCCATGGTGTTTTCCTTTGCTGGGGTTGGTTAGTGTTCGGTCTTGTTCAATAGAGCGAAGAGTTGGTCAGCGTGGGCAAGACCGAGGTGGGGTTCTACTGTTTCTGCGGTGAAGCCGGTGGGGTCGTCCATGTGCAGACGGTGCAGGTCAATTGAGAGCGGGTTGCGGGCTGAGAGGGTATCCCAGTTAGCTCCTAGGACTTCATCGGGCCAGGTGGTGATGAATTTGCCGCGAAGGTAGGCGCGAGTGTCACGAGGCGGTTCGTGGGCGGCGCGGGCAATCTCTTGTGGGGTGAAGAGGGTCTTCATGCGCCCCAGGGCTACCAGCTTGTGGTAGAGGCCTTTGGTGGTTCTGACATCGGAGTATTGCAGATCGATGGCTGCCAGTTTGGGGTCGGCCCAGGTATGTCCCTTGGCAATGTAGGAGCTCATGAGGGCGTATTTGGCAACCCAGTCCAGTCGGTCTGCCAGGGAGAGCAGATCATGTTCTAGTGCCTGGAGTGTGTCTGCCCAAAGATCCAGAATCTCTTGGGTTTCGGGGTCGGGGTTGGCTTCGAGGTTTCGGGCGGCCTGGAGGTAGGCATCTTGAATCTCCAGGGCGGTCATTTCGCCGCCGCTAGCCAGTGCTAGGGGCTGTTTGAGGCTAAGATCATGGCTGACAGCGTGCATGGCTTGCACCGGGTCCGCCAGCTTAATGGCTGGGACCTGCTGAGCCTCTACCAGGTTGAGTACCAAGGACATGGTGCCAAACTTCAGCAGGTTTGAGTAGTGTGAGAGGTTAGCATCGCCGGTGATCACGTGGAGCCTGCGGTATTTACTGCTCTCGGCGTGCGGTTCGTCCCGAGTATTAACCAGAGGCCTGCGAACTGTGGTTTCTAAGCCAACGGTGCGTTCAAAGAAATCGGCGCGCTGTGAGATTTGGAAGCCGGCTCTCTCCGCTGCTGTTCCCAGCCCTACGCGTCCAGCACCCACCATAATCTGGCGGGTGGCGAAGAAGGGCAGTAGGGCCGCTGTCAGGTACTCAAAATCTACTGAGCGCGGGAGCAGGTAGTTCTCGTGAGACCCGTAGGACTGCCCCTTGCCGTCAGTGTTGTTCTTATAGAGGTTAACAGCAGGCATGGCGCTCTGCTCCCCCTGAACCATACGCTCAATGGTTGCTACGCTCTGGGCTGCTATATGGTCCCCGGCGGCATCCCACAGAACCGCATGGCGCGGGTTGGTGACTTCGGGCGATGAGTACTCGGGGTGGGCATGATCTACGTAGAGGCGAGCGCCGTTGGGCAGTATGGAGTTCATGGTGACCGCGTCCCAGTCGATGCGTTCGGCAAAGTGACCCGCTTCACTGAGTGCTTCGGCGGCGATGTCTTCGCTGGTCAGGATTTGAGCTGTGTCGGTGAGTTGGCTGGGGTGGGCCTTTTCGCGCGTAACGGTGAAGCCTCGGGCATCGGTGAGCGGGGTTTCTGAGCTGTATTCCCAGGTGCTGTTGAGCTCGGACGTGAGCTTCTCTTTAAAGAGGGTGTCATAGGTGTTGACGACAAAGGCCGAGAGAACGGTGGGGTTAGCATGGGGCTTAGCTGGGGCATGGACCCCGTATTCGGTTTCGGCTCCCATGATACGGCGAACGGTCACGGTATCCTCCTCTTATTCAGCTTCAACCGAGCGTGCTGGTGCTACTCGGAGGACGCGTAAACGGATGTTCAGGGTGGAGAGGACGTCTTCAATTTCTGCGGCCTGGGGTACTTCGACCTGGTCTTCGAACTCTGCGCGGACCGCTTCAAGCAGGTGCTCAGTGGTGATGCCGTCTGCGCCGGTGGAAAGGTAGGACTTAATGGCCAGTTTTTTGGCCTGGTCTACGATGTTGCGGATAACGGCACCGGAGAGGAAGTCGCCGCGGAAAAGCCAGCGGCTGACCCCGTTCTCTAGGTCGATGAGGATGTAGCGGTTGGCCGGATCGGTGGAGAAGAGCTGGCTAACCACGGTTTCAATCATGGTGCTAACGGCGGCTTCTTTTGAGCCGGCCCGGTCGATTTCGCTCTGACTAATGGGGAGTTGAGCGGTGAGGTAGAGGCCAAAGATTTCTGCGGCTCCTGCCCGGTTGGGGCGGTTGACGCGGATTTTGACGTCCAGACGGCCAGGTCGTAGCACAGCCGGGTCGATCATGTCTTCACGGTTGGTTGCGCCGATGACAATGACGTTATCTAGGCGCTCAACGCCATCAATTTCGGAAAGCAGCTGGGGAACAATCGTGGTTTCAACGTCCGAGGATCGTCCGGAGCCGCGAGTGCGGAAAAGGGATTCCATCTCGTCAAAGAAAACGACTACAGGGTGACCGGCGCGGGCCTTGTCGCGGGCGGCGGTGAAGATCTCGCGAATCTGGCGTTCGGTCTCCCCCACATACTTATCGAGAAGCTCTGGGCCCTTGATGTTGAGGAAGTAACCGGTCTTGCGGATGCCGTCGTCTGCTTTCTCTGCTGCGCGGGCTGCCAGTGAGTTGGCTACGGCCTTGGCTATGAGCGTCTTGCCGTTACCCGGAGGGCCGTAGAGCAGGATTCCCTTGGGCGGGGTCAGCTCGTACTGGCGATAGATTTCGGGGTGTAGGAAGGGTAGCTCAACGGCATCACGAATGAGGTCAATCTGTGAACTGAGGCCACCGATCTGGTCATAGGTGATATCGGGGACTTCTTCAAGGACTAATTCTTGGGCATCGGTATGCGGAACCAGGGAGGTAATCATCTGGATCCGCGAATCGTAGGTGACGGTATCGCCCAGCCTCAGGTCAGCGGGGTTCAGTGCGCCCGAGATTCGGGCGACAGCCTTTGACTGGTTGGGCATATCAATGACCGCATGAGTGTCATCGAGGAGCTCTCGAACCACGACCAGCTCCCCGTAGCCTTCAAAGCCCAGGCAGAGGACAGCTTGACTGTGCTCATTGAGCAAGACCGTCATGCCGGGTTTAAGTGTAGAGAGGGGAAGAAGCGGAGAACAGGTAATGCGCACCAGACGCCCACCTAAGAATACGTCCAGGTGCTCTTCTATCTCAGCGGGGGTCTTACCCTTAGCCAAGTCCTGGTAGGTCATGCTGGCACCGTGTACTGCTAGAACAATAGCCGAGTTCAGCGGCGGCGCTACCTCCTGAGAAAGCGCTAAGCGCAAGTGCTCAATCTCGTTTTTAGTTTTAGTGAGTGCGGTGACCAGCTTTTGGTTTCTCTCACCAGCAGCACGGAGCTGGCGGTCAAGGTTCCGGCGGTTATCGTTGGCTATATTGAGTTGCCTCAAAATACGTTCGTAGTCGGTTGCCGAAACATTCATCTGTTCACTCATCACTGATCATCTCTTCTGTTGCCCGTCCCCTGGTGCCCTCAGTAGATGCCCGCGGGCACCGGGGAGATTCACGGCTTTTCTACTCTGTTTCTTGAGCGTGCTGGCTAGCTGATGTTGCCTTTTCGGCCAGACTCAAGGCGTCACGGCCCGCCCGGCGGAGCTTACGGTCCGATACCTTGCGCTCACCCAGGGCAGCCGGGGTCCAGGCATTCATATCCTCTTCGGAAAAGTCGGTCTTAGAGGCGCGGCGCTTGGGTGCCAGACGCTCTGCACCGTCTGCCAGACGGCGGGCGGTAATCAGGAAACCGGTGTGAGCTACCATGCGGTGATCGGGGCGTACAGCTAGGCCCTCAACATGCCAGCCGCGCACCATGGTCTCGTGTGACTCGGGTTCGGTGAACCGACCATCAGCGCGCAAGGCTTCTGCCACGCGGGAGAGCTGGGTAACGGTTGCTACATAGCAGATAATAACGCCGCCGGGTGCCAGTGCCTGGGCAACAGCGTCCAGGCATTCCCAGGGTGCCAGCATATCCAAAACAGCCCGGTCAACGCTGCCGGGTTCTTCGACATCGCCCAGGGCCTCGGCCA
This sequence comes from Rothia sp. P5764, assembly GCF_048512965.1. NCBI lineage: Bacteria > Bacillati > Actinomycetota > Actinomycetes > Micrococcales > Micrococcaceae > Rothia > Rothia sp. P5764. The sequence goes on along the minus strand of NZ_JBLXXQ010000002.1, from coordinate 207,474 downwards.
GGTCGCCCAGGGTTAAGGTCCAGGCAGGGTGGGCACCGCCAAAGAAGGTCTCGATGTTACCGCGAGCGATATCAGCGAACTCTTCACGCCGCTCAAAGGAACGCAGGTGCCCCTGATCGCCCACAGCACGCAAGAGGGCAATTGAGAGTGCCCCAGAACCCACACCCGCTTCAATGACGCGAGCGCCGGGGAAGATATCGGCCATTGCAACGATTTGCCCTGCATCCTTGGGGTATACAACAGCTGCCCCGCGCGGCATGGAGAGAACAAAGTCCTTGTAGAGGGGGCGCAGGGCCTGGAACTTAAAGCCTTCGGAGTTCTCAATCACGGTACCCTCAGGGTGGCCAATCAGTTCACTGTGTTGGAAGAAGCCACGGTGGGAGTGGTACTGGCCCCCTTCGGTGAGGGTAATGGTGGTCATGCGTCCGCGTTCGTCGGTGAGTTGTACGCGCTCGCCAGGTCGGAAGGGACCGCGACGGTTAATGCTACCGGTGGGGGTGCTCATAAGGTCAGAAATCTCTTTCGTTAAAGTGTTTTTTCCATTGTCTCAGATAAAGCACCGGTGAGCACACCTGCCGTCTCAGGGTGAGGGCGGTGTGATGCTGCTGAGCGCTCCGGCTATATCCTGGGCGGTTACGGTTCCGGCGGGGCCAGCGGTGCCGGTCACTAGCCAGATTCTGTCGAGGGCGTTCTCGGCGGGCGGTTCTGTGTAGCTGGCAAAGCCCTGGTACTCGTCTATGATATCGGTGGGCCCTGAGCTTAGGGTGAGATGCCGTCTTTGCAGGGGCTGGGCAATAGCGGCTAAGGGCTGGTAGGCCAGGCTCTGGTAGGAGGCTCTTAGGGTACTTGCTGGTACCACTGCGCGAAATTCGGGTTTTCCTTGGCCCTGGCTGATAAGAACGATGTCGCTCCGGCCGTCCCAGCCTTGTGCGGCAAGACCGATAAGTTCACTGTCAAATTCACAGCTAGCAGGTCCTATGAGTTGCTGAACGTGCAGAGGGTGGCCTGTATCGGAGTTCATTCCAAGTTTCTGAACAGCTGGTAGGAGCCCGGCCCCGATATATACGATAAGGAGCGCCCCAACGATTAAGGTGATGGGGCTCTGCCAAAAACCGGTCATCAGGAGAAAACCAATCAACAGTGCTAGGAGCAGAAAGCCGGTGTAGGTGACCAAGGCGTGAGCCGTTGAGCGACTCCGCACCACCAGGAAGATCAAAGCTTCAACCGCATACCCGCCGTCTAAAGGAAAGGTAGGTAAGAGGTTGAAAAGCCCTATGGCTAGGTTGACCTGCACAGCCAGGTGGAAGCCGTAAAACTCAGCGGTGCCAGTAAGTGCCCAGATGATCTGGCAGGCTAAAGCGACCACAAAATTCATTAGCGGCCCAGCTAAGGCCACCCACAGGGCAGTTGAAGCAGACATAGTGTGCAGGAGGGTCTGCCCGCCCCACATATTGAGCGTGATAGAAGAGACTCGGGCCTTGCGTGCTCTGCCGACCGTCGCGTGTGCAAGTTCATGTAAGAAGACACCCAGTGCAAGAGTGATAGCGACAACGGCCGCTGCCAAATACCCCTGAAAGGTGCTCAAGCTCTGCCAAGAGGCAAGCCGCATACCGTAGCCGGCAATAACGAGCCCCATCAGTGGAAACCATGACCTTTGCAGGTATATGGGCGCACCGGCGAAGCGGCCAATCATGAGCCCGGGTGTTTTCCTCATGCTTTCGCTCCTGCTTCCTAGGGTCACATCAAGACAGGGTTATCCTCAAGCTAGTGTATTACCCAACCAGCGCCCGGCACATATCGGGTAGAATACGGGGAGTGTTTACTCAGCCGCTACCTCACCATCTCTTGACCCACTACGCCCAGAAAGCCGGCAAACAAGGCCAGGTGCCACCTACCCTCCTGCTGGTGGCCTTTGAGGGCTGGAACGATGCCGGTGAAGCCGCCAGTCAGGCAGTCCAGCTGGTGGCAAAACACTACCAGGCCAAGCCTTTTGCTGGTTTTGAAAGCGAGTCTTTCTACTCCTACACAGAGAGCAGACCCCACCTGGTACCCGAAGCTCAGGGCCAAGCCACGGGGATTAGCTGGCCCCAAACGCGTTTTGTCGAAGCGTGGAGCACCAAGGGCACACGGATTCTAATCATCACCGGTCAAGAACCCTCCCTCTCCTGGAAGAACTACTGCCAGCACCTACTGGAATTCATGGACCGGGAAAAAGTTGATCTGGTTATCTTCTGCGGTGCCCTGCTCGATGAGGTTCCGCACACCCAACCAGCACCTGTAGGCATCACAAGTTTTAGCCCCACCATGCTGGTGCACCCGGGCGTTGCCCCCAGCACCTATACCGGGCCTACCGGCATCATAGGGGTTCTGGCGCATGCCGCTGGTGCACGCGACATTCCGGCGCTCTCGCTCTGGGCATCTCTGCCCCACTATCTGGCGCATCCGCCCCACCCCAAGGCAACCTTTTCCCTGCTCAGCGTCATCGAAGCCATCACGGGCCTGCCCATGCCTCTTGAAAAACTAGCAGATGAAATTATGGCCTGGGAACGGGGTGCCAAAGAGCTACTTGAAGACGAACCTGAGCTCCTAGCCTATGTCCAGCAACTGGAATCAACTTACGAAAGAGCAGACAGCATCGGGGATATCAGCAAGGTCGATATCGCCGCTGAATTTGAGCAGTACCTCAAAGAGCAGGACAGTGAGGGCGGCTCTCCCTCCTAGTTACTCATGGCTAGGGGCCCGCTCCAGGGGACTTCTGGTAAAAGAGACCGGTGGCGGCTCCCGCTCAGCAGGAGTACCGCCACCGGTCTAAGGGGTGCAGGGAACACTGGCCTTAGGCTCCCAGGAGCACACCCAACCGAGCAGACAAAAGATCGGCTACCAGCTGGCCACCCCTACCACCGTGTTCCACAACTGACAGTGCCCACTGGTCAATCGCAACCAAAGCGGCTGGAGCATTCAGATCATCGGCGAGCGCATCACGAACAGACGCTAAGAGAGCTAAGGCCGCTTCATCGGCCTCTCCTTCGGCGCTCGCAAGAGCTGAACGGTAGAGCTCCAAACGTCCCTTAGCCTTATCTAGCAGGTCATCGTGCCAGAACCAGTCGGTACGGTAGTGGTTATCCATGATGGCAAGACGGATTGCAGCCGGCTCAACCCCAGCCTGGCGCAGCTTAGATACCAAAACAAGATTACCCAGGGACTTACTCATTTTTTCGCCGTCTAGGCCCACCATTCCAGTGTGCATGTAGTGCCGGGCCATAGGCTGGCCGGTCAGGGCGTACGAATGGCTGGCACCCAAATCATGATGCGGGAAGATGAGGTCAGACCCACCGCCCTGCACCGAGAAGGGCGCCCCCAGATGGCTACCCGAAATAACGCTACATTCAATGTGCCAACCTGGGCGGCCAGCGCCCAGTCCCTCAGCAGGCCAGGACGGTTCACCAGCTCGCGCTACCCGCCACAGAAGCGGATCTAAGGCCTTGCGCTTACCGGGGCGGAGCGGGTCGCCACCACGCTGACTAAAAATAGTTAGCATCTCTTCGGGAGTGTAGTGGGCTATCTGGCCCAGTTTCCAGCCATGCTTACTCCCCTCACCCAGCTTCTGGGCCGCATCAAGGTCAAAGTAGATATCGCCCTCAGGCTGCTGGTTACCCTGCTCATCGGTAAAACCGGGCAGGCGATAGGCCAGGCCGCTTTCTAATAGCTCTAGCACCGACTGAGCAACAGCAGGAATAGAGTCCACTACGCTCACATAGTTATCGGGCGCGATAACATTCAGGGCAACCATATCGGTGCGGAACAACTCGATCTGTTCCTCAGCGAGTTCCTGCCAGTCAACACCCGTTGCCGCGGCACGCTCTAAGAGAGGGTCATCTACATCGGTAACATTCTGCGCAAACTTTACCGGCACCCCGGCATCGCGCCAGGCCCGATTCAGCAAGTCAAAAGCTACATAGGTAGCCGCATGCCCCATGTGCGTAGCATCGTAGGGTGTGATACCGCAGACATAAAGCCCGGCCTGCTCTTGGCGCTCCAGGGTTGCGCGCGCCCCCAGAGCCGTATCAAAAATGGTAGGAAGGGGTGCCTGCCCCGGCAGGGACGGGATAGGGGGTTGTTCCCAAGCTCGCATGAATACCTCACGTTTGGTGGACTTTCTTGGCTCAGCCCCAGCCTATTTGGCCAGGTGCCCGAGTCTAAAACTCTCTAGATAAAACAATACCCGCCCGGTTTATATTTCCGGGCGGGCTGTGCAGTCCAACTAAGTTTAGGCGACGAGGATGCCTGTCCCCAGAAGGATGTAAAGTACTATGCCCAGCGCAATGCGGTACCAGATAAAGATGCTGTAGCTCTTATGCGAAACGTACTTGAGGAACCAGCCGATGATCAGGTAACCCACCACAAAAGCAACCAGAGTCGCCACGACGGTTGAGCCTAGACCGTAGTAGCCGTTGAAGCCCTCAGAGAGGCTACCGGCGAGCTTGTACAAGCCCGATGCGAATACTGCTGGAACCGCCAATAAGAATGAGTAACGAGCGGCGGCTTCGCGGGTATAACCCATCAGCAAACCTGCCATGATAGTGCCACCTGAGCGGGATACGCCGGGGACTAAGGCCAGTGCCTGCGCGAAGCCGTAAATCACGCCGTGCTTGATATTCAGGTCGGTCAGATCGCGCTGTTCCTTACCAATTCGGTCAGCAATTGCCAGGAAAAGGGCAAAGACAATCAGCATGGTTGCTGTAATCCAAAGACTACGGAAGGTTGAATCGATGGCATCTTCAAGAAGCAGGCCAAGGATGCTGATCGGCAGCGAGCCAATAATAATGAACCAGCCCATACGAGCATCGGGGTCCTTCTTATCAACTCGACCGATCAGAGAACCAAACCAATTTTTGATGATCCGAACAATGTCCTTCCAAAAGAACACCAGAACTGCTGTTTCGGTACCCAGCTGGGTAATAGCCGTAAAAGCGGCTCCAGGGTCCTCACCGTTGGGCAGGAACTGCCCAATGATGCGAATGTGCCCCGAAGACGAAATTGGCAAAAACTCTGTTAGACCCTGGACTAGACCCAGGATGACTGCTTGTATCCATTCCACAGCTAGAACTTTACGCGAGTCAAAACAAAAGCACAGCACCGCTCGCGGTGCTGTGCTTGGAATAACAGGCTACAAAATCTTCTCTAGCCCCTAAGGTTACTCGGCCTGATCAGCATCTTCTGCGTCGTCAGCCTCAAATTCGTAATCGAATTCATCGGTGTCATCGTCTTCATCCAGGAAAACTTCCAGAGGAGTGACCTCTTCATAAGCGTCAAAAAGAGCCTCTTCGTAACGCTCAAAGGCATTGGCAATGGCAACGTAGGCGTTGTCTACAGCCGCATCGTGTTCACCTCGGCTGTTAACGATTGCGTTGAGGTGCTCTTCAAGAGCGGATGTCAGATAAGCCAGTTCGGCACGAGGATTTGTACTCATACAGTAGACGTTACAGCCTTTCTCCCAAAGTGGGAAATACCCGTCAGGAAAATTTTGGCTAAACCACCCTTCCGCTTCCCCCAGAAGTCCACCCCGTCTTAGGGGGTATAGGTTGGGGCCCGGTTCTGTCTACCGGGCCCCTATCGGCGCTCCTGAGGCCTCTTCCCTTGCGAGAGTGGCGATGACTCGGCCTTGATTAGAAACCTAGAGTAGCCAATGATGCGTTGATTGCGTTGGCTGAAGCGCGCAGCCGCTCAATCTCCTCATCGGTCATAGGGACATCGAGTACACGCTTGACACCATCGCGGGAAACGACTGAAGGCAGTGAGAGGGCAGCTTCGCCTTCGATGCCGTAGCGGCCACGGATCTGGGTAGCAACGTTCAGAACGGCGTCCTGGCCCTGCAGGATAGCCTCTGCGATACGGGTTGCTGAGATGCCGATAGCATAGTTGGTGGAACCTTTGCCTTCAATGACCTTGTAGGCTGCGCGCATAGCCTCTTCAGCAAGTTCAGCCTTAACCTGGTCGGTAAAGACCTTTTCGCCGGCTTCGTTGGTCCATTCGTTGAGAGGAACCATACCAATGTTGGCAGCTGACCATACGGGAAACTCGGAGTCGCCGTGCTCGCCCACGATGTTTGCGTGGACGGAGCGGATGGAAACGCCAGCCTTCTGGGCAATGAGCCAGCGCAGGCGGGAAGAGTCAAGAACGGTACCCGATGCGAAGCAACGCTCGCTGGGCAGGCCGGTAATCTTCTGGGCGACAACGGCCAGAACGTCACAGGGGTTGGTGACGATCATGAGGATTGCGTTGGGTGCTACTGCCATAACCTGGGGCAGCATTGCCTTGAAGATGTTGACGTTTGCTTCTGCCAGTTCCAGGCGGGGCTGGCCGGGCTTCTGGCGAGCGCCTGCGGTGACGATAATCAGGTCAGCATCGCGTAGGATTTCAATATCGCCGCTACCTGCAACCTCAGCTTCGTGGGCGAACATGGTGCCGTGAGCAATATCCAGGCCTTCAGCAACAGCACGGTCGGCGGCAATATCGTAGATCACGATTTCATCGGCTGCGCCGCGGAGGGTTGCTGCGTATGCGGTTGCTGAGCCTACGCCGCCTGCGCCGATAACGCCGAGCTTGGTGTGCTTCTTTTCCAGGGCCATGGTATTAGGTTCCTTTCACAGAATCCGTGGTGGATGTTTTCTGGTGGCAGTTCAATTATGCCACGATTCGATGTGTTTTAGTGTGGTTTTACCTGTATTTTGTGTGGGGTTTACCCGGCCCAGCCCCCTAAAAAACCAACAAAAACAAATATGTGCATCCTGACCTTTTGTTGAAGCTCACATGCTCTAGTGAGCTAGGGAATGTGCGGGAAAGAACATGAACTTTTAGAAGTTTTTGCAGAACTGCAAACTAGAATAAATCTGAGCAAATATCCCATGCACCGAAAGACCAACAGTGACATCACCAGATAAGAAAGTGTCGCCCAGCACGGGTGAAAAACCTATCATGACCCACCGGCAAATCATGCTGGTTATTCTCGGGCTCATGGCGGGCATGTTCCTCTCATCGCTCGATCAGACCATCGTCTCAACAGCAATCCGCACCATCGGCGATGACCTACACGGGCTAGAACAGCAGGCCTGGGTAACCACCGCCTACATGATTACCTCCACCATCACCACCCCTATCTACGGCAAGCTCTCCGATGTCTTCGGCCGCCGCCCCCTCTACCTCTTGGGCATCCTGGTCTTCATTCTGGGCTCCTTACTCTCTAGCTTCTCGACCAGCATGATGATGCTTGCCCTCTTCCGTGCCTTCCAGGGTATTGGTGCGGGCGCGCTGATGTCCCTACCCATGGCGATTATGGGCGACATGCTAGCTCCCCGCGAAAGGGCAAAGTATCAGGGCTACTTTTTGGCGGTCTTCGGTATCTCATCGGTACTCGGGCCCCTCATCGGTGGGATGTTCGCCGGTGCCCCCGAAATTTTCTGGGTTACTGGCTGGCGCTGGGTCTTCCTCATCAACGTACCTGTCGGCCTTGTTGCTCTAGCCATGGTCTGGAAGTTCCTGCATCTGCCCGCTATCGCTGATAAGAGCAAAGCTCCCCGCGTTGACTGGTGGGGCGCAACCAGCGTCATCGTTGCCCTACTGCCCCTGCTCCTGGTGGCTGAGCAGGGCCGTGAGTGGGGCTGGACCTCAGCCTCTGCAATTACCTGCTACCTTATTTCTGCTGTGGGTCTAGTAGCCTTCCTTAGCATTGAAGCTAAGATGGGCCAGGATGCCATTATCCCGCTAGCGCTCTTTAAGTCCGGTGCTTTCTCGATGTCTGCGATTCTGGGCTTCCTCGTAGGCTTTGGCATGTTCGGTGCCATGATGACCATCCCCCTCTACCTACAGATTGTTGTGGGCCTCACACCCACTGAGTCCGGTTTTGCAACCCTGCCTATGATGGGTGGCATCATGATAGCCTCCATTGTTTCTGGCCGTATGGTTGCCCGTACCGGGAAATACCGCATCTTCCCGATTCTGGGTACAGCGCTCATGACCCTTGCCTACTTCTATCTGACCTTTATGACGGTTGACCGCCCCCTCTGGTTCCTGATGATCGGTATGTTCATCATGGGTCTTGGCTTGGGCCAGCTCATGCAGTCACTCACCCTCGCCGCCCAGAACGCTGTGGCACCGACCTACATGGGGGTTGCCTCATCAGGGTCCACCTTCTTCCGCCAGATTGGTGGCACAATGGGCACCGCCGTTCTGCTCTCTGTTCTCTTCTCTGCGATGCCCGCCAACATTGTTAAAGCTATGGGTAACGACGATGACCTGCGCGCAGGGCTCGATGCCGCGCTGACACCGGCAGTTGCTCAGGCACCTGAAAATCAGGGCGTCATGGATCAGATCTGGAACAAGATTCTTACTTCTGCGCAAGCGGGTATCGCCACGCAACTCCAGCAGGCAGCCGAGAGCGCCAAATCAACCGCAGATACTCAGGTCAAGGAGCAGGTCACCCAGGCTGTTCAGAAGCAGGTAGAGGCTGGCCTTCTTGCGGCAGACCAGGCTCAGACAGTCATCGATGCCCAGATTGAGCAGGCTAGCCCGCAGGCAGAGACTGCCGCACTGGAACAGGTTGCCAGCCAACTCCATGCCACCGCCGATAAGGGAACTCTAACCGTTAACTGGTCCGACCAGGCCCAGCGCACCTACTGGGTAGATCAGCTAGTGCCGCAGATAGCTCAGAAAATCGAAGAAAACTCCGGGGAAACTCAGGGCGCTGAAGTGTCAACCTCCGATACCTCGTATCTGAACGGCGCAGATGCCCGCCTGACCCGCCCCTTCATGGAGGGTTTCACCGCCTCAGCGGTCTCGGTCTACTGGGTGGGCTTCTTCGTTACGGTATTGGCTTTTATTCTTGCTCTCTTCTTTAGGGTGCCCCCGCTACGCACTAGCTCCGGTCTACAGGAAAGCGCCCGCGTGAAGCAGGCTGATAAGCAGTTAGCCGCTGCCCAAGAAACTGAGCAGAGTAAAGAATCTGTCTAGCGCGCTTGTGGTGTGGGTATATTCCCGCCGCAACCGCTAGTCCCAGCAAGGGGCTGATGACCTGTGTAGGGTCATCGGCCCTTTCTCTTACCCTCACTACCCGGTGTAGGGGTTCTAGGTGCCGCAGAAGCTGACAAAGAAACGTGACTGGGCGGGTGCTGTCTGTAAAAATTCGGCCCCCTCTTGAGGGGTAAAAGGCCTGCTGATGATGTCAATGAGGCCCAGTACCGGCTCTAGGTTTCCTCGCTCCACCTGACGCAGGGCAGTCTCCAGGGCAAGGTTGCGAGGAATGTAGAGGGGATTTGCCCGCTTCATCAACTGCTCCGCGCGCTCAGGGGTGGTCTGCGTCAGCTCTTGCAGGTGCTGTTGTTCTGCCAGCCAGGCGGCCTGTTCCTGGCCTTTGAGCAGGCAGCTGCCTCCGGTGAGAGAACTGAAAAAGCCGGTGAAATCGAGGGACTGTTCTTCGAGCAATCCCAGCGTCCGGTCGATGAAGGCAGCCACCTGTACCCGGTGTTCTACAGGTGTTGATGAGAGGTCACAGCCGATTTTCTGCGCAAACAAACTAACCTGCCGGTCGCGGATAGTTTCTTCAAACTCGGCCAGGACCTCTGTTGCCAGGTGAATAGCCCGGTTGGGGTTCTCACCGTCGATGAGGTCAAGCAGGGTTTCAGCAAAGCGCGCAAGGTTCCACTGGGTGACAGCGGGTTGCTGGTCGTAGGCATAGCGCCCATTCTGGTCAATTGAGCTGTACACGGCACCGCGTCTAAAGGTGTCAATGAGGGCGCAGGGCCCGAAGTCTATGGCCTGACCGGAGATAGTCACGTTATCGGTGTTCAGTACCCCGTGCACGAAGCCCAGCGCCTGCCATTGAGCCACCAGCTCGGCCTGTCTCTGTGCTACCGCGCGCAGGAGGGCCAGGGCTTCTTGACCGCTGGTTGCTGGGATTTCTACCTCCGGGTAGTGGCGGTGTAGGGCGTAGCTGACTAGCTCCCGGCGGATGTCCGTATCTGCCCGGTACTGGGCGTACTGGAAGGTCCCCACCCGTATGTGGCTGTTAGCCACACGCACCCCGATGCCGGCAGGCTCAGGTTGGGGCGAACGCCGTCTGATGCGTTCCCCGGTTTCGATAATGGCTAGGACCCTGCTGGTCGGCACGTTCATTGCGTGCAGGAATTCCCCGATGACCGCTTCGCGCCAGATTGCTGACAGCGGTGCCTTGCCGTCTGAGCCGGGGCGCGAAAAGGGCGTCCTGCCGCTGCCTTTAAGGTGCAGGTCTAGGCGGTGGGCTCTGGCCCCAGGAGTATCACCAGCTTTTGGGCTGGGGGTTAGTTCCCCGGTCAGGTGGGCCCGGCCGTCCCCTAAGACGGGTGAGAGCTGGCCGAACTGGTAGCCGGAGTAGGCAAGGGCGTAGGTGCTTTTGCTTGCCCCGCCGGTGAGCCAGGTGAGTCCTTGGGCGCTGGCGAGGCGCTCGCTGTCTAGTCCGAGTTGGCGGGCCAGGCTGTGGTTGACCCAGGCTACTTGTGACCCTGCGGGTATCTCTGGCTGCGCGGGGTGGGCCAGGGATGGGAAGGCTTGGGCGTAGGTGTGTTCGAGCTGAGGTAGGTGGGGGGATGGGTTGGGGCTGGTGGCTGTCATGTTCCCAGTCTATCGGCCCTCTACGGTTGGGGTTGGTGCCGGGTTCGACCTTGGTCTGGGTGGTTGGGTGGGCATAGAAAAATCCCCGGCTCTCAAAGAACCGGGGATTGCTCTGTGCGCGAGGGGGGACTTGAACCCCCACCCTCTAATACGAGGACTAGCACCTCAAGCTAGCGCGTCTGCCTATTCCGCCACCCGCGCAAGGTGTCTTAGCTGATCCTTTGGGCTTAGCTGGCAACGAGTAATAACTATACGCAGAAGATTCGAGGTCTGCAAGTTTTCAGCCCCGAAAAGCGGGTGACGTGCCACACCCTAATAAAACGGGGGAAATTTTCAGCTACCTGGTTCCCCCGCCAGCTACTTCGACAAAACACACGCCGTATCAACCGATATACGCTCACCCGACACAGTAGCCAAATACGACACCCGAGTACCAGAATCCGTATACATCACAATCTCAGCCCCTTCACTATGAGGCCCCCTACCCTGAACCTCATACCCCCAAGACTCCCACAAATCACGCATCTTCTGCACCTTCTGCTTGTACTCCTCCTTCGAATTACGCTGAGAAGTGTCCCTCACCAAAGCAGACAACATATACAAAGACGTCCCATCAACATCATCCGAACACAACCGATAATCAAGATCACGCTCAGCAATACGCTCCGCAGTGTAAATAGCCCCACCCTCATACACAAAATGAGAAGGATCAGTCCCCGTAGCCTCCACCGTGTCAGGGAACAAAGACCAAAACTCATCCACAATCACACGCTGCTGCTCAGCAGAAGCAACCCGAGAAGAACCCTGCACAAAAGAGCACCCGGACAACACCACTGCCACGAGAAGAAAGGCAACCAACCCACCCAAACGCTTCATCAGACCACCTCAAAACCAGGACTGCCCTGGGGATAAGCTATAAACATGTTCACCACAGATACTACTGAGAACAGGAAGTAACAACGGCATAAGGGCGGTTTCTCTCATGAGGTAGGCAAGCATACCTGTCGTTTAGATAGAGGAACGTAAGTAAGATATGGTGTGCACCCGAAATAAGCAAAGGGATATATGAGCATTCAAGGGAAACCCAGAAAAGTGGTACTGAAATCTACCGAAAAGTTCCCGCGGGCAACTGTTTGGGCATTGAGAGTAGTGGCACTCGTAGTTGTGGCCCCAGTTGCTTATGGCTTAGCGCATATGGGGTTCTCCCCGCTCTACAACCAAAGCCACAACCACGTTAAAACTTGCACTATCAAATCTGCGGGTATCGCGCGCACGGGAACAAAGTCTTACAACCATACTGAATATTTATATATTGCAACTACAGATTGTGGATATCTACGATTCAGAGGTAGCAAACAGGGGCTAACTCAAGATGAGTTCATTAGCAGAATCAATTCTTATAAAGGTCAGAAACTTGATCTAGCTTTTGGTGATTGGCAGTTGTTTCTGAGCGATCCAGAAGTTAGTGCCGTTGATTTTGGCGACTAGCTTGTCTTCTTATTCTTCTGCGATTCTTCGTAGACCCATTCATTGGTCTTTAGCCAGGTACTCACATAGGGTAATCCAAAATTTTTACCAAGAATACAGCCAGTAATGAGTCCGCTCCATATGGGGTATATAAAATCAGGCATCGGAATACCCATTTGCTGATAGAGGTCTGTTGCCAGCCAGCCGAATGAGTATTCCGCAATCCCTATGGCTGTAATGCCAATCAAAATATCTGGTAGCAGCGCACTAAGAAAATAACTGACACAGAAGTAGACAAAAAATATCAGACAGTAGTTAATTTTTTCATCGGTAAACAGTATCCAAAAGAGACAATAAACTACAGGAATCATTGCGAAGAATATTCTGAGTATTTTCGCAAAACGAATTTCAGCTGCTGTGGGTACTGTATTCCCTCTCGCGGCCATATTGTCGCTCCTTATTCGGTGTATACAGAAAAACCCTGACTCATATGAGTCAGGGTTTTCAGTTGTGCGCGAGGGGGGACTTGAACCCCCACCCTCTAATACGAGGACTAGCACCTCAAGCTAGCGCGTCTGCCTATTCCGCCACCCGCGCAAGGTGACTTCCCGGCCCGCTTGGGCCAGAAAAGCAACAAAAAACAAGATACACCGTTCGGTAGGCGCACCGCAAATCGGCTCCCCCAAAAACAGTGACACCGCACGGCTACCGCTTCACTCTAGCGACAGCCTGCCCTAGGTATTAGACCTCCGCTACCCCGCGACCTACCATAGGTGATGTGAATAACGAAAACTTAAGCCAGCAAGAAGCCGCCACCCGCGCCGACCTGATCACCGTTGATACCTACGACGTCCACATCGACCTGACCCACGCAGCGGCAGGTTTTGAGACCTTCCCGGTTGCTACCACCGTCCGTTTCACCGCTGCTGCCGGCCAATCAACCTTCATCGACTACATTCACCAGGCGGTAGACTCCGTCAAACTCAACGGTAAAACCCTCCACCTGGACGACGTAGTCCAAGGTTCCCGCATTACACTACCCAACCTTGAAAAAGAGAACACCCTCACCATCAAGGGCCGCTCCTACTACAGTCGCTCGGGTGAAGGCCTCCACCGCTACACTGACCCGGCCGATAACCGCACCTACCTCTACACCCAGTACGAGCCAGCAGACTGCCGCAGGGTCTTCCCCTGCTTTGAACAGCCCGACCTCAAAGCCGTCTTCAACTTCCGCGTCACAGCACCCAAAACCTGGGTTGTCTCCTCCAACGCAGAACTAGAAAGGGAACTAGAAGACCCCTCAGACTCAACCATCAGCAAACGAGTGTTCAAGCCGACCGCCAGGATTTCCACCTACATCACCGCGATCCTTGCCGGCGAGTATTTTGTCGCCCGTGATACCTACTCCCCCAAGGCTTCGGTCAACTCAGGCAATATCCCTCTGGTCGCCTACTGCCGTCAGTCCCTGGCAGAACACTTTGACCACGACAACATCTTCGCGGTCACCAAGCAGGGCCTTGACTTCTTCCAAGAGCTCTTCGATTACCCCTACCCCTACCCCAAGTACGAGCAGGCCTTTGTGCCCGAATACAACCTGGGTGCCATGGAAAACCCCGGGCTGGTGACCTTTACCGAAAACTACATTTTTGTCTCCGGTGCCGACCAGTCCCAGCTAGAGAGCAGGGCCAACGTCATTTGCCACGAGATGAGCCACATGTGGTTCGGTGACCTGGTCACCATGAAGTGGTGGAACGACCTCTGGCTCAAAGAATCATTCGCTGACTTCATGGGCCACCTGGGCGCGGCAGAAGCCAACGGCTACAAAGAATCATGGGTCACCTTCGCCAATTCACGCAAGGCCTGGGCCTACCGGCAGGACCAGCTACCCACCACCCACCCCATCGTGGCCGAGATACCCCACCTCGAAGCGGCCCGCCAAAACTTTGACGGAATTACCTACGCCAAGGGCGCATCTGCTCTCAAACAGCTCGTAGCCTACGTCGGCTTTGACGAGTTTATTGACGCCGCCCGCCTCTACTTCAAACGTCATGCGTGGGATAACACCACCTTGGACGACTTCCTGGCGGCGCTCGATGAGGTCTCCGACCGCGACGTGCGTTCCTGGGCCGATGCCTGGCTACTCACCAGCGGCCTCTCCGAGCTCTCCTGCCGTCTCGTGCGCGATGCACAGGGCAACCTGGCTACGCTCACAGTTCAGCAGGTTCTGCCGCCCGAGGTGCCCGCATCTATCGGTCGCCCCCACAGGCTCCAGCTTGCAACACTGGCTCTCGCCCATGGGCGGCTTACCCAGACTGCCAGCATCCCCCTTGAGATGCCCGCAGGAACAGAAGAAGCACAGGTAAACCTGTCAGCCGACGAGCTTGCACAGGTTGCCGATGCCGCCGTGCTACTTCTCAACGCGGAAGATCTCACCTACGCCAAGGTCGCTCTGACCGAGGAAACCGGGCTGTCCACTGCTCTTAGCCACGTTTCTACCCTTGAGGACCCACTTAGCCGTGGCCTGCTCTGGGGTAGCCTCTGGAACATGACCAGGGACAGCAAGCTCGAAGCTAGCCGCTTCGTCACCGCTGTCTGCCAGGCTCTGCCCCAGGAAAAGTCTGCAACACTACTCTCCAACATTGTGGCTCAAGCTCAATCCGCTATCTCCCTTTACACGCCGCAGGACCAGCGGGGCACCCTATGGGACACCCTCTACCAGGCTCTGCTCTCAGCCCTCGAAACAGCGGCCCCTGGGAGCGATGAACAGCTCATCATGGTTCGTACCGCTCTCAGTCTTGCAAGCCATACGAGGCTGGGCTCCGACTTTGCACGCGATGTTGCCCGGGGTGCCTACGGCCCGGTAGATGGACATATCCCCCAGGCCCCCGGTGTGAGCTACAACCAGACACTGGGCTGGAAGGCGCTGAACGCGCTTGCCGTGAACCAGCAGGTGACGGAGCAGGAATTGGCCCAGGCGCGGAGCTACTCCCCGTCAGCCACCGCCGAACGCGGTTACGCTTTCGCCCTGGCTGCACTACCCACCGCAGAAGCTAAGGCAAAGGCTTGGGAAGCCGTCACCGGCAACCCCGATCTTTCCAACGACCTTCTCTCCGCCACAGCCGCAGGTTTCCAGCAGGGCCCAGAAAGCCTGCGCACGGAATACCGTTCCCGTTATTTTGAGCTTCTGGCTAAGACCTGGGGCGAGCGTTCTGGCGGAATGGCAACCCGGATTATTCGCGGGCTTTACCCCGCGGTCGAACTTGCTGAGGGAACGCTCGATAACCACCCGGTTATCACCGCCACCAAGGACTGGCTATCTCAGAACCAGGACGCCCCAACAGCACTGGTACGCCTCATTCGAGAACTACTCGATGACGCCCAGCGCATTTTGGCGGCCCAGGAATTCAATACAGCGGGCAGATAAAAAGTCTTGCGAGAGTTGCCTCACTCCAACCGCGTTCAAGGCTGAGAATATCGAAAGAAAGCCGGTTTTGGTGGGCGAGATTGCGAACCAAAACCGGCGCTTTCGTGAGAAGCTATAGAGAGTAAGTTTTGCAGGGAAATAGGAGCTGGCAGTGACGGAATATACACTGGGCGATCGTGGCACCGTACATATCATCACCGATGACTATTACGACGCCGAAATTCTTCATATTTTTGAAGAATTATTGATTGACCGGGAGCAGGTTTGGAACGGCGATGTTCGCCTGGTCCCTGAGCCGGATAACCCCTACCAGCCTTACGCTATCGCGGTCTACGTCGACGATCTCAAAGTAGGTCGCATGAGCCCAGAAGACTCCGAAGCCTACTGGAACCCCATCTGCCGCGTTGTTGCCTCAGGCTACGATGCCACTGCGCGGCTTCAGCTCACCGCTGTTCTGCGTGGGGTCACCGGCGACACCTACATCGAAAGCACCGGTTTGCTTTCACTGAGTGCACCGGGGTCGCTCTTCCCCCTCAACCAGGCACCCACCCAGGCAGCGCTCCTGCCCCAGGGTGCCTCCATGAAGGTCCTCGATGAAAAAGACTACTCCGAGTACCTCCACGAGATTCTTCCTCCCTCCGGCGAGGGCCGTGTAATCCTCTCCCTTGAGAACAACCAAATCAAACTTGCCGACGGCCGTACCGTTGACTCTGTTGATGTGCTCCATGACCGCAAGGTTGTTGGTCGGCTCTCAACACAGATTTCGGAGCAGCTAGCACCCGTTATCCGCCATGCCTATGAACACAACAAGCTCACCAGCGCCTGGGGAACTATTCGCGGTAACGCTTTTGAACTCTCGCTCACCGTTCAGGCTGTGCGCCCCTCCGAGATTACTCAGGAGTGGTTCAATGAGCTACCCAACTTCCTGCCCGAGCTTCTTCCCGAGGCTGACGAGTACGATGTACCCGATGCTTTCGTGCCCTCCGAGGGCGAAGCCCACCGTGAAAGTGCACCCAAGAAAAAGCGCTCCCTGATTCCCGGTCGTTCAGCCTCAGTTGCCGACACGGCCAACCATGAATCGGCTACCTGGAAGGACCAGAACGAATCCGACTACCCGGCACCCCCATTGGGCCTCCAGAGGATTTCAGTGCTCATGGGAATCCTGGGCGGCCTGATTCTGACTGCCGGCCTGGTCATGATTTTCTTCAAGCCCATGCTTGGTATCCTGGGCCTTGTTCTGGGGGCCTCTATCGCCTTCCTTGCGCTCTTCTACGGTCGAGACAATAGCTACGACGAAGAAGAAGTCTCCGAGGACCCGCTCGAACACTAAGCTTTTTTGTTGAGACAAAAATATTGAGGGCCCCAGTAAGGGGCCCTCAATATTTTTTAATCAGTTGCCGCGCCCTACTGTTTAGTCAGCACCGTAGGTAGCGATGTAGTTTGGCATAGTATCGGTCTGTAGTGCGTGGGATAGAGCGCTGGTAGCTGCCGCATCAAGCACAACAATTGACTGCCCGTCCCATGACCAGCCGGTGCCAGCGTTGGGAAGAGTCAATGAGACAAGCTGGGTGTTGCCGTTGGACAGAACCGGCTGAGCAATTCCAACAATAGCTGCGGGTGAAAGCCCCGAGTCAACCTTCATGTAGGGCGAAACGGACTCGATAACCGGAAGTAGCTTGGCAGCAGAGCTCAAAGCGCCCTCAGAACGCAGCTGATT
This sequence comes from Rothia sp. P5764, assembly GCF_048512965.1. NCBI lineage: Bacteria > Bacillati > Actinomycetota > Actinomycetes > Micrococcales > Micrococcaceae > Rothia > Rothia sp. P5764. Next base: position 190,225 of record NZ_JBLXXQ010000002.1, on the reverse strand, counting down.
GTAGACACCGCGCAGGAAGGCGCGCTGGTTACGAACGCGCTGGTAGTCACCGTCACTGAAGTTGTAACGTTCCCTGACATAAACAAGGGCTTGTCCGCCAGTCATGGTCTGGGGTCCAGCAGCGAAGGAGTAGCCTGGAGCGCTAGCATTAAAAGCCAGGGGAACATCAACGGTGACGCCACCTAAAGTGTCGACAAGAGCCTTGAAACCCTCGAAATCAATCTCTGCTACGTGGTCCATCTGCATGCCCAGGAGCTGTTCGATGGTTGCTACCTGTAGGTCAACGCCACCGTAGTTCAGGCCAGCATTCACCTTGTGGGAACCATAGCCGGGGATGTTAACCCAGGTATCGCGCATGATAGAGATCAGGTAGGCGGCTGAGCCGTCTTCGGGGATGTGGAGCACCATGATGCTATCTGCACGGGCACCGGTCACGTACTGAGCTTCCGCTCCGCTTCTCTGATCGGAGCCCAGTAGAAGGATGTCGGTGGAGTTGGTGTTGGCGGGACGGCTGGTAACAGCACCGCCCTCCACCTTATCGAGAATGCCATCGCCATCGGAGTCGCCCTCAGAGATATTCTCTTTCAGGCTAGCCCCTGACTCATTAGTAATTTCTTCTGGGGCTTTGGTTGCTTTATCAACCATCTCTTGAAGCTGGTCGTTGTGCACGGTGTTCACCGAGCCATCTTCATTGGGCATAGCGTTCTCAATAGTTTCGGCTTTATTCCAAGCCTTGTTAATCATGAGTAAATACCCACCGGCAGCCAAGGCCGGAACCAGAATAAGGCACAGCAGAATAATCCACAGTGCTTTTTTTCGTTTTTTCTGAGGTTGACCCTCAACCGCCTTGGACACGGTACCTCCCTATAGTTATTTCACAGTGAGCGCCTTTGGGGGTTGGCGCAAAGCGAATCGACCCTAATTCTACGCAGTGAACCTACAAAAACACCCCGCAAGGAGTGAAAAATCGCCGTTGCGGGGTGTGATGTTAAGCGAGAAAGCCTGTGGCCTGCGCTTAGGCCTTCTTGCCGAAGTTTGCGAAGCGAGCGTTGAAGCGCTCAACACGGCCAGCGGCGTCCATGATGCGCTGCTTACCGGTGTAGAAGGGGTGTGAAGCCGATGAGATTTCAACTTCTACGAGGGGGTACTCGTTGCCGTCTTCCCACTTTTCGGTCTTCTGAGAAGTCATGGTGGACTTGGTCAGGAAGGTCTCGCCAGAAGCGAGGTCGCGGAACAGAACGTAGTTGTATTCAGGGTGGATGCCAGCCTGCATGATATATACCTTCTTCGTGCCCTGGATTTTGCCAGTGCATATCTTGTAGCTACCGGGGCGGGTGCCTACCGGTGGTTGCGGTTTACAACCGAGGCACCACTCTACCACTCTTTGGGCAAACTAGAGCCCCAGGAGGGTCGGTTGTTCATCACTCTTTAGGAGTTCAGGTGAGACTGGGGCCGGGTTTCCCAGAAAGCCACCGCACTAGCTGCGGCGACATTGAGTGAATCAACGCCGTGGCTCATGGGAATAATGACGGTATGCTGGGTCTTAGCCAGCGTTGAGGCGGCAAGGCCGTGCCCTTCTGATCCCAGAATCAGGGCAAGTTTCTCTGGCCGTTTTTCCGCCAGTTGGGTAAGGGTCAGGGAGTCTTCTTTGAGAGCCAGCGCGGCTGTCACGAACCCGGCCTTGTGTAAGGTTTCTAGCGCATGGGGCCAGGACTCAAGTCGAGCCCAGGGAACCTGGAACACAGTTCCCATAGAGACCCTGATAGACCGCCTGTAAAGAGGATCAGCGCAGCGGGGCGTTACCAGCACAAGGTCGACGTTAAGGGCGGCGGCAGAGCGGAAAATAGCCCCCACGTTGGTGTGATCAACGATATCTTCAAGAATAGCGACCCGCTGGACGTTCTCAAGCAGGTCTGCCAAGGCGGTCGGTTTGGGGCGTGCCATAGCTGCCAGAGCACCCCGATGTAGAGCGAAGCCAGTCACCGCTTCCAGTTCAGCTTCTGTTCCAAGATAAGCAGGTACCTCGGGGTGGGCGCTGAGAACATCATAGAGGTCATCAGCCCACTTCTCACTCAGTATGAGCGAAAGAGGGCGGTGCCCAGCGGCTAGGGCACGGCGAATTACCTTAGACGATTCAGCAATATAGATACCCCACTCAGGTTCTTTCTGGGAGCGCAGCTTCACGTCGGTGAGCGAGGTGTAGTAGCGTGTCTCAGATTCAGGGGCCTCAGCCAGCGCGCGAGCGTTGGGTAGAGCCCAGACTCGCTCGGCGCGCTCAGCAATCTGCTCCGGGCTCAGTTGCTTGGGTTTCATGCTTTAGCGAGCAAAGGCTGAGTAGCGACCACCGGGGTGAACTGTGAGGTCAAGATCCATTCCGTAGGTAGCTGAGACGTTCTCCTGCGTCAGAGTGCTCTCGATAGGCCCAGCGGCAACGACTTGGCCGTCGCGCAGCAGGAGGGCGTGCGTGAAGCCCGCAGGGATTTCTTCAAGATGGTGAGTTACCAGAATAGTTGCGGGGGCATAAGGGTCCTGAGCGAGATAGGTCAGACGCTTAACGAGGTCCTCCCGCCCAGCAATATCCATGCCCGCACCGGGTTCATCGAGAATCAGCATTTCGGGGTCGGTCATCAGCGCACGAGCAATCAGAACGCGCTTCTTCTCACCCTCAGAAAGTGACCCGAAAGTTCGGTCAGCCAGGTGAGCCACTCCCCAGTCCTCAAGCAGAACAAGCCCCTGATTATCGTCAAAGGAATCGTACTCTTCATTCCAACGGCCTGATACACCGTAAGCTGCAGTAATAACGACGTTTAGGGCTGTTTCATTGCCGGGAATCTGAGCAGCTACCGGAGCAGATGAAAGCCCAATCCGTGGGCGCAGTTCAAAGACATCAACCGCACCAAGAATTTCGTCCAAAATATCTACCTCACCACGCGTGGGGTGCAGACGCGCTGCCGCAATGGAGAGCAAGGTAGTTTTGCCAGCGCCGTTAGGGCCGAGGACGACCCAGCGCTCGCCCTCATCTACCTGCCAGGTGATCTTGTCAATAAGGTTTTTGCCGTTTCGAGTGACGGTGACGTGCTTGAGATCCAGAACTGATGCCATAGCACCCAACTTTAGTACCTTTTGGGTTCACCTGCCTAGTTTGTTGCAAGGGGAGCCAAAGGGTTATATCCGTATCGCGTGTCAGAGCACTAGCTGGCAACATGGCTTAGCTGACACTTTTAGAATGGGAGCCATGAGTGTTTCTATGCGCCTTGTAGCCTTTGCCCCCGCCACTAGTAGCACGCCACCTTTTGATCAGGGTTGGTTCTTACAGGTTCTCGGTGAGGTTGAAGGCCTACAGCTGACCAACGGCAAGTCTGACTATATGCAGGAATGCGCGGTTGCAGGTGAGCTCTCCGGGCCTGCGTATTGGGTCTACACCGCCGATGCGGAATATTCTGCCGGTGAGATTGACGGGCTCAGGCAAGAGGTCGCAGCTTTAGATACGCTCTGCGAGCGGGGGTATCATGTGAACTTTGTTCCATGTTCCCTGACCGGTTCCGAGAAGAAAATCCTCGTTATGGACGTTGATTCGACTCTCATTGGCCAGGAGGTTATTGACGAGTTGGCGGTAGCGGCGGGCCGTGGTGCTGAAGTTGCTGCGGTGACCGAGCGGGCTATGCGCGGTGAGCTTGATTTTGAGCAGTCCCTGCGCGAGCGTGTCTGCGCGCTTGCCGGTCTTAGCGAGGATGTTATTGCGCAAGTTGCTGGGAGTGTGAAATTCTCTGCGGGGGCTCATGAGCTAGTTAGCCTGTTTTTGGAGGCAGGGCATGCCGTGTGTGTTGTTTCTGGTGGGTTTATGCAGGTCTTGGCTCCCCTGGCCGGTGAGCTCAGCCTCACCAGGTACCGGGCAAATAGGCTGGAGGTTGACGATGGGGCACTAACGGGGAAGGTTACCGGGCAGGTTGTTACCGCTGAGGTCAAGCGTAAGTCCTTGCTGGAATGGGCTCAGGAGTTTGGGGTTGATCTCTCGCAGGTGCTTGCGGTGGGTGATGGAGCCAACGATATTTTGATGCTAGGTCAGGCTGAGTTGGGTGTTGCCTACTGCGCGAAAGAAGCCCTGCGCGAGGTTGCCGATGCGCAGGTCCCCTTCCCCCGCCTGGATGCTGTGCGCCATTTCGTGGGACTCTAACACTGTGAAAAGAATCAATGTCTTTGAAAGCCCTCAAGTGGTTGGGGGTAGACACTTAGGGCTTGCGGTTGCAGGTGTTATCGCTACTGTTGTGTGTATTTTTGGGGCGGTTGTCCTTCTATGTTTGTTCTTACAGTGGGAGCTCCAGCTCCTGGTTCAGGCCCTTATGTTTGCGATGCTCCTTGTCGGGGGTTTTTCTTTATCCTGGTTGTTTTGGCTGAAAAAGAAATACTGTTTAAGGGCGGATGTTCTGGGTCTGAGCAAGCCTTCTTTGCGGATTCTTCATGTCTTCTGGCAGGGCCCGCTCATCTTTATAGCCGCCCTTACTTTCCAGTTATTTATCGTCTATGCGTTCGTAGATAGAGAAACAAGTCCTCCAGGAAAGTCGTTAGAGACTTTGCTTTCTAGCATGCCTTCTCCCTTATCAATAGTATGCGCAGTTCTATCAATGGTTTTCTTGGGACCATTGTGGGAGGAGTTGCTTTTACGCGGATACCTTTGGGGCTGGCTACGTACTCGTTTTTCTGCTGTTCTTGCGGTTATCTTGAGTGGTGTTGTCTTCGCATTTATACACGGCCTTGGTCTGCTCATTCCTTACTATTTTGTCCTGGGGGCGGGGTTAGCCTGGCTGAGAGCTTTTCACCGCAGTATCTGGGCACCACTTATCTGCCATATCAGTCTCAATGGTATGGTTGTGTTCCTAACCTTGCTAGCCTTTTCGAGGTAGAAAATCCTTATTTGGGTTACTTAGGTCCGTAGCAAAATAGGGTGTTCGCGTACTGTATGCGAACACCCTTTGGGTTTGAGAGGGCTAACGTTTATTTGATGAAGCCGCCTGCTCCGCCGACCAGCTCGATATGGCCGGTTTCAACGTCGGCGGTAACCATCTTTGAGATTTCTTGAGCGAACTCATTGACGGTGTAGAGCTTGCCGGCTTCTTCGCGGCGGGCTTCGATAGCGCCGGGGTGCAGGCGGTTGAGCAGGGCCGCCGTGACGGTGCCTTCAATCATGTCGGCAGAGACAACGACCAGCGATAGACCGCGCTCAGTCAGGGCAGGAACCTCAGCCAGCAGAGCGTCTTCACCGGCCCGCTTGGACTCTGCTACCGGCTGGTACTCGGGCATGGTTTCTACCTCACGAATGAAGTGCGCCTGGTGGCTGGTCACGAAGACGATGCGGCCGCCTTGGGTCATTTTTTCGGCGGCTAGTCGTGCCAGACGGAGCTGTGCGTCGCGGTTGAGGGTCATGGCATAGTCCTCGGGCATACCGGATTCCATACCGCCGGAGGCGTTGAGAATCAGGTAGTCCAAGGAACCGTAGGCTTCAAGGGCGGCGTCGATGAGGGCCTGAGCGTCTTCGGCCTTGGTGACGTCGCCCTGAACGGCGATGGCGGAGCCACCGGCCTCTTCAATGGTTGCCACTACTTTCTGGGCTCGGGGTGCCTTGGAGCGGTAGTTGACGACGATGTTTGCGCCCTGGGCGGCAAGAATTTGGGCGGTATCTGCGCCTACGCCGCGTGAGGAGCCGGTAATGATGATGGTTTTGTTCTGAAGTGACATGTAATTTTCTTTCTTCAATAGCTTTGGTCTGGCTGCTGCCTTGGCTTAGGGCCGGTATGCCGGAAGCCCACGGGCTGGGTCTGGCGTGAATCGCGTGAGGGCGTTAGCGAACCGGTGAGGAGGTGAGTGGGCTGAGGCCTATCAGCTTTAATCAGCCAGCAAACGGAATGTGATTCCCGTTAACACCCTAATGCCCCATGCCTAAACCACCGTCAACGGGATGGAGTGCAGCGGGTGCGAGCAAGCGAGCACACAAGAGCAAACGGAATGTGATTCCCGTTAACACCCTAATGCCCCATGCCTAAACCACCGTCAACGGGATGGAGTGCAGCGGGTGCGAGCAAGCGAGCACACAGGAGCAAACGGAATGTGATTCCCGTTAACACCCTAATGCCCCATGCCTAAACCGCCGTCAACGGGAATCACGGCCCCGCTGATGTAGCTTGCGGCATCTGATGCCAGGAAGAGAGCCACGTCAGCAATTTCCTGTGGTGTGGCGAAGCGGCGGGCGGGGATTGAGTCGGTGTACTGCTTCTTGATCTCGTCGGAGAGTGCGTCGGTCATGTCGGTTTGGATGAAGCCGGGTGCAATCACGTTGGCAGTGATGTTGCGGGAGCCTAGTTCGCGGGTGATGGATCGGGCCATGCCGACCAGGCCGGCTTTTGAGGCTGAGTAGTTGACCTGGCCGGGGTTGCCGTAGAGGCCTACGACCGAGGAGATGAAGATGATGCGGCCGCGCTTGTTTTTGAGCAGGCCCTTGGTGGCGCGCTGGGCGACGCGGAAGGCACCGGTGAGGTTGGTGTCGATGACTGAGGTGAAGTCCTCTTCGCTCATGCGCATGAGTAGGGTATCTTTGGTGATGCCTGCGTTAGCGATAAGGACTCCGATGGGACCGAATTCGGCTTCTACGGCGCTGAATGCGGCGTCGATGGAGGCGGCGTCGGTGACATCGGCTTTGACGGCGAAGAACTCGGTGGGGGCTTGACCGGAGCGGTAGGTGACAGCTACCTGGTAGCCGGCCTGTTTGAAGGCTTGGGCCATGGCGTAGCCGATGCCTCGGTTGCCACCGGTGATGAGTACGGTTTGGTTGCTCATGGGTTTCCCTTGGGGTGGGGGTTGTTTTTCTGCCCCTATTTTACGCGTTTGGCGTGGGCAGGGGCAGGTTTACCGGGTAAACGCGTGTTATTTAGTCTGCCGGGTTCTGTTAGTTTGACTGGGGTTACACTAGTGGAAGTAGCTTTAACTGCGCCCGGGAGGTGAAAATATGGCTGCTAAATATTGGACTGCGGAGGACTTGAAAGCGGCCGGTTACGCTTCTGGTGATTCTGAGGTATTTGAGATTACTGGTGCGGCAGAACGCCAGTCGACAGGTGTGAGTGCACGCGCCAAAAGCTATGCCTTCAAGATGTTTTTACGCATTATCTTTATCATTGCGGCTGTGATGGTTGAGGGTGTCTGGCAGTGGATTTTCTTAGCTGGGGCAGCAATTATCCCTTGGCTAGCGGTTGTGGTGGCAAATGGCGAGCATCAGCAGGGTGGGTCAAGTTTTACAGCCTACCTACCGGCGGAGCAGCAGGCCGCTATTGCAGCGGCGCAGGAGGAGCGGATCAGCCGGCAGGACCAGGCGGAGCATGATTGGCAACCGGGGGAAGAAGCTGTATCTACCGATGGACCTATTGTTATTGACGGTGAGCTGGTCGAGGACGAGCACGATGACGGGGGTTCTTCCTCCGGCAGGCAGGGAGGACTGTAAGCATGGATATACTCGGTAATTTGACTTCGGCACAGCACAGTGGATCATCGGCTCTTCCTCAGCCGGATTTCATTAAGTGTTCACGTAAGGGGTGCCAGGCGGCGGCTACCTCTGAGATTCTGTGGAATAACCCCAAAGTCCATACACCCGATCGGCGCAAGACTTGGGCGGCCTGTACCGAGCACACGGCCTATCTGCAAGATTTTTTGGTGGCACGCGGTTTTTGGAAGCAGACCCGCCCGCTCTCCTAGGGTGTGTTGCCAGCTGAGTCCGTACAATAGGCTCTTGGTTCTCTCTTTAGCGCATATTCAGCAAGGTACGTGATGAAAAAATACGGGTTTCTTTTCTCTGGTAAATGGATTGGTATTTTTGCACTCACTGTGGTTGCTTCGCTAATTTGCCTCTACCTGGCCCAGTGGCAGATGAGCCGCAAAGAGGCTCTGGATTTCAGTAACGAGCGAATATCTCTCAACTATGATGCTGACCCGATACTCCTTGCAGACTCCCCCGAGCTTTTCTCTTCCCCGCACCCTGATTTGCGGTGGCAACAGGTTGAGATGGCTGGCACCTATCTCGCCGATCAACAGCTACTGGTTCGCAATAGGCCCTATAACGGGCTGAACGGCTACGAGGTTCTGGTCCCCTTCCGCACAAATACCGGTCAGATGATCGTTATTAACCGGGGATGGGTCGAAGCGGCTTTTGGTGATGCGGCGGCAACCGCTACCCCTATTCCCCAGCCTCCCACCGGTGAGATTACCCTAACCGCACGAATTGTTGAGGGCGAAATTGATACGGGGGCCTCGCCCGTCAAGGGGCAGATAACCTCCATCGATTTACCAGAAATCGCTGAGCTCACAGGCTTAGACCTTGCTACCGCCAACTATGGTGTCATGGCCAGCGAAAGCCCGGCTCCCGCAAGCGCACCGGTTCAGAGGGATAAGCCGGAGCAGGATTACGGCCCTAACCTGTCCTACTCTGTGCAGTGGTACTGCTTCGCTCTTATGTTCTATGTTGCTTTCTTCTGGTCTGCCCGCCAAAAGGTGCGCAATGATGAGCTTGACGCCCAGCTTGCCGCTGAACTCGATGCTTACTACAGCCAGTTCTATGACACTGAGGGCAACTATATTGGCGAGGTAGACGAAGAAATTATTCGCCGCCGTATGGAGTTTGTGGACGATATGCCTGCACATATGAAGTCCATTGTGCGGCCAAGGCCTCCCAAGAAGCGCTCACGCCCCACTGATGAGGAAGAAGAGGACGCACTGGTCGATAAGCTCCTCTAGTTACAGTTCGGGCCCCGCACCGTGTGATGGTGTGGGGCCCGAGTGTTTCTAGGAGCTTGACTCTAGTTCGTGGCTGAAGACGACACCGTCTTCGGTGAAGTGGTCAATCATGGCCAGAGAATAAACATCGTAGCCACGGTCGCGGAAATCTTTACCGCCACCCTGGAATACCTTTTCAATCGCAATACCGATACCTGCTACGGTAGCACCGCCCTGCTCACACAGGTGGGTCAGACCGTGGAGGGCCTGTCCGTTGGCCAGGAAGTCATCGATGATCAGGATTCTGTCTTCGGGGGTGACAAAGCGCTTGTCCACCCGGATGTCGTATTCGATCTTCTTGGTGTAGGAGAAGACCTTGGAATTGTAGGTGTCGGTAGACAGCGTCTTTGAAGAAATCTTTTTGGCGAAAACCATGGGAACGCCCAGGTGTAGGGCGGCCGTCATAGCCATTGAAATGCCAGATACTTCAAGGGTAAGAACCCGCGTAATCCCCGCGTCCTTGAAGTGCTCAGCGAAGTCGCGTCCCATTTCCACCATGAGCTGGGGGTCCACCTGGTGGTTGATGAACTGGTCAACTTTGAGGATATTTCCGGGCAGGATTCTTCCGTCCCTGCGGATGCGTTCTTCCAGGAGTTTCATGCGCTCACCTTTTTCTTACGGTCGAATAGAACCACGTTTAGAAGCAGAGCAACCAGCGTACCTGTTGAGATACCCGAGGAGAAAATCATCTGGAGGGCGCCGGGGAGGTTTGCCAGCATACCGGGGCGTACGGTCACGCCAATACCTAGGGCAAAGGCCACCGAAACGATGAGTAGCTCACGGTCCCCCAATTCAATGGAGGCTAGGGTCTTAATCCCCTGAGCCGCAACCAGACCGAACATGATAACACCAGCACCACCAAGGACGGGTTGAGGCATCACAGAAATTAGGGCTGAGAGCTTGGGGAAGACACCCAGCACAGCCAGAATCAGGCCGGCAATAATCATGACACGGCGGGAGGCCACCTTGGTCAGAGCAATCAGGCCGACGTTCTGGGAGAAAGAAGTGTTCGGTCCTGCGCCGAAAATACCGGCCATAGCTGAGCCAACGCCGTCCGCTAGAACACCGTTCGATACGCGTTTGCTCTCCAAGGTGCGGCCGGAAGCCTGACCGATAGCCATCATGATACCCACGGTACCGATGGTGGACACAATGTAGGCGGGGACAAAGGCCAGGGTAGAGGCCCAGTCAAAGTGGAAGCCGTAAGCAAAGATGTTCGGCAGCGCGAACCAGGGGGCATCCCCCACAACGGAGAGATCGACCAGACCCAGAGGGATACAGACCAGGTAGCCTGCAACCATGCCAATAAAGACGGCAGCTGCGCGGAGGATGCCTCGACCAAAATGAGCAATCGCCAGGGTGAGGGTCATAACGCCGAAGGCGATAGTGAGGTTCTGGAGCGAGCCGTAATCCTCGGAGCCCACACCACCTGCCGCCCAGTCCATGCTGACAGGGAGCAGAGTGATACCGATCAGGGCAACCACGGTACCGGTTATCAGTGGCGGGAAGAACCGCATCAGTGGCTTGATGAAGCGGCTGAGGATAACCTCAACCAGCGAAGCAGAAAGGGTCGCCGCCACAATACCAGCCATGCCGAACTGGCTACCCACCGCTATGGTGGGGTTAACGAAGGTGAAGTCGGTGCCCATCATGCCGGGGACGCGAGCACCCACGGGCCCGATGCCCTTGGACTGGATAAAAGTGGCGATACCTGCCACAAAAATCGAGGCAGAAACCATCAATGAGGTTTGTGCAAGGGAGAAATTCAAGGCTGTGCAGACAACGAGGGGTACGGCGATGATACCGGCAAAAGCGGCCAGAATATGTTGCAGGGCCAGTAAAATCGAGACGCCCAGGGGCGGAACGTCGTCTAGCTGGTAGAGCATGTCGGTTGAAGTTTCAGCAGGGGCCGTGTGGGCCGACCCTTGGGTATGTTGGTTCAACGGAGGACTTTCGATGTGAAGTTAACAGAAAAATCGCCTTGAGCTACCAGGCGGTGGAGGACAGGGTTAATCCTACCGGTCGAACTCCTCTACCGGGCAAACTGACAAGGTTTATGTCAGGTCTTTTCGGCTTGTCCTCTCTGCCTGCTTAGGCGAAAAACTCTAGTGCATAACCGCCCAAGGAGGATCTTGCCCGCCCCTCCGATCCTATTAGAACATACTTTCGAATATGTGCTAGGGTGGTGTTTTGCTTTTCATGAGGAGGTTCAGCCCGCCATGATGGGGTATTCACACTCAATCAGCGCAGCAGCTGCCTGGCTTGCTCTGAATGAATCCGGGATTATCAGAATTGATGATCCCGCCACGCTCGCCGTTACCACTTTGGCTGCCGCTGGTGCAGGCATGCTACCCGATATCGATCACCACAACGGGTCAATTGCACATTCCATACCCCCTGTCAGCCGGTGGGTTGTACGGCTGGTTGCCAAAATCTCAGGCGGCCATCGCAAAGGCACCCATTCTCTGATAGGCCTGGCTTTCTTTTGGGTGCTAGCTCTTAGCGCCAACCGCTTAACCTACGCAGGGGTACCACTCCTCGCTTTGGCGCTGGCTGGCTTTGCGGGTGGGCTTGCTCTGCGCACCTTTAGAGCGCCTGGCGGTTGGGCTGGTGCGCTGGTGGTCATGGCGGGTACTATCTACACCAATTCTTTTGCTACGATGCCCTGGGCAATCTTGGCCGGGGCCACAGCCCATATTGTGGGTGATGCACTTACCACCCGCGGAGTAAACCCCTTCTGGCCTGCAACACTTAGGCCTCTGGTTCCCAGCCCTCTGTGGCGCAGGAGCGGGTATATGGCGCTACCTGTGCTAGGGGATGCTGGCAGTAACCGTGAGAATATTTTCTCAGGACTGTTGGCCTCTTATGTCGGGCTTTATGCGCTGACGATCCTGGGCATCACCCATTTGCCCCCTGGCGAGCTCATCAGCCAATTCATCTCTGATAGGTAGGTACCGGGCGTGCCCTCAGATGCTAGCCCATGACAGAGGCAAAGAAAGGGGGCCGGAGTAAGAACTCCGGCCCCCTTCACGCAAATTACCTATGAGCCTAGAAGCACACATGGAATGTACTGAAGCAAAACAAAAGACGACGTGCGGTGATTGACCTAGTCTTCAGTCCAAAAAACGTCTACCTCGGTGCCCTCTTCGGCGATTTCAGGGTAACGTACGTCGTGTGATTCGAGCATAGAATCTTCCTTTCAAGGTTCTTAGCTAACGCCTGCGTTAGCCGGTGGTTCCACCACATCGGCGGGGTGGTTTTTCTTGATAAGCACTCGGGGTTATTAGCCTCGAGGGCTGGTATTTACTCTACGCTCATTGCTCTGGGGCTTACTAGGCAAGAGATGACGTTACCGTTTCGTGATATTTGGTTTTTTGGCCCCAAACCCAACAATCACACATTACTGATCCCATGCCACGTGACCTGCATAACGACTAAGACTCGTAAGAAAGAGACACACAGGCATATTGGTAGGGACCATTTATGGTTCCCCGCGTAAGGCCACAGAACCTACCCGGTGATTGCACCCCTTATGCCAGTGAGATCAGATCCTGGTATTCCTTGCTCCACAGATCCTCTACCGCATCAGGTAGCAGCAGTACACGTTCTGGGTCCAGCGCCTCAACCGCACCCTCATCGTGAGAAACCATGACAATTGCCCCCTGGTAATTCTTCAAGGCGTTCAGGATTTCCTCACGCGATGCGGGGTCAAGGTTGTTGGTGGGCTCATCGAGCAAAAGCACATTAGCTGACGATGCAACCAAGGTCGCCAAAGACAGGCGGGTTTTCTCCCCACCCGAGAGCACACCGGCGGGCTTATCGACGTCGTCGCCCGAGAAGAGGAAAGACCCCAGAATGGTGCGGACCTTAGTATCGTCCAAATCAGGGGCCGCAGACTTCATATTCTCAAAAACAGTGCGCTCACCGTCCAGGATTTCGTGTTCCTGAGCAAAATAGCCGACCTTAGCACCGTGACCATAAATGACTTCACCGGTGTCAGGCTGGGTGGCCTGAGCCAGCATACGCAAAAGCGTTGTTTTACCGGCACCGTTAAAGCCCAGCACCACCACACGGGAACCACGGTCAATCGCCAGATCCACGTCGGTGAAAATCTCAAGCGAACCATAGCTCTTGGAAAGGCCCTCGGCGGAAAGCGGGGTCTTGCCGCAGGGAGCAGGGTCCGGGAAGCGGATAGCGGCAACCTTATCGACACGACGCTCATCTTCCAGGCCGCGCATGAGCTTTTCGGCACGCTTAATCATCTGCTGGGCCGCAACCGCCTTGGTTGCCTTAGCGCGCATTTTGTTAGCCTGCTCCATGAGAGCGCCAGCTTTCTTCTGTGCATTGGCGCGCTCGCGCTTACGGCGGGCCTCATCTTGTTCCCGCTGCAGCAGATAGTTCTTCCAGCCCATATTGTAGATATCAATGACACAGCGGTTAGCATCCAGGTAAAAAACCTTGTTGACGACAAGCTCCATGAGCTCAACATCGTGGCTAATGACCAGGATCCCGCCCTGGTAGTTCTTGAGGAAGTCACGCAACCAGACCACAGAATCGGCGTCCAGGTGGTTGGTGGGCTCATCGAGCAACATTGTGTCGGCGTTAGCGAAGAGAATACGGGCTAGCTCCACGCGGCGGCGTTGACCGCCGGAGAGGGTGGAAAGCGGCTGGTTAAGCACACGCTCTGGCAGGTCAAGGTTAGCAGTGATGGTTGCGGCCTCAGACTCGGCAGCATACCCGCCGCCGGCAATAAATTCTGCCTCAAGCCGATCGTAGCGGCGCATGCCTTTGGCGTGCTCAGCGGGGTCTTCGCTGGCCATCATCTCCTGGGCCTGACGCATCTTACGGGCAACACCGTCCAGCCCGCGAGCGGAGAAGATACGGTCCTTAGCGAGCTGGGTCATATCATCGACCTTGGGGTCCTGAGGCAGATAGCCGATAGTCCCACCCCTGCTAACGGTACCGTCAGCAGGCAGAGTCAGCCCGGCCAGCACCTTGGTCATAGTGGTTTTACCCGCACCGTTACGGCCAACCAGCCCAACCTTGTCACCCTTATCAATACGGAAGTTAACATCCTCCATGAGCAGGCGGGCACCTGCTCGCAGTTCAAGGTTAGAAACAGATAGCACGGGGTAAAACTCCCTAGGGTATGACAATGAAAAGAGAGGCACAGGAAAGGCAACGATAGCTCCCTGAATGCCAGCTCACCATTCTACAGCCAGAAGACTCGATACTTGGAGGATCTAGCTCATGCGCGGAATAAGAGATTTTTTGGGTTTAAGATACCCGCAGGATCCACTAACTCGGCTTCTTCCTGGTATCCGCTCTGCATTCCGCATTTCTCGGTGAGGTTTTCCTATATGAGATAGTGCAGTCTCCATTTTTAAAGGGTGTTCAGCCTCCCCTATAGTGAGGACATGATGACTTCACCCCATACCACCGCCGCTCAACCGGGCCGCAACCTCGCTCTCATAGCTATCTTTGCCGCCTTTATTGCCGCCTGCTCGCTTCTACCCGCTATTCCGGTCGGACCGGTTGCCGTGCCCATTACCCTACAAACCCTGGCGGTCTACACCGTTGCCCTCATCTTGGGTGCTAGGCGTGCCGGTCTTTCGGTAGCTCTCTACCTGCTAGCGGGCCTGCTGGGCCTGCCCGTATTTGCCGGTGGTAGCGGTGGCTTCGGTGTGCTAGCTTCCCCCTCCTTCGGTTATCTTCTCGGTTTTGTTCCCGGCGCTTTTATAGCAGGCTTTCTGGCCTACCGCTTCTTGGGGCCTAGCCGCTCAAAAGCGGTTACTGCTCTGGGCCTAGCAGTCTCCGCGTTAGCGGGCTTCGCAGTTATTCAGGTCTTCGGTGTAGCAGGCATGATGGTCAATGCCCACCTGGACCTGGGCACCGCCCTTGCAGCTGCCATGATTTACGTTCCCGGCGACCTCATCAAATGCGCTGTAGCCGTAGCCATTGCCCTCTCGGTGCACCGTGCCTTCCCCGCGCTAGCAGGCTCAGGCCGCTAAGGCTTGGGTACTATATACACCGTGATTTTCTCCCGATCTTCCCGAAGAAGCTCCCCCAGAGAGTCAGGCCCAGTGGTATTTTCTGAGCCGAACGTTCTGAGCACCCGGCAAGCAACCGTCACCGCCCCCACAGGCACGGGCCAACGCACCCTCCTGCACGATGTCACAGTCACCCTGACTGCTAACAGGACCGCCGTCCTTGGGCTCAACGGTTCGGGCAAATCAACTTTTCTGAGGCTCTTCAACGGGCTTGCTCCCCTCAGTAGCGGGAAAGTAACCGTTCACGGGCTGAGCGTCTACGAAAATCTCAACCACGTTCGTTCGCACGTGGGTATGCTTTTCTCTGACCCGGGGGCCCAGTTGGTGATGCCCACCGGCGTTGAAGATGTTGAGCTGTCCTTTCAGCACATTAAAGACCGCAAGGAGCGGCGGGAGAAGGCACTGACACAACTGGCCCACCAGGGAGTTGAACAGCGGGCTTTTGACCCGATCTACAACCTCTCCGGTGGGGAGAAACAGCTCACCGCACTTTCGGCGGTTCTGGCAGTAGAGCCAAGCATGCTCCTGCTCGATGAACCAACCACCCTGCTAGACCTCAGGAACAGGCTAAAGCTCATTGAGCTACTAGACACCCTGCCTCAGCAACTCCTGATTTCTACCCACGACCTTGAATTAGCGGCCACCTGCACCGAAGCACTGGTAATCCACGAAGGCAGGCTACTAGCCCAGGGACCTACGGCCAGCATCCTATCTGACTACCGGCGCTGGTGCGCCGAGGGCTTTCCTGCTTTAGATTCAGAGCCCACTGCAGAAAGCCCTGAAGAGAACCACCCGTGAACGCCGCCCACCACCTCTTTGGAACCTACCAGCCCTTAGAAACACCGATCCACAGAACACCGCTGAGCGTCAAGGCTCTTTCTCTGCTCACACTCACCGCCCTACTCACGCTCACCAGCCAGTGGAGCATCGCGGCGGCTGTGCTTGTAATCGTCATAGCTCTAGGCACCCTCGCCCAGATACCAGTTATGACCTGGGTGCAGGCACTAGGATCACTCGCCTGGCTTCTGGGCTTCCTCCTGCTCTACTACTGGTACACCGGCACCCTGGCCCGAGGGGCAGACACCCTGCTAGGTCTACTCAGCCTGCTCTTTGCCGCCAAGGTTCTGCTCTGGTCGACTCCCCTACCGGTCATCATTGACGGCTTCATCTGGCTCTGCTCACCCCTCCGTCACCTTGGTATCTCCCCACAAGGCATCGGCCTGGCCCTGGCACTGATGATTCGCTCCATTCCAACGATCATCGATACCTGGTCCTTCCTTCAAGAATCAGTCACCGCTCGCGGCCTCAAAGTCTCGCGCTTTCGTCTCTTCATTCCACTGGTCATCTCCACCGTCTCCTACGCCCAGGACACAGGTGACGCGCTCGCCGCCCGCGGGCTAGATTCTCGCTAATTGTTCTGTCTGCCGGTATAACACTTACCGGGGTGTAAGCAGGACAAGGCAAACCGCCGGGGTGCAGAAATGGTCTTCAGGGGAAGTTCACAGCTTATGCTGTATCCATGATGGCTTTTAAAGAAAACTCCCGGCTGAACACCGACCGGGTACGTAGCTCAGGTAGTTCCGGCAGCTCAGGCGGTGGCTCCGGACTCAAAATCGGTGGTGGCTTAGGCGGTATCGTGCTGGTACTTGCTGTTGGAATAATTTTTGGCCAGGACGGCATTAACATGCTCAACCAGGTCACCGGCGGTGGTGGCTTCAACTACCAGCAGGTTGAAGGTGATTCAGGAGAAAAGTTTGCCCATTGCAAGACCGGTGAAGATGCCAATACCTACACCGACTGCAACATGGTGGGAACCGCCAACTCGCTAGACTACTTCTGGCAGACAGCTCTGCCCGACCAAGCAGGTATAGCCTACACTGCACCAAAACTTGACCTCTTCAAACAAGAGACCGTCAGTACCGGTTGCGGTTCTGCCAGCCAGGCAGTAGGCCCCTTCTACTGCCCCGCCGACCAGGTTGCCTACGTCCAAACTGGCTTCTTTGACACCATGAAAACCCAGCTGGGGGCAACCGGCGGCCAGAGTGCCGAACAGTATGTACTGGCCCACGAATACGGCCACCATATTCAGAACCTACTCGGTAACCTCAAATACTCCCAGTATGACCCCCAGGGGGCAGACTCCGGGGCGGTGCGCGTTGAGCTGCAGGCTGACTGCTACGCAGGTGTCTGGGCCAGGGGCGCCCAAGAGGACACCAGCTCACCCGTTCAGATCAAACCCTTTAGCTCCGATGACTTAGAGAGAATCATCAACGCAACCGAGGTTATCGGAGATGATCACATACAGATGACAAGCCAGGGCCACACCGATTCATCCACCTACACCCACGGCACCAGTGCCCAGCGTACAGCCTGGTTCATGACCGGTTACAAGACAGCTGACATGAACCGTTGCAACACCTTCCAAGCCTCTGATCTCAACAACCCTAAGGCCTAGTCAAGAAAGTTCGCTACGCTGAACGATGAGAAGCAAGAGCTGACCTAGCCAAAAGTCAGGCAGTAGTTCATAATTGGAAAGCACCGGTGCCGTCCGCAGCGGTGCTTTTCTTTTTTAAGATACCACCCAGGCAAAACATGAAAATTTATCATTTTATCCACCGAAGAGAATGGGCACTAGCCCTCCTTGCTCTCTTGACTATCCTGAGCCAGGTCTACCTAGACCTGCGCATACCCCAGTACATGGAGCAGATTACCCGCACCATTTCTCAGCCAACTAGATCCCTGTCCGACATTGCACCGGATGGTGCCCTGATGCTGGCCGCAGCATTAGCCAGCATGGTCTGTGCCATTCTTACAGGTTTTTGTACCGCGATTATTGGTACTACCCTGGCTCGACGCCTCAGAGCCGCTGTCTACGATAAAACCTTTGAGCTATCCAGCGCCGAGGTCAACACCTTGGGTACAGATTCACTCATTACCCGAACTACCAACGATGTCACTCAGGTACAAATCTTCATGGTTATGGGCCTGCAGGTCAGTATCAAAGCACCCATTATGGCCTTTTGGGCAAGCTCAAAAATTGCCAGCCAGTCCTGGACATGGACGGTTCCCACCGGCATCGCAGTTTTATTGACCATTCTGGTGCTAGCTACCGCTATGTCCTTGGCCATTCCCCGTATGATTCGCATGCAGAAGATCACTGACCAGCTCAACCGGGTAACTCGTGAGCATCTGACCGGCCTGCGCGTGATTCGTGCCTACATCACCGGCGACTTTCACCGTAACCGCTTTGAGAGCGTCAACACAGACCTACGGGATAACACCCTCTTTATTTCCAGCACCATGGCCTTCATTATGCCCCTGCTGACAGCTATCATGACCGCGCTCTCGCTCTCTATCTACGTGCTGGGTGCCTCCCTCATTAACTCCACCGATGAGCTGACTCAACGTATGGGAACTTTCGGGCAGATGATTGCCTTTTCCACCTATGCCCTGCTGGTGGTTACTAGTTTCATGATGATGACCATGGTCTTTGTCTTGGGCCCCAGGGCACTGGTATCCTGGCGACGTATCCGCCAGGTTCTCCATACCCAAGCAGGTATCCAAGATGGCGGAGCCAGCACCGGCACCGCACCCGCTGGCAGCTTGGAGTTCCGGGACGTGAGCTTCCGCTACCCCGGTGCCGACGGTGATGCCCTGCACTCTGTCAGCTTCACAGCTGATCCCGGCCAAACCGTGGCCATTATTGGTTCTACCGGCTCCGGAAAATCCACTCTGGTCAACCTAATCCCCCGATTTGCCGACGTGCGTTCCGGCGCCGTACTGGTGGACGGGGTTGATGTGCGTAACTGGAACCAGAAAGACCTGCGTGACCGGGTGGCTTTTGTGGCCCAGAAAAATACCCTGTTTTCTGGCACTATTGCCTCCAACATTGCCTTTGGCCAGGGGCTAAAACCTGTCACTGCCGAGGACCTGGTGGCCGCCGCTGACCGCGCAGCCACCACCGGTTTTGTCTCTACCAAGGAGGGAGGCTTTGCGGCCCCCGTGGCCCAAAACGGCAAGAACTTCTCGGGCGGGCAGAAACAGCGTATCTCTCTAGCGCGGGCTTTCGCGCGCGGCGGGCACATCATGATCTTTGATGATTCTTTTTCTGCCCTGGATTACAAGACCGAGCGAGATATCCGCACCCGGCTCAAGGAGGCCTCTGGCGGGGCAACCCTGCTGATTGTGGCCCAGCGTATCGGTACGGTCCGCGATGCTGACCGCATCATCGTGCTCGATAAGGGCAGGGTCGTGGGAAGCGGAACCCACCAAGAACTGTTGGCAACCAATGAGGTCTACCAGGATATTGCCCTCTCCCAGCTGACCGAAGAGGAGCTTGCCCAATGAGCACCAACCCCGAACATAGCCAAACAACCGGTGACCTTGATCTGCTTGAATCTGCGCAGCAGGGGCTAGCACAGGCTGCCCAGCTACGCGATCAACAGCTCAAAAGTGAAAAGCCCAGTGGCCGTGGCGGTCACCCCGGCCCCGGAGGCCCGCCCCGCCACCGGGTCCAGGGGCAGAGCACCGCGCCTTTCAAAGAAACCATGGGCAAGCTGCTGGGTTATCTGCGCCCGGTACTCCCCCGCATGGTGGTTGCCCTGGTAGCCGCGGTGCTAGGCGTTATTCTCAATATCATTTCTCCCCAGTTCCTTTCCGCTATTACCGATGAGATTCAAAAGGGTTTTACCGGATCTGTCAATATGTACCAGGTCTGGAAGCTGGCCTGGATTTCTGTGGCCTTCATGGTGACATCGCTGGTGCTCAGCCTGGTTGAGGGTTTGGTCATGGCCCGCTCGACCGTGTGGGTTTCCCGCACCATGCGCTCTGACCTTGACCGCAAGATTGATCGGCTCCCCCTGGCCTACCTGGATAAGGGCTCCACCGGTGACACCCTCTCGCGGGTAACTAACGACGTCGATACCCTCCAACAGACCCTCAACAACTCCCTGGCCACTACCGTCACCGGCGTCGTTACTCTGGCTGGTTCAGCGGTCATGATGTTTTACACCGACTGGCGTATGGCCCTGGCCGCTATTGCAGCTTCCCTGATCGGTGTGTTTGCCAGCGGTTTTGTGCTCTCACGCAGCCAGAAATACTTTATGGCCCAGCAGCGGCTCTTGGGTAAGCTCAACGGTCATATTGAGGAAACCCTCTCAGGACATTCGCTCATTCGGGCCTACAACGGTGAGGGTGCCGCCCGCGCAGAGTTCGCCCGCCGCAACGAGGACCTCTACCAGGTGGCCTGGAAGTCCATGTTCTTCTCGGGGCTAATGTTCCCGCTCATGGGCTTTATCGGTAACCTGGGCTATGTGGTGGTCTGCGTGGTGGGTGCCGCGCTGGTGTTGCAGGGGCAGATTACCTTTGGTGTGATTGTTGCCTTTATTGTCTATGTTCGGCTCTTCACCAACCCCCTGGGGCAACTGGCCCAGTCAGCTACCGCTCTGCAGTCTGCGGCAGCCGCCGGTGCTCGTGTCTTTGAGTTCCTTGAAGCAGAGGAACTAGAGGACGAAAGCAGTAAGGCAACCGAGCTGGATCAGCCGGTAGGCGGTAACGTGGACTTTGAGCAGGTCCGCTTTAGCTACGAACCCGGAAAGGAGATCATTCACGGCTTTACCGCATCGGTCAAAGCCGGCCAGAAGGTTGCAATTGTTGGTCCCACCGGTGCCGGCAAAACCACCCTAGTCAATCTGCTAATGCGCTTCTACGAGCTGGACTCCGGGCAGATCCGCATTGACGGTGTACCCACCGACCAGCTCACCCGCGAGCAAGTTGATTCGCTCTTCGCCATGGTTCTACAAGATACCTGGCTTTTTGAGGGAACCCTGCGGGAGAACGTGGTCTACGGCCTGGAGCAGGTCAGTCAGGACAAGCTGGATGAGGTCATTGCAGCTGTGGGGCTGGAGGAGCTAGTAGCCCAGCTGCCCGCCGGCTACGACACCGTGTTGACCGACCAGACCCAGCTTTCAGCCGGCCAGAAACAGCTAGTCACCATCGCCAGGGCCATGATTGCTGATAAGCCGCTACTGATTCTGGACGAAGCAACCAGTTCCGTTGATACCCGCACCGAACTGCTCATTGCCCGCGCCCTGGGCCAGCTGGCTGAGGGCAAGACTTCCTTTGTGATTGCCCACCGCCTCTCCACCATCCGAGACGCCGACCTTATCTTCGCTATGCGCGACGGCGACATCGTGGAGTCCGGCTCCCACCAGGAGCTTTTGGAGGCAGGCGGCTTCTACGCCGAACTCTACAACTCGCAGTTCAGTCAAGGGGACTAGGGACCGGGTAGGGGCTTGAGGGCAGGGTTGGCATCGTTGGAGCCTGCTCTCAGGCCCCCGCCTGGTTGGGGCGCAAGCATAGCGGCGGCAAGCTGATCCTCTCGCCCGGTTCGCTAAGGCGCACAGAGCGATTGACGCCAGACCCAGCCAGCTTGCTCCCCTGCTGTGCCTGCGCGCCCGATTACAGGTGCGGGACAATCAGCCAGGGTCCTTCCCCAGCACCCACAAAGTTAAGCCGCCCCGGCCAGTTACAGAAGTAGCTGGCCGAGGCGGTTTTTGCTTACAGAAATGATGTTTGGTTAGTCATAAAAGGAAAACTTGGTTGTAAGGATTAACCGGTGTTGTAGTCTGCGTACTATGGCTAAACATCATTATCAGGTTCAGGTTGAGTGGACTGGAAATACTGGTTCCGGTACGTCTTCATACAAGGCTTATAGCCGAAACCATCTTGTATCTGCACCACTTGTGCCGGCTATTGAAGCGAGTGCTGCCCCTGCGTTCCTTGGCGATGAGACCCGGTGGGATCCTGAGCAGTTACTTGTAGCTTCTGTGTCACAGTGTCATATGCTCTGGTGCCTGCATCTGGCAGCACAGCATGGGATTGTTGTTAAATCCTATAAAGATGCGGCAGAAGGAGTTATGGAAACTGAGCCAAGCGGGGCTGGGCAGTTTTCGTTAATCGAGCTGAACCCCAAGGTGACGATTTCTTCAGGTGACCCGAATCTTGCTCAGGAACTTCACCATAAGGTTCCCGAGTTTTGTTTTATAGCTCGCTCATTGAACTTTCCTGTGCGGCATAACCCTGAAATAATCGCGGCATACCTATAGCGCAAAGGTTCCAGCGAAGGCACCTTCTCGCCCAGTTCGCTAATGCTCACAGGGCGATTCATGCAAAAACTACCCTATTCGCCTCTGCCGATGTGTTCATTCAGATGCGAGACGATTCATATAAGGCATTTGCCCCAACACACACACAAAGTTATGCCACACGATAAGCTAATAAAGGAACTGCCCAGGGCGGTATAGTGGACTCAAGGACGGGACTCATGGGTAAGATTGGTTATAATTGTAAGAACAACTTAAGGGTATTCATGTCTAACTTTGAATTTCTACCCGAGCCAAGACAAAACTTTATGTAGATGGATGTATCTGAATAAAATATTTTTAGCAGAAGATTCAGACTCTAAGCCCACACAAAGATTTATTGAAAAGAATTTAAAATGACAAATCCGATACTCGAAGTAAGATTTGAGGAAGCAAATAAAAATCCCCCAGTGATGTCTTTTTGCCCTGATTACGAAGATAGCACCTGGCGTTCCGAAGCGCTAGCAAGAGATATCATAAGACGGCATCTTGCTTCATTTGCACTAAGCTTTAATCAATATTCAAAGATAAATGGCGACAATGCAGCCGAAAGCCTCTCCCAAGCCGCTAAAATAATTTATAGTACCGATAAATATAGTAAACGGGGAGAATTTGGTGAAATAATTTTATACGGCTTACTTAGAGATTTTATTGGCTCCTTACCCATCGTCAGTAAAATTTATTTCAAAGATGGACCCAACGAAACAGTCAAAGGCTTTGACGCAGTCCATTTTAAAAAAAATAATGATAATGAAATTGAGCTACTTCTTGGGGAATCAAAATTTTACAAGGACGCGAAGGAAGCAATACGAAATGTCGTCGCTGAAATTAACGACCACCTGCAGCCCGATTATCTTAGGTCAGAATTTTTGGCAATAACAAATAAATTACCTGAAGCATCAGATGAGGAATTCAAATTAATTCGGAATTTATTAAATGAAAATACCTCACTAGATCGAATAATTAGCAAAATTACAATACCAATATTTATTACCTACGATAGTCAAGTTATCACCAATTTCACTACAGTTAACGACCAGTTTAACCAAGCTTTCGCTCTAGAAGTAGCAGGCTATAGAGATCATCTTGAAAAAAATTAAATAGTCTTGGGATAATAAGTAAAGTAAAATTTATATTCCTTGCTCTTCCAGTTCTACAAAAAGATGAACTAACAGAAAACTTCCATCAAATGATTACAATATATAAGGATCTTTAAGATGTTCGAAGAATTAAGAAAGATATCTTTTTACCTTGGTACAGATAAGGAAGCAGAAGGACGCGACCAATTAATTAAATTTATTAACAAAAACTACAAAAATTGCCAGCAAGCTGAAATAATTATTGATTTAATCGTTGCGTATGGGCTTCACCCGTATCTAAAACTATTTAACAATCTTAATGAATTAGCGTCCGCAACCAGCGCAATAGATTTTGAGTTGCACTCCAATGAAAACTTTACATTCCACCCACATCAAAAATATATTTTTGACAAGCTTTATCGAGGTGAAAATGTAATACTATCCGCCCCAACTTCCTATGGCAAAACAAGCATTATTGTAGAATTAATCAAGAAATCACTATGGGATAATATAGTTTTAATTTTTCCAACTTTGGCTTTAGTTGATGAAAATCGGAGAAAAATAAATTCTCTGAACCGGGATCAGGCTCTGGGTTACCAAATATTAACTCAAGTGAGTCAGGAAGCTGGAGAAAGAAATATCTATATAATGACAGCAGAGAGATTTCTTTCCACGCCAATGACTGTTGATGTTGATTTTTTCCTTATTGATGAATTTTATAAACTTGGGTCCTTCCATGATAGTAGAAGAGCTACGCTTAACGTTGCATGGCATAAGCTAAAAAATTCAGGTGCGCAGTATTGTCTACTCGGTCCTTTTATTGATGATTTATCTCCCGCAATAGCTAACACAATAAAAGAAACTTTTATTTCAACAGATATTTCGACGGTAGCAACAGAATATATTGATCGCTCTAATCACAGCGATAGATATAAAGAACTAAAAAAAATCTTGGAAGAAACATATGATGAGTCAACTATTATCTACACAAAATCACCGAAGGCATGTTTAGATCTATCTAACAAAATAATTATAGATTCCACTGAGATTGAGTCGTCATCAAAAGCATATTTATTTGCTGATTGGGTAGAAAGAAATTACATTAAAGATTGGTCTTACCCTAACTCTTTAAAGCATGGTATTGCTTTACATAGCGGTCCATTGCCAAGAAGTTTCCAACGTTTATCAATGAAATTTTTTAACGAGAACCATGTTAAAATATTAATCTGTACTTCAACAATCATTGAAGGGGCGAATACTACCGCTAAGAATATCGTTATCTTTGATAATTTAGTTGCAACACGTAAAATAGACTATTTTACATACAGAAATATATGTGGCAGAAGCGGAAGAATGGGAAAACATTTAGTAGGTAGGGTTTACAATCTAGCTTCGTCGCCTCGTAGTGCACCAACCACAATCGATATTCCAATCGAGACTCAAACACCACAAATCACAGCACAAGAAATAATCCAAATCGACCCGTCCCAAATAAATAAACGCCATATAGAAGTATATAACAATATCAAAAATTCAGATATTCTTCCAATTTCTTTTACTCAGAAATATCCGCATTGGAATCCAGAGATACTCATTGAAACTGCAGATAAAATTATAAAGCTTTCTCGTAAGGACCGAGAAAAACTCTTATGGAAGAGTCTTCCTGATTCAGAAAGCGCTAGTTACACTATTCTTTTTATACTTGCAAATCTTTTACAAGTAAATGCAGGGAGGGCTAACAGAGAAATTGCTATACTAAAAAATATTCTTTATTCAGATTCTTTTTCTTCTTCTGTTCAAAAGCAGATAAAATACACTGCAGCAAAGGATAAAGAAACGGCAATTAAAGATTTAATTAGTTTTAAGAGAAATAATCTTGAGTACCTAATTCCCTCAGCACTTTTGATGTTAAATGAAGTATTAAAATTCTTATACGGCGAAGAATCTTCTAACTATCAACTATTTATTTCGCAAATTGAGAACGCGAGGGGCTTCCATCTTTGCAAATCACTTGAAGAAATAGGACTCCCATCCCCTTTGACTGAGAAGTTGCACGATTTGGGAATTCTTTTGGAGTCTGACTCATTCGAAACTGCATGTAGAAAATTAAAAAATATTGATTTGATTGAAAATATCGACTCAATTTTAGAAGAAATTGAGGTTTTTATCCTGAAGGATGTTATTGATGGAATCTAAAAAAATTAAATTTTAGTATAATAAGCTCAACTATGACTAACACCTTCCCTGCATTCAATAGTGGTGATTTCATATCACAAGTCAGCCGCACTGAAAATATTTTTATACAAATTTTATTCTCGGTGTCGAAAACAATAAATTTGAGATTGAAGGAAGAAATGAACATCCAACAAGTTCCTAATATATTTGTCTGGCAAAGGGCAGGCGCAGAATCTAGCTCAGATTTTCAACAGACTGTTACAATCAAAGAAATACAGAGAGCACAAAATGAAGAAGGTATTTTTCTTTGGGGTGTAGGAAACTCATTTTCTGAAAAAACTCTCGAGTTGCTTCTCGCAAAGAATAGCAAACCACTAGTTCTCTTTACCCATATCATTTCTAAGTTCAGGCCTATTGACGTGGAATCAATTGCAAATGAATACAAAAACATAAGATTTTGGGAGAAGCCGAAAAGCTTGATGGAACTATATTCGACATGCCAGCAGGCGCGCAGGTAGTAACGGATTCTAGTGAGAAAAATAAGAACTACCATTACGCTTTAGTATGTCAAAGTGACAGTCCTTTAAAGATTACTTCCAATGGGCCTAAATTTAATAAGTTAGAATTGCGAAACCTAAATTCAGGTAAGGTGCCTGGTGATCGACAAACAGTTGCTGTTGTTGAATATCGATCACAAAACCTGTCAGCTCCACCTCAATACAAAGTAGAGCTAAAAGCAAATCTTTCCCCCCCCTATATTGTAAAATTTACCAGCGACAATGCTACTCAGTTGAAGTCAGTAAAAATAGATTCCATAACAGGTAAGTATTTTTTTGAGTTAGCGAGTTTCATTTCCTTATATAAATATTTTCTTGTCGAATATAAGATGCGTTTAAACTATTTTATATCCTTTTAAGAACTCGTACACAATCGGCTGGCCCGTCACCACGCCCAGGTCGCCGTCCTCCACTACTACTGCTACCGCTATGTCCTTGTGGACCGCTACCACCCATGAGTGGGTCTTGGGCGGGTTGTCGTTGCCGAACTCGGCGGTGCCGGTCTTGCCCATAGCATCATCGGGGGTAAGGTTCTTGAGGTCTTGCAGGTAGCCCTCCGTAACCACGGCCCGCATGAGGGTGCTCAGTTCCTTGCTCTCAGCCGTCGTCACAGCCTGCGAACCGGTAGGCTTAGCCTCCGCCAGGCTCTGGCCCTTAACCAGTACCGGCTTAACAATCTCACCCTTGGCAGCAGAAGCCGTCATCACAGCCATGGTCAGCGGGGAAACCGTCACTTGGCCCTGCCCAATCATAGAAGCGGCGTGAGTGACCGCATCATCGGTATCGGGCACCGCACCCATGTAGGTGGCAACACCCAGATCTAGCTCCATGCCAAGGCCCAGCCCCTGCGCCGCATTTTGCAGATCCGCCTGGGACACCTTATCGCGCTCATTGATAAAAGCCGTATTGCAGGAATGGGCCATGGCTACCGTCAAAGGCTGCTTGCCCAGGGCGGCAGGGTCATAGCCGGTGGCATTCTTAAAGACGCGCCCTTCCACCTGGGCCGTTTCGCTACAGTTCACCGTGGACTGGGCGGTCATACCCTTGCGGAGCAGAGCCAGTGAGGTCGCAATCTTGAAGGTGGAACCCGGCGCGTACTGGGCCAGCAGAGCCGTGGAATAACCTTCGGAAGCTTCGCCGTTAGCCGCTACCAGCACCTCCCCCGTAGAGACCCGCAGGGCTACCAGCGCGCTGGGCGAGGTCTGGTCTTTAAGCAGATCAACAGCTTTTTGTTGTAAATCAGCATCAAGCGTTGTGGTGAGGTTAGTACCGGAGACAGGTTCAACGCTGGTAAGTTCTTCGGGGGTTCCACCTTCAAGGAGCACGCCCTGTTCATCGAGGTTTATCAGGCTTACACTGTAGCCGTTAGAGCCGGCTAGCAGGCTGTTGAACTTCTCTTGGAGCCCGCCCTTGCCAGTAACATCACCGGCACTCAGCGCACCGTTGGACTTTTCGATGTCCTCAGCGGTTATCTCCCCCACCGTACCAAGGATATCCGGGGCGAACTGGGCACTGGGGGCAAGCTCCTTAGTGGTGCTAACGGTGTGGCTACCGGCAATTACATCAAGCTGGGCACCGTCCAGGGCATCAAAGGCCTCCTGCCGCAGAGTAATAGCAACAACGAACTGCTGTTCCCCGCCGTTTTTGACGGCCTGCACATAGGTATCGGCGTCAATCTCAAGGAGCTTGGCGAGTGCCCGTGCAGAGGCTTCCTGTTCCTGGGCGGTAGTCAGGACTGATTTATCCAGCCCCACAATAACCACCGGGCGTAGGGTGACTAGGAGCTTATCCGAGGCACCCAAAATATCACCGCGCTTTGCCTCTTCGGTCTTAGCGTAAAGCCCCTGCGATTCTTTCAGTTTCGGGTGTACCAGCGCCGGGTCCCAGGTCGGTAACCATTTCTTGTCGGTTTCGGTCAGGGCTACCTGGGTCTCGTACTCCCACTTTTGGTCTGCACCGGGAATAGCCCACGACCAGGCCAACCGAACGGTCTTGCCGCTGTCTGCACTGTCGATTCCGGCAACGGTGACAGTCGGGGTGGACTCCCCTATGTAGGCCACTATCTTCTTGTAGTCATCGGCGGGTGACACGGCACTCTCAGCGGAGAACTCTATCTCGGCTATGTCCTTTTTGCTCAGAGCCTCCGCGAGCTGCCCAGCTAGTTCCTGGGTCGTGTCTTTGGCTGAGCAGGATACGAGGGAAGCGGCCAAGGCTGTTGCACCTAGGCCGAGGAAAAGGTGGCGGCGAGTCAGGGGGAAATCAGTCATACAGCGATTATATGACCTACGCCTCAATTTATCGCTTCATAACAGCAAAAGCCCCGCACCTTAACAAGGTGCGGGGCACTCACTAGAAGCTTTCGGAAAAGCTGATGTTATCCAACGTTACTTCTCACAAGCCACGCCGTCACCATCACGGTCAAGGTGCGAACCGTAGCCGGGTTGTCCTGCATAGATGGGGGCGGCACCGGCTGCTTTGGCTGCACTACAGTTCTTGTAGTAGACCGCAGCAGGAGCAGGTTCAGCCGGTGGCTGGTAGAGAGGCGCGGGCTGGGCAGGCGCAGGATCTTCCACCGCGGGGGCAGGCTGGGGTTCCTCAACAACAGGTGCAGGCTCTTCTTTAACAGCGGGAGATTCTTCCTGAACCGGAACAGATTCTTCTTTCTTGGCGGGGGACTCGGTTGAAGGTGTAGGTGAAGGCTTAGGAGTAGCTTTAGCACCGCATTTCTCAAGCACCTGAATCATCGCGTCTTTTTCAGCCTGCTTTACCCACAAGCCGTACTTAGCTTTAATATCGATTTGCTTACTGATGTAGGTGCAACGGTAGTCCTTGTTGGCTGGCAACCAAGAAGCAGCATCGGAGTCACCCTTCTGCTCATTTGCGGGACCGTCTACGGCAAGGAGGTTAGCGGGATCATTTGCAAACTTTTCGCGCTTGACGGAGTCCCAATCTTTAGCACCGGTTTGCCAGGAATCAGAAAGGGAAACAACGTGGTCAATTTGAACAGTATTTGAGCTGTCTTTACCCTGAGTAAAGTTAATTGTTTTCCCGGTATAGGGATCCTTGAGAACTCCGCTCAAAACCTTACAGCCGTTAGTGCCTGGCTTAACTTTAATTTCGATTAAATCGCGGCGAAGAATGTCATTGCGGGTATCGCAACCGTTGCGGTCAGTGTCAGCCCAAGACTGACCAAAGAGGGCACGGTCATACCCGGTTTTCTCAGCGCGGCCTTTAACTTCCAGAGTGTTGAGCAAGTCAAGGGCGGCCTGGGCCGTTGGCCCCACCTTTGTATCCGAAGCAGGGATAGCTTGAACGTCTACTTCCTTTTCAAGGGCCACAGCCTCTTCACTGGAGCTCGGTGAGGCAGATTCAGATGGCGATACCGATGCGCTCACGCTGGCAGTGCTTGCAACCGCGGATGTATCTGTATTTTTGCTAGGGGAAACAATAGCGCCAATCAGCGCCACAATGATGAGGAAAACAAAACCAATACCGCCACATCCTAAGCAACCCAGGCAAGAGAGGCCGGTCTTTTTACCGGCAGATGCCTGAGCCCAGGAACTTTTAGCCTTATACATTTTTGACATGGGGGGTGTCTCTCGTTGATATATGTGTGTGCGAAGGCAACCAAGATAAAGTTGCCTACAATACTTTAATATATTGAACGAGATGAAAAGTAATTATTCTTTTTTATTACATTACTACCCAGTAACCATCAGGTCTAAAGCTGAATTTTATGCTTATCGGGCTCGTACAATCTCTTCTCGGGCGCGGAGTACCCGGTGGAGGAAGTTCTGCACGGGTGCATCTACTCCGCTCGCTTCTGCGCGCCGGACAATCTCCCCCACCTGGTCATCCAGTTCGGAGGGTCGCCCCTCGGCCAAGTCGTGTTGCATGGACGATGTAGTGCCGGGAGCAAAAACATCGGTGTAAATCGCAAAAGTATCCTGCACGTCCTGTTCGGTGAAGGTAAGGCCGTGTGCACGGGCAACTCTCGCGGTTTCCTGGATAGCTTCGAGCACGAGGTTGCGGGTTGAGTCGTGGGAGCGAGTTTGGCCCACCGTCAGCTGCGATACGGCGCCGACACCGCCGTAGGAGGCAATCAGTGCCAGCTTCTTCCAGAGGGCACGTTGAATATCGCTGGTCGGAGTGATTTCAACCGGTGTCCTCTCAAACATGTCCTGTACACGGCTCAGGCCATCGGAGCTATTTCCGGCCTGGAACTCCCCCACCGTCAGTTGCGCCTCTCGACCCAGTAGGTGAACGGTCTGCGGGCTTTTGCGCTCCACAATGACCACGCAGGTTGAAGCAAGCGTGGGGTTTTTCGGTAGAGTGCGGGCGCAGTGTTCCGGAGCGGTGATACCGTTTTGAACCGTCAACAGCAGGGCCGAGCTGGGAATTTTACCGTCAAGCTCCTCAAGGGCTCCTGGCACCTGCCAGGCCTTAGTAGCAATCAGCACCGCATCAACATCAAGCTGCTCAGTCACATCGGTGAATACGCTGGCAATGCTGACCGACTCCTGACTACCGTCTGCCCGCTGGACGGTAATCTCTGGCTGGCTCCCCGTAGCAAGAGGCCAGGGGCTTCGTGCTTTCAGGTGGATATCGTGACCGGCTTGAGCCAGGGTTGCGGCGAAATAGAGCCCCATGGCTCCTGCACCGTAAATCATGATATTCATATTTACCTATAGTATTCTAAATCACCATGAAAACCCCTTTGCGTGAACCATCATTAACCGGCAATGAAAAAGAGCTTGTCCTGGGCTACCTCAGCTTTCAGCAACAAGTTTTTACACGTAAGATACACAATGAGCACGGGGACCTACTGTCTGATGAAGTGCTTTCCAAGGCTCTTCCACCCAGCACTATGACCCTCAAAGGTATGATCGCCCACCTATGGTTTGTAGAAGACTACTGGCGTCAAGAAGTTCTCCTAGGCCAAAATCTACCCCAGCCCTGGCAATCAATGGACTGGGACACTGACCCAGACGCTGACTGGCACATTAGACTCCCAACCCCTCAGTGTGTCACACACCTACAAGACTCTATGCAGGCAACCCACCGGCTCCTAGAAGCCAGCAACTGGGACCAACTAAGCACAGGTAAACTCAAGGACGGCACCCGCTTCTCCTACCGCTGGGTTGCCCTGCATCTGGTGGAAGAATGGGGCAGGCACCTGGGC
Organism: Rothia sp. P5764; assembly: GCF_048512965.1. Taxonomy (NCBI): domain Bacteria; kingdom Bacillati; phylum Actinomycetota; class Actinomycetes; order Micrococcales; family Micrococcaceae; genus Rothia; species Rothia sp. P5764. Next base: position 159,229 of record NZ_JBLXXQ010000002.1, on the reverse strand, counting down.
CACGCTGATTTGCTCCGAGAAAATATTGACGGGACGGTGGGTGATTGAGGAACCAGCATTCTTGGGTTTCTCGCACCCCCATCGAGCAAGCTCTGCCCCGTCTGAGAGCTAACTGTCAGCATGGAGGCACCCCAAAAGTGCACCCCCACTTCCTTCTTGGGTTCTTCAAGCCTTTTGGGAGCTGCCTAGAGTGCTCAGCTAGGCTAGTAGCGCATTAAAAAGCTCAGAAGTTGAGGGGTGGGTGTAGATACCCTCTCCTAGAGCTTCAGCAGGAATCTTCTGGGTCATGGCCAGGGCTACCGTGTTAATCAGTTCTTGGGAGTCGATGCACCAGAGGGTAGCGCCAAGAATCTGATTGGTCGTCCGGTCTATTACAAACTGGGCGATACCCTCGGGCTGGCCCATTATTTTGGGGCGGGGAACAATCGCCAGGTCAGCGATTGCAGATTCACGCACCTCAATCTCATAGTCTCGGGCTGCTTCCTGGGCGGTAAGTCCCACGGTAGAGAGCGGTGGGTCAATGAAGGTAGTGGCCGGTAGCAGGCGGCCGGTGCGGGTACGGGAGCCATCGCCCCATCGGTGAGACAGCACGATGCGGTGATCATCATAGGAGGCGTAAGTGAACTGGGGTGCACCTGTGACGTCTCCGACCGCGTAAATTCCTTCTACACTGGTGCGACAGTGCTGGTCGACCTTGATCCCCTTTTCGGTGTAGTCGACACCGGCTGCCTCAAGGTTCAGCCCGGCAACTGCGGGACGGCGTCCTGTGGCTACCAGAATAACCTCATCGCCCAGCTGTTCATTGGCCTGCTCTGCGGAAATACGCCGGTCAACAATGGCGATACCCTGAGCTTCTAGGTGCTCACGCACCGCCTGGGCAATGTTCCTGTCCAGGGCGGGTAGAAAGTCACCTTCACCCTTATAGATAGTCACCCTGCTACCGAAGCCAGAGAACATGGTGGCAAACTCAAGACCAATCGGTCCACCGCCAATAACAGCCAGGGTAGCCGGTGTATGCTCAAGCTGCTGGATGCTGGTGGAGTCGTGCAGTCGTCCACCCACCTCAACTCCAGAAGAAGCACCGGTGTTAATAATGATAGTGGATGCCCTGACCTGTACCTGCTCCCCCACCTGCACGGTTGAAGAATCAACGAACCGGGCCGGTCCATCGAGCAGGAGCACGCCCTTGCCCTCCACCATTTTCTGGTTAGCGGCCCTAAGACGGGCGATGAAGCTGTTACGGTCATCTCGTGCCGGCTTAAACTCCCTGCGCTTGTGAGACTGGTTCAACAGGAACTTGGTCGGTACGCAACCAATATTGATGCAGGTACCGCCGTACATTGCGGGGTCTTCTTCCACCAGCGCTACCTTGTCGCCAGCAGCAGCTCGTTTCATGGCGATCGTTTTGCCGGCCTTGCCAAAGCCAAGTACCAGCACATCAACGGTTAACTCTTCCATCCTGCTCCTTACCTCATAGATTTTCTGTGGATTTTCCCTGCCCATCTTACTCCTCTTAACCTCCGCTCCGGTCACCCGGCTGAGGCTCCTAGAAGCCAGCGACTGGAGCCAACTAAGCACAGGTAGGCTCAAGGACGGAGCCCGCTTCTTCTGCCCCCTGGATTGCTCTGTATCTGGTGGAAGAATGGGGCAGGCGCCTGAGCCAGGCTGATTTGCTCCGAGAAAAAATATTGATAGAGCATGGATGATTGGTTCACCTTTGGCAGTGTACAGTATGGTCAAATACAGTGCTTGAAAACACACTTCTAGCCGTCTAGCTATTGCTAGAGCCAGATCAGAAATAAGGTGCAACATGTCAAAAACAGAGTGGAATCTGGGACTAGCCCAACGCAAACCCCTGCCAGGCCTCAACAATCTTGAAGCCCTACGAGAGGACATTCAGGAAACCCTCCACAAGCACCCCCAGCTTGACTTGTTGGTCTACCCCGAAATGCACCTCCAAGATGTCTTTGCCTACCCACCAGATGAACACCGACAACACATGCTGAACTGGGCCACTCCCCTTGACGGGGATCTGGTCAGGGCACTGGGGCAACTGGCCCATGAGTTCAAGATCTGGTTGATTCCCGGCAGTATCAACGAAAGCCACCAAGGAAAGCTCTACAACACTGAGCTCCTCATAGCACCCAGCGGTCACCTACAGGCGGCCTACCGTAAGATGTTCCCCTGGAGACCCCACGAACCCCATGACTACGGCAGGGAGTTTATTACCAGCACAATTATGCACCCCAGCCAAGTGTCAGATTCGGCAGCAGCTGGACAAGATCAATCCAGCCTGACTCTAGGGCTCTCAAATTGCTACGACACCTGGTTCCCTGAGCACAGCAGACATCTAAGCTGGCTAGGGGCCCAGGCTATTATCAACATAGTCAAAACAACCAGTGATGACCGTCAACAAGAACTCACCCTTGCACAAGCCAACGCCATCAGTAACCAGATCTACTTCTTCAGCGTCAATTGCGCTGAGCCGCTAGGGCGAGGCGGCAGTATCGCCGTAGATCCAGAAGGAAAGATTCTAGCCCAGGCAGCAGGTGGAGAGGAAACGCTCCTTGTCCAATACTCGCAGGAGGTTTTAGACAGGGTAAGGCAAGAAGGCACCTGCGGAACCAACCGTATCTGGCATCAGTTCACCCCCCAAGACCCACCCATCGCACTACCCATGTACAGCGGACAAATTAACCCTGCAACCTGGGCACCTTCCGTACAAGGAGCGCACTCATGACAGAAAATAGCCAAGCACGGCTACCTCAAACCCTCAAATTACCCTCCCTAGTAATTTTTGGTCTGGCCTACCTTACCCCGCTCATCGTCCTCGGAATCTTTGGAGTTATCGCCTCCACTACCCAAGGGGCTAGCTCAGGGGCATACCTTATTGCTCTGCTAGCAATGCTCTTTACTGCCAACAGTTACAGTAGGTTAGCCGGTATCTACCCAGAAGCGGGCTCTGCCTACACCTACGTCCGTAAGATCTTAGGCAACCGCATAGGGTTTTTGGTCGGTTGGCTCACTCTCCTCGATTATCTTTTCCTGCCCATGGTGATCTGGCTAATTGGCGGGGCCTACCTCAACGCCCAATTCCCAGATATCCCAACCGCCCTGTGGATTATCCTATTCGTCCTCATTACCACAGCTCTGAATATCATTGGGATTAAAGTAGCCGATAAGGTCAATCTAATTCTCATGGCCTTCCAGATCCTGGTGCTGGTCATATTCGTCGTGCTCACCTGCTTGACCCTGGCAGGGGCATCGCAGAACCTCTTAAGCCTGGCGCCTTTTACGGGTGGATCTAATTCAAACTTTGCGCTCATCACCGCAGGCGCCGCCATTGCAGCATATTCTTTCTTAGGCTTCGACGCGGTAACGACCCTAGCCGAAGAAACACATGAGGCTGAAAAAACCGTACCCAGAGCTATCTTCTTTGTTGCTCTAATTGGAGGTGCAATCTTTATCGTCGTTTCATACTTTGGCCAGCTGGTGCACCCCGGCGGTATCTTCGAAAATGTAGATTCTGCTGGGTTTGAAATTGCCAAGACCGTAGGAGGCAACCTCTTTGCCTCTATCTTCGTTGCGGCGCTCATTATTGCTCAGTTTACTTCAGGTATCGCAGCCCAGGCAGCAGGTAGTCGCCTGCTCTTCGCTATGGGGCGAGATAAAATGCTACCCTCCAAAATCTTTGGTTTTTTGAGCCGCCGCACACAGACCCCCGTCTACAGCATCATCACCATCGGCCTTGTCGGCGCTCTAGCCGTTTTCCTTGACCTTACTACCTCTACCTCTTTCATTAATTTCGGTGCCTTTGTCTCCTTCACCATGGTCAATATCTCCCTCATCCTTTTGTGGGCGCAGTCAAAGAAAAATGCAGGCCACCAAGGCAGGTTAGTCCGAGACCTGGTGGCACCCACCATCGGCGCCCTGGTTATCGTCTACCTGTTGCTACAGCTAGACGGCGCCGCTATCAGGCTGGGTCTTATCTGGTTGGGCTTAGGGCTCTTGCTCCTAGCCGTTAAGACTCGTTTCTTCACCCACAACCCACCGGAATTTTTAGCTGAATAGCCCACTAACCCCAGATACATGGAGCTACTTAGAGGAAAAGTCCCTTACCCCGCGCTCAGCGGGATAAGGGACTTTTGGCTCAGAAAAGAAGCACAGCTGCTGGCAACAATTTAGATGTTGAAGCCCAGGGCTCTCATCTGGTCACGGCCGTCTTCGGTAATGCGCTCTGGGCCCCACGGGGGCATCCAGACCCAGTTAACATGCCACTCATCAATCATGGTTTCCAGGTTCTGAGCAACCTGTTCCTCGATGACGTCCTGTAGGGGGCAGGCTGCGGTGGTTAGGGTCATATCCAGCACCAGGGCACCTTCATCGTTCCAGCGCATACCGTACAGCAAGCCCAAATCTACGATATTGATCCCTAGCTCGGGGTCAATCACGTTCATGAGGGCTTCCTCAATCTCTTCTTGGCTGGGGGCACCAGCGGGAGCCTCAGACATTGCAGTCACCTTTCGTAAGCGGTTTGGTGGGCTTACTTAGCGGCTAGGTAGCGCTCGTAGCCTTCTTCTTCCAGGCGGTCTGCCAGTTCGGAGCCGCCCTGGTCTACCATCTTGCCATCTACGAAAACGTGCACGAACTGCGGCTTGATGTAGCGCAAGATTCGGGTGTAGTGGGTAATGAGCATGACGCCCATATCGTTCTCGGCGTGAGCGCGGTTAACACCCTCAGAGACGACCTTGAGTGCATCAACATCCAGGCCGGAGTCGGTTTCGTCCAGGATGCCGAACTTGGGCTTGAGTAGTTCCAGTTGCAGAATCTCGTGGCGCTTCTTTTCGCCACCTGAGAAGCCTTCGTTGACGTTACGGCTAATGAAGTCCGGATCAATGGAGAGGTTCTCCATCGCTGCCTTAACATCTTTGGTCCAGGTGCGCAGGGCAGGTGCTTCGCCGTCAACAGCGGTCTTAGCTGAGCGTAGGAAGTTGCTCATAGTGACACCGGGGATTTCAACGGGGTACTGCATAGCCAGGAAGAGGCCAGCACGTGCACGCTCATCGACCGACATTTCAGTGACGTCTTCGCCATCAAGCAGGATCTGACCGGAATCGATCTGGTATTTGGGGTGACCGGCGATAGTGGAAGCCAGGGTTGACTTGCCTGAGCCGTTGGGGCCCATAATGGCGTGGATTTCGCCAGAGTTGATGGTCAGGTTGACGCCCTTCAGGATGGGCTTGGTGTTGTCGTCATCGAGGATGACTGAAACGTGTAGGTCCTTGATTTCAAGGGTTGCCATGAGTTGTTTCTCCTAGAGAGGTAAAGCTTTAGTTATTGGATAGCGCGAGTTCGGCTTCAAGTGCCGCGAAGAGCTGTTCTTCGAGCTCGTCAATGCGGATCTGCTGGATAATCTCGTTGAGGAAGCCACGAACGACCAGGCGGCGGGCTTGATCTTCGGGGATACCTCGAGCCTGCAGGTACCAGAGGTGATCTTCATCGAGCTGGCCGGTGGTGGAAGCATGGCCGGCGCCCTCGATGAGGCCGGTTTCGATTTCCAGGTTGGGCACAGAGTCGGCGCGGGGGCCGTCTTCCAGAATCAGGTTTCGGTTGAGCTCGTAGGTGTCGGTGCCTTCGGCGTCCTTACCGATCAGAACGTCACCCACCCATACAGAGCGCGCGCCCTTGCCCTGCAGTGCACCCTTGTAGGTGACGCGGGACTTGCAGTTGGGCACGGTGTGCGCAACGAACAGGCGGTTTTCCATATGCTGGTTGGCATCGACAAAGTAGAGGCCGTACATCTCAGTTTCAGCGCCGGGGGCGGTGAACTTGGTGGAGGGGGTAACTCGGACGAGGTCGCCGCCCAGGCTGATGTTGATGTGCTTAAACTTGGCGTCGCGCCCCAGTGAAGCGTACTGGGCTGAGGCGTGGATTGCGTCCTTCTCCCACTGCTGGAGGGTGATGACGGTCAGGGAGGACGAGTCGCCCACCTTGAACTCCACGTTCTGTGAGAGCACAGCGCTACCGGTGTGGCGCAGAACCACAAGGGCCTTGGAGAAAGGCTTAGTTTCGATAAAGAGGTGCTGAGCGGACGGGTCCTTGTGGGTTCCCTCGATATTGACCTCGATGCGCTCGGTCAGCTCGGCTTCTGCGGGGACGGTAATAGCGGTTGCCTGGGCGAAAGCGCTCCACGCGTTTGCCGCTACACGGTCCTCGGGGATGCCGGCGGACCCGATACGGGCATCGGTGCGCTCGACGGTTTCTACCTGGACTTCGGCGGGAGCGGTGACCTGCGTAGCGGGTGCCTCACCGGTCAGCTGCTCGGTGTGCAGGCCACCCAGCCGCTTAAGGGGGGTAAAACGCCAGTCTTCTTCACGGCCTGTTAGGGCGGGGAAGTCCTCTACCTTAAAGGAGGTCTTGCGCTCGGCGCGCGAAGCGTCGATTTCTACCTTGTCGGTGTTGTGCTGAGAGACGCGGATGGTGTCGTCGGTGGCCAGCTCTGATGCCAGCTTTTCACCTTCCTGGTCCATACCGGGAATGAGGGGGTTGTTGTGCCCCTGGTTTGCTTCGTTAGCCATAATTTAGCCTACGGATCCTTCCATCTGGAGTTCGATCAGGCGGTTGAGTTCTAGGGCGTATTCCATGGGGAGCTCGCGGGCGATGGGCTCTACGAAGCCGCGAACAATCATAGCCATGGCTTCGTCCTCGGGCAGGCCACGCTGCTGGAGGTAGAAGAGCTGCTCTTCAGAAACACGGGAGACGGTCGCTTCGTGGCCCATGGTGACGTCGTCTTCGCGGATATCTACGTAAGGGTAGGTATCTGAGCGGGAGATGGTGTCCACCAGCAGGGCGTCACAGACCACGGAGCTCTTAGCTCGTGAGGCACCTTCACGGACCTGAACCAGGCCTCGGTAGGCCGCACGGCCGCCGTTACGAGCTACCGACTTGGAGACGATAGTTGATGAGGTGTTGGGGGCGATGTGCACCATCTTGGAACCGGTGTCCTGGTGCTGGCCTTCACCGGCGAATGCGATGGATAGGGTCTCGCCTTTAGCCTGTTCACCGACCATGTATACGGCGGGGTACTTCTGGGTGACCTTTGAGCCGATATTGCCGTCAATCCATTCCATGGTTGCGCCCTCGTGAGCGATAGCGCGCTTGGTCACAAGGTTGTAGACGTTGTTGGACCAGTTCTGAATGGTGGTGTAACGAACGCGAGCGTTCTTCTTGACAACAATTTCAACCACAGCGGAGTGCAGTGAGTCGGTCTTGTAGATGGGGGCGGTGCAACCCTCAATGTAGTGAACGTAGGAGCCTTCATCGGCAATGATGAGGGTACGCTCGAACTGGCCCATGTTCTCGGTGTTAATACGGAAGTAGGCCTGCAGAGGGATTTCTACGTGGACTCCCGGGGGAACATAGACGAAGGAGCCACCGGACCATACAGCTGTGTTCAGCGCTGCAAACTTGTTATCGCCGGCGGGGATAACGGAGCCGAAGTATTCCTCGAAGAATTCGGGGTGCTCTTTGAGGGCGGTATCGGTATCCAAGAAGATGACGCCCTGGGCTTCAAGGTCTTCACGGATCTGGTGGTAGACAACCTCAGACTCGTACTGAGCGGCAACACCAGCGACGAGGCGGTTACGTTCTGCCTCGGGGATACCCAACTTTTCGTAGGTGTTACGGATGTCTTCGGGCAGTTCTTCCCAGGTTTCTGCCTGTCGTTCGGTGGAGCGAACGAAGTACTTGATGTTGTCGAAGTCGATATCCGACAGATCAGCGCCCCAGCTGGGCATGGGTTTGCGGTCGAAGAACTTGAGAGCCTTTAGGCGGAGGTCAAGCATCCACTGGGGTTCGCTCTTCTTGCCTGAAATGTCGCGCACGACATCTTCGTCCAGACCACGCTTTGCAGCCTGGCCCGCTTCATCTGAATCGGCCCAGCCGTACTCGTAGGTACCGATACCTTCGAGTTCGGGGTTTGCCTCCAGAATCTCTGAAATGACGGTGTTGTTGGCCTTGCGCTCAACCTGTTCAGTCATTACGGCCTTTCTTGGTGGGTTGGTTTTCGCTGGGTGGCCAGCGAAATCTTCTTCTCTCCGGGCTTGACCTCTTGTGGCGGGTAAGGCCCGGTGGGAAAGTCTATTGGTTTCTATCAGCGGTGGTAGCTCTTGCGTCTTGCTCGGTGAGCTGAGTGGCCGCTGCCCGCCCCAGCGGAATGTGGGTGGTGCAGACGTGGGCGCCATTGGCCATGGTTGAAAGCCTGCGCACGTCAACTCCCAGGAGGTCGGAAATAATCTCTGTTTCCTGGTCGCAGAAAACGCTGAAGTCTTCGGCGAGGTCCCTGACCGGGCAGTGCCCCTGGCAGAGCTGAATGGATGCAAGCAGGTGGTCGGGGAGCTTGGTGCGAGAGCCTGGGCGTGCCGGGCTCATCTCTTGGGCAGTGGCCACAAAGCCGTCTCGAGTCATGGCTTCAGCCAGGGCTTCAGCTCGGGCTGATACATCGTCTCCCGCTGCTTCAACAACCGGGCGGTAGCGTTCTGCCATCTCGTGGGCCCGCGCGCTGGCGAATTGACGGAGCGCGCTCTCCCCTACGGCATCTTTGAGCATGGTGAGGGCATCGCGGGCAATGTCCAAGTAGTCGTTGCCCAGTTCGCTGTGGCCGCGGGGTGCTATGACGTAGCGCCGGGCGGGACGACCAGCGCCTGCCCCGTGTTGTCGGTGGCTGGCAACCTCAATGAGGTTATCTTTTTCAAGGGCGTCAAGGTGACGGCGTACAGCTGCCGGGGTAAGGCTGAGTAGCTCACCCAGTTTGGCCGCAGAAACAGGGCCGTGAGTGAGAACTCCTTGCAGAACGCGATCGCGGGTGCGTTCCTCTGTTTCTGCAGGGCGCGTTGTCTTTACGGACACAGTGCTGCCTTTCTCTGCGGAATACACCAATAAAGTATGTCGTAATTGGCCGACATTAAGCTAGTAAGGTCACCCTATTTAACGGGGTACAGTTGGTCACATTTATTATGAGTTTCTCATATTAACCTCTTATTTGCCCGCTAAAGTAGGAGTCATCGACCGCGGGCGGTCAAAGTTAGCTGAGAAAGTTGTTTCAAACGCCCAGCTAGACCTCAACATCCTCTGGAAGCCACTAGAATGGACGGGTGATTACACACTCCCATAGCCCCGGCACCGCCTGCCCTCAAGAAAACCCAGCTCACCAGAGCTCACCTGCTCTCATGATTGACGGGCTGGTCAAGGACTTCTCCCCTTCAAAGGCATACGCACGCCAGCACCCAGATGCCCTCACTGACACTGGTCTTAAGCGCGCGGTCAATGGCCTTTCCCTAGAAATTCATAGGGGGCAGGTAACCGTCCTATTAGGTGCCAATGGTGCTGGCAAAACGACTACCCTTGCATGCGCCCAGGGCCTGCTCAATCCTGATGCTGGGACTATCTCCTTGCTGGGCCAGAACCCCTGGGGAGCTTCCCCCGACTTGCGTGCTAGGGTTGGCATTATGCTTCAGGACGGCGGCCTACCTCCGGCTGTTAGGCCTATCCCCCTTCTTAAGCATGTCGCCCGCATGTACTCCGACCCCTTGAACGTCGATGAAATAGCCAGGCGATTGGGAATTGACGCTTTCAACGGAACCACTATTCGCAGATTATCCGGCGGCCAGAAACAAAGGGTTGCCCTGGCAGCAGCACTTATTGGACGTCCAGAGGTTCTTTTTCTCGATGAGCCAACCGCTGGCCTCGATCCGCAATCACGGGCCGTTGTCTTCGACATTATTCGTGAACAGCGCCAGGCCGGTGTCGCGGTTATCTTGACCACCCACCTGCTCGATGATGCCCAGCGAATTGCCGACTATGTGTACATGATTGAACGCGGTTCAGTGGTTCTCTCTGGGACTATGGACCGGGTGCTTATGGCTGGTAGCCAGGCAGAAAAGACCCTGACCTTCACTGCTCTGCCCGGCCTGACCAGCAGCCTTATCTTTACCCCCGCTCAGGCTCAGCAGATCACCCTACTTGAAGAATCGTCTGGCTTCTACCGGCTAGTCGGGGACATCACCCCCCAGCATCTGGCGGAGCTGACGGCTTACTGGGCTAAACACAAGATCATGCCCGGTGAATTTGAACTGGCTAACCGCTCCCTCGAAGACGTATTCCTTGAACTAGCAGGCAGAGAAATCCGATGAGCACTACAGCACCCAAAACCCAACAGGCCACAGCCGCTTCCTCCCCTGCGCGCATTCTTGCTCAGGGCCGTTTTGAAACCCTGGCTATGCTCAAAAATGGTGAACAGCTCATGCTCAATGTCGCTTTCCCAGTCATGGCGATTTTGGCCCTCAACTTCACTGGCTTCCTAGACCCCTGGGCACAGCGGTACGGGGTAGCCCGTATCGACGTTGCTATCCCCGGTGTGCTTGCCCTGTGTGTTCTCTCCACGGCGCTCTCAGGTCAGGGCATCGCCACAGGCTTCGACCGCCGCTACGGTGTTCTCCGATTTATTTCCACCACTCCGCTGGGGCGCGGCGGGCTGGTAGCCGGCAAGGTACTGGCCGTACTTTCGGTCCTCCTCATTCAGTACCTGCTGGTAGGTGCGCTCGGGCAGCTTCTTGGATGGACGGCAACTATCCCCGGTCTACTGCTCTCAGCCCCAACACTCCTACTGGGCGCGGCCTGCTTCACCTCCCTAGGACTCCTCATAGCTGGTACTGTCAGGGCTGAAGCCACCCTAGCAATTGTCAATATGGCCTGGGTCATCCTGGCAGGTGCAGGCGGTATCCTTATTCCCACCGACCGTTACCCGGCATGGCTCTCGCAGCTGATCGACCTCCTGCCCTCAGCGGCACTCGGTAATGCTCTACGCGGGGATTTTGTGGGCCACCAGTTCCTCCTGGTACCTCACATTATTTTGATTCTGAGCACCGTGCTCTTTGGCGCTCTGGCCGTCCGTTTCTTCAAATGGTCTGCCTAAGACCACCCTCCACCAGTGAAAGAAAAGTTCATGACTAGCAGGAACTCATCTACCCCCTCATCTGAGAGAGCTCAGCGGCTACCAGTAGCTAGCAAGGTCATACCCCGCAGCTATACCCCCTGGATTAAAAAAACAGCCTGGGCTTTAGCTATCGCCAATATCTTCTTGATTATCTCCGGTGGCGTTGTTCGTCTCACGGGCTCAGGGCTGGGCTGTGACACCTGGCCTAAGTGCACCTCCGATGGATCCTGGACAACCACCCCCGAAATGGGCATCCACGGCTTGGTGGAGTTCGGTAACCGCCTCCTGACTTTTGTGCTGGTTATTATCACAATTGTCGCTTTTATCGCTATCCTGGGCATCGTTTTCCCTCAGCGGGTCAGCGCCGGTTTCTTCGTCAAAAAGCTCATCTTTGGTGCCCGTGCCCACGAGTCCCGCTATGCGGACCTCTTCAATCTCACTTTGCTTCTGCTCTGGGGCATCCCCGTCCAAGCGGTTGTCGGTGGTATTTCTGTCTGGCAGAAACTCAACCCCTGGATGGTCACGGCCCATTACATCCTGTCGGCAATCATGATTGCACTTGCGGCTATCTATCTCAATCGTATTTACCGGTACTTTGGTGGTACTGCTCAGGCTGAGGGGTTGGCGGCAGAGGCACCTCGTGAAGGCTCAGGCCTTATGCGGGTCCTCGGCTGGCTAGGCTTCGCTCTGGTTGCCGCACTCATCTTTATGGGTACCGTGACCACAGGTACCGGACCTCACGCTGGTGATGCTGAAACCCACCGTCATGCTTTTGACCCTGTGCTGGTAACCCGACTCCACGGAACCCTAGTCTGGACCTACTGCGCCACGGTCTTGGCTTTCTTCGTATTGGTCCGTAAATACGCTCTAGCCCCGATCTTCACCAAGTCCCTTTTCTGGGTTCTGCTTGTTTTGGGCTACCAGGCAGTTGTGGGCTACACCCAGTACTTCAACGGCCTACCTGCCTGGCTGGTTGAGTTCCACCTGATTGGGTCAGGTATCTTCTCTCTAGCCGCTGCGTCGCTTATTGAGCGTCAGCTGGTTCTATCCAGTGCAGCCTCCCGCAAGCGTGCACTGGAGCGTATCAGCTAGGCCACGACTGAATGCAAAAAATGGGGGCCCAGCCTGCAGCGAGCAGGCCGGGCCCCAATTTTATTCTGTCTTGCGCTTATATTGACAGAACAGCTGAACCCACAAAAGGATCAATAGCCAGAGCAATGAAAAGTACAGTCAAGTAGGTAATGGAACCGTGGAAGACCACCATGGCAGTTCGGCTCGTAGCCTGTTCTTTGAGGGCCAGAGCATGAAGCTTGTGGCAGTGGTAGAGAAACCAGGCACCAATCAGCAAGGCGGCAATCGTATACACCCAGCCTGCTCCCCCCAAGGGAATCAGCAGCAGGGAACAAATCACCATAGCCCATCCATAGAGAACGACTTGGACAGAGACACTCTTAGCAGAGTCTGTGGCTCCTAGCATGGGAATACCGGCGGCACGGTAGTCCTCGGCATATTTCATGGAGAGAGGCCAGTAGTGCGGGGGTGTCCAGAGGAAAATCACCATGAAGAGCACAAGAGCGGCCCAGGAAATGGTGTTTTCGACAGCGGCCCAGGCGATGAATACCGGCATGCACCCGGCAAGGCCGCCCCAAACGATATTTTGTTTGGTGCGTTTCTTGAGCCAGAGCGAGTAGAAGACGACATAGAGGAAAATTGCGACTAGGCCCAGAGCTGCGGCTAGCGGGTTCACCAAGAAGTAGAGGTAAATAATCGAAATAACCGATAGCACCCAAGCGAATACCAGGGCTTGGCGGTCAGTGAGCTCACCGGTGACCAAGGGGCGCTTCTCGGTACGCTTCATCAGTCGGTCGGCATCGCGGTCGATGTAGCAGTTAAAGGCACACGAGGCACCGGCAGCCAGGGATCCACCGATCATGGTGTTGAGAACGAGCCAGAGATTGGGGAAGCCCCCCGCAGCAAAGATCATGGTGGGTGCTGTTGTCACCAAAAGGAGTTCGATAATCTGAGGCTTAGTCAGATGAATGTACGCCTTCACCTTGCGCATCAGGGAAATCTGGCCGGGTACAACCGACTCAGGTGCTGTAGAGCGCACCTTATCGCGGTCAATCACGGTGTTGATGCCATGGCCCTTCACGTATACTGACTTCCCTTACAGGTCGAGTGTCGTGCTCTTATAACTACCTACCGGTAGTGGTATTCACTATGTGAAATTCCCGGTGATTTCGTGGCGCATGCCCACTCAATCTTTTTATGGCCAGCTGTTACACCAAGTTACCCAGTTTTTAGTGTTTTGGGTCACTTATGAGGGGTGTAAAAATCGTTTGCAAGCAGGCCAAAAGAGCTTTTGTTCAAATTACATCGTATAACGACAGGGCAGGCTGTGCCTAATGTTGCCCGGGTGCCCTTTAGCACCTCCGTCCGCCCACAGGCGAACCCGGCCAGTAGGTGCAGGTGTGAACTATCCTTAGAGAAGATACTTTTTGCCCATTTACCCCGCACGGAAGACCAGTGCTGGCAGGGCAGATTGACAAATAATTGTCACTATATCTGGGCAACCAGAGCGAGAGAGGATGGCCTATGCCTAATCTGAACCAGAAACTTGAATGGACTGAAAAAGATCAGCGGGCAGTTGACACCGCCCGCGTACTTGCAGCGGATGCAGTTGAGAAGGTCGGTTCAGGCCACCCCGGTACCGCAATGAGCCTGGCCCCCGTTGCATACCTGCTCTTTCAGAAAGTAATGCGCCACGACCCTACCGATGATCGCTGGGCAGGCCGAGACCGTTTTATCCTCTCTCCTGGACACACCTCGCTAACTCTCTACAACCAGCTCTTCTTAGGCGGGTTTGGTCTGGAACTCGACGACATCAAGGCTCTGCGTACCGCTGGAGCCCTCACCCCCGGCCACCCCGAGTTCGGGCACACCAAGGGTGTAGAAATTACGACCGGCCCACTGGGCCAGGGCCTGGCCTCGGCAGTAGGTTTTGCCTATGCGCAGCGCCGCATGCGCGGTCTATTTGACCCCGAAGCAGCTCCCGGCACCTCGCCTTTTGACCACACCATCTTCACCATTGCTTCTGAAGGCGATGTTCAGGAAGGCGTTACCGCCGAAGCCAGCGCGCTTGCCGGTCACCAGCAGCTCGGCAACCTGGTTGTCATCTACGACCGCAACCACATCTCAATTGAAGATGACACGGATGTTGCCTTCACCGAAGACGTAGCAGCCCGTTACGAGGCCTACGGCTGGGATGTCACCACAATCGATTGGACCGCAGGCGGAGAGTACCAGGAAGACGTTGAGGCGCTCTACGATGCTATCGTGGCGGCCACGAAGGTTACCGATAAGCCCTCCTTTATTGAACTGCGCACCATCATTGGCTACCCGGCACCTCATAAGCAGAACACCGGCGGCATTCACGGCTCCAAACTGGGTGCCGACGAGGTAGCCGCCACCAAGAAGATTCTAGGTTTTGACCCTGAACAGCACTTTGCTGTTGAGCCTGAGGTTCTTAAGCACACTCGCGGGCTGCTTGCTCGTAGTGCCGCTGAGCGCGCCGAATGGGACAAGAACTTTGAGACCTGGAAGCAGGCTCATCCCCAAGAAGCTGCCCTCTACGAGCGTCTTATTGCCGGTGAACTTCCCAAGGACCTAGACCAGGCTCTACCTGTCTTTGAGGCTGGTACCGCTGTGGCTACCCGTGCCGCCAGCGGTAAGGTCATCAACGCCCTGGCCCCCCACCTGCCAGAGCTGTGGGGTGGCTCCGCTGACCTGGCCGGTTCTAACAACACCACCATTGACACCGAGAAGAGCTTCAATCCTCAGGCCCGCTCCACCAAGGCTTGGACTGGCCACCCCTACGGTCGCGTCCTGCACTTCGGTATTCGTGAGCACGCAGCAGCGGCTATTACCAACGGTATCGCTCTGTCCTCACCAACCCGTCCCTTCTCCGGCACTTTCTTTGTCTTCACCGACTACCAGCGCCCTGCAGTTCGCTTGGCAGCACTCATGGGTGTACCCAACATCTTCGTATGGACCCACGACTCCATCGGGCTGGGTGAAGATGGCCCCACCCACCAGCCTGTAGAGCATCTGACAGCAATGCGCGCTATCCCCAACCTGGATGTCGTCCGCCCCGCAGACGGTAACGAAACCGCCGTTGCCTGGCGTAAGATTCTCGAGATCAAAGATCACCCGGCAGGCCTGGTGCTCTCACGCCAGAACCTGACCAACCTTGCTCGTGAAGACCTGCACCCCAAGGCTGAGGGTGAGAAGTTCGCTTCAGCCCAGGGCACCGCACGCGGTGGCTATGTGCTGGCTGATACCGAGGGAACCCCGGATGTCATTCTGATTGCTACCGGCTCCGAGGTTGAGCTTGCTCTGGCCGCACGCACCCAGCTTGCAGAAGAAGGCATTGCGGCTCGTGTTGTCTCCATGCCTTGCCGCGAATGGTTTGCCGCTGAGAGTGCGGAGTACCGCGAGTCGGTTATCCCTGCCGCTGTCAAGGCACGAGTTACTGTCGAAGCCGGCTTGGCTATGTCTTGGCAGGACCTCTTGGGCCATGCTGGTCGCGCTGTCTCTCTGGAACACTACGGTGCATCTGCCTCAGCCGAAGAGCTCTTCGCTGATTTCGGTTTCACCGCCGAGAAAGTAGCTGCAGCAGCACGCGAGTCCATCCAGGCCGCCCAATAACCACAGGGTTCCGTGCGCGGTACCCGTACAAAGAGCGGCGGCTGACCTGCTCTCTGCTCTCTGCTCTCGACCTATATGAGCCCTAGCCGGAGCACATCAGCCCGGCTAGGGCAAGCAACTACAGAGGAAATATACCAATGACTACACCTACCCAGAAGCTTTCCGACGCCGGCGTCTCCATCTGGCTCGATGACCTTTCCCGTGAACGCCTGTCCAGCGGTAACCTGCAGACCCTGATTGATACCAAAAACGTTGTTGGCGTGACCACCAACCCCAGTATTTTTGCCGCAGCACTGAGCAACGGCGCGGCCTACGCTGAGCAGATGAAAAAACTCGCAGAGCAGGGCACAGAGGCAGAAGCCGCGGGCTTCGCCGCCATGATTGATGATGTACGCGATGCCTGCGACGTTTTTGCTCCCATTTACGAGGCAAGCCAGGGCTTTGACGGTCGCGTCTCCATTGAGGTCAGCCCCCTGCTGGCTCGCCAATCTGATGCAACTTTTGCTCAGGCAAAGCAGCTCTACACCGCTGTTGGCCGTGAAAACGTCATGATTAAGATTCCCGCCACCGAAGAGGGTCTTGCCCCCATTGCGCAGACCCTGGCCGAGGGTATCTCGGTCAACGTCACTCTGATCTTCTCGCTGGAGCGCTACCGCGCAGTCATCAACGCTTACATGCTGGGCCTAGAGAAAGCACTGGAGAACGGTAAGGATCTGTCAAAGATTCACTCTGTAGCTAGCTTCTTTGTCTCCCGTGTCGACACCGAAATTGATGCCCGTCTCGATGCCATTGCTACCGAGGAGGCCCTGGCCCTGCGTGGCAAGGCCGGTCTTGCTAACGCCCGTCTGGCTTTTGAGGTCTACGAGCAGGCATTCGAGTCAGAGCGCTGGGCACGCCTTGAAGCCGCTGGGGCTAACCGCCAGCGCCCGCTCTGGGCCTCAACAGGTGTCAAAAACCCCGCCTACCCCGACACCCTCTATGTCACCGAGATTGCCGCCCCCGGCACCGTGAACACCATGCCTGAGGCAACTCTCATGGCGACCTTTGACCATGCAGAGGTCACCGGTAATGCGATTGCAGGCACCTACGAAGAATCAAGCCAGGTACTCAACCAACTTGAAGCAGTAGGTATCTCCTACAAGGAGATAGTTGAGAAGCTGGAAACCGAAGGTCTAGATAAGTTCGAGATTTCTTGGAAGGAACTACTCGATACCGTTCAGGCAGCACTCAGCTCTGAGGCATAAGGACCCCAGTAGATCGGGGTTTGACCTGGCCGGTACCCTTCTCGGTTCTCGGCCAGGTAAGCCCGGTAAACTAATGCATAGACAGGGTAGCGCGTATCCCCCTGGCCTTTAAGCCAGCTACAGCTACCGCCCATAGCAACCTGTGAAGGATTCATGGCAGTGGCCAACACTCACGAATCAAACCCTCTGCGCGATCCACGCGATCGCCGTCTGACCCGCGTCGCTGGCCCCAGTTCTCTGGTTTTCTTCGGCGTCACCGGTGACCTAGCACGCAAGAAACTGCTTCCAGCAGTGTATGACTTGGTCAACCGTGGCTTGTTACCGCCCAGCTTCGGTTTGGTGGGTTTTGGGCGTCGCGAATGGAGCCACGAGGATTTCCGTGATGAGGTTCGGAACCACGTCCAGGCTCATTCTCGTACGCCCTTCCGTGAGGATGTCTGGAACCAGTTTGCTGCCGGTATTCGTTTTGTGACCGGTACTTTTGACTCCGACGAGTCTTTTGAGAAGCTCAAGGCAACCCTTGCCGAGCTTGATAAAACCCGTGGTACTGGTGGTAACCATGCCTTCTACCTATCTATTCCGCCCAAGGATTTTGACCAGGTTCTCCAAAAATTGGCTGACCATGATTTAGCCAACCACAATCAGCATGAGGGCTGGCGAAGGGTCGTTATCGAGAAGCCCTTTGGCCACAATCTGCAGAGCGCTCGTGAGCTCAACGCTATTGTCGAGCGCGTATTCCCAGCAGACTCTGTCTTCCGCATTGACCACTACCTAGGCAAGGAAACCGTTCAGAACATTCTGGCCATGCGCTTTGCTAACCAAATGTTTGAGCCCCTGTGGAACGCCAACAATGTGGATCATGTGCAGATCACAATGGCCGAGGATATCGGCATTGGAACCCGTGCTGGCTACTACGATGGGGTGGGTGCGGCCCGCGATGTAATCCAGAACCATCTGCTCCAGCTTCTGGCGCTGACCGCTATGGAAGAACCCGTCAGCTTTAACGCTGAGCACCTGCGGGCAGAGAAAGCTAAGGTTCTTGAGGCCGTTCAGGTGCCCCGGGATATCGAGAAGGCTTTTGCTATTGGCCAGTATGCGGCCGGCAACCAGGGTGGTGAAGAGGTCAACGGCTTCTTTGATGAGAATGATATCCCCGCGGATTCGCGTACCGAAACTTTTGCGGCCCTCAAACTCTTCATTAATACCCGCCGCTGGGCCGGTGTTCCTTTCTACCTGCGTGCGGGCAAGCGTCTGGGCCGCCGCGTCACCGAGATTGCGGTGGTCTTCAAAAAGTCCCCCAACCAGCTCTTTGGAGGTAGCTCCCACCTGGCAGGTCAGAACGCTATCGTGATTCGCGTCCAGCCTGATGAGGGTATGACCCTACGTTTCTCATCTAAGGTACCCGGCACCCAGATGGAGATTCGTGATGTGAACATGGACTTTGGGTATTCCCACTCCTTTACCGAAGAATCACCAGAGGCTTACGAGCGCCTGATTCTGGATGTACTACTCGGTGAGCCACCGCTCTTCCCCCGTCACGAGGAAGTTGAGCTGTCGTGGAAGATTCTTGACCCCTTTGAAGAGTACTGGGAAGAGCACCAGGTTAAGCCTGAGCCTTACGCCCCCGGTTCTTGGGGACCGGCTTCTGCCCACAGCATGCTTGAACGTGACGGTCGCACTTGGAGACGCCCATAATGAGAAAACTTAATGACACCACCGTTGGCGAAATCGCCAAGGAACTTGCCCGTCTGCGCAACGAAGAGGGCGCTACCACATCCTCTCGTGTACTGACCCTGGTGATTCTGGCTGAAAAGGGGCATTCGAAGACCGCTGTTGAGGCGGCACTCAAGGCTTCCTATGAGCATCCCTCCCGCATTATTGTTCATATTGACTACGGTCAGGATGCCCCTGATCAGCTCAATGCAAGCATCTACGTTGGTGGCGATGCCGGTGCCTCAGAGCTGATCATTCTACGCGGTTACGGTAGTGCGGCTGTGGCTACTGAATCTCTCATTTCCGGACTTCTACTGCCTGACTCCCCCATTGTTGCCTGGTGGCCGCATTCGGTTCCGGAGAACCCAGCGGAGCACTCTATCGGCCGGATTGCTCAGCGTCGTATCACCGATTCGGCTCGTGCTTACGACCCGCTTGGCGTGCTTGAAAAACTGGCCGACAGTTACAAGGACGGAGATACCGACCTGGCCTGGATTCGTCTAACGCTGTGGCGCATCCAAATTGCTGCTGTACTTGATCAGCTCGGCCCCGCGCCCGTCAGCAAGGTGACCGTTTCAGGCTCATCCCTGTCGCCCTCGGTCGTTCTGCTGGGTGCATGGTTGGGCACCCGACTGGGTGCGACCGTTCATCTGCGCACCACCGATGTTCAGCGTGGCCTCTACCGGGTGCAGCTTGAACGTGAAGATGGAAGGGTAACCATCCACCGCCCCGGCAGGAACATTGCCACAGTCTCTTCCCCCGGTACACCTGACCAGCAGATCTCTCTGCCGGTCCGGTCCCTGGCAGATTGCTTGGCTGAAGAACTGCGTCGCCTGGACCCCGATGAAGTTTACGGGGAGGTCTTGCAATCGGTTGTCGATGGTTGCAACATCGTGGTTGATATTAATGCGGAAGATACCGCAACCGAAGGCGCTGACTACACGGAGGTCTACGATGCCTAAACCCATTCTTGTTGCCCACACCGATAAGGCTCAGCTCCAGCTAGCTGGGGCAACCCGCATCATCAATGTTGCGGCGACCGCTGTGGCGGCTCAGGGCGTGGCCCATATTTCGCTCACAGGCGGTACTATGGGTATCGCTGTTCTCGCTGGTATCGCTGAGCACCCGCTAAGTTCTACCGTGGACTGGTCTAAGGTTCATTTCTGGTGGTCTGATGAGCGCTTTGTTGCCACCGGTCATGCTGACCGCAACGAGCAGCAGGCAGGCCATGCCCTGCTCACCTCTTTGGGCCTACCCACGGAGAACCTGCATGTCATGGGGGCTTCTGACACCTTTGATTCGCCTGAGGCAGCGGCCCTTGCCTACACCGAAGAGTTGGCACGGTTTGCACCCGCTGGTGAGAGCTCCCCTCTCTTTAACCTCACCCTACTAGGTATGGGGCCTGATGGGCATATTGCTTCGCTCTTCCCCGACCGAACCGAGATCCTGGACGCTGAGGGAGTTGCTATCGCGGTTCATAACTCCCCTAAGCCGCCACCCACGCGTGTGAGCCTGACCCTGCCGGTCATTAACTACTCAGAGCGTATCTGGTTCCTTATTGCTGGTAGCGATAAGGCAGATGCAACGGCTCGGCTGAGGGCTGCTAGCCAGCTAGCAGAAAGCGAGCTCACCGCCAAGATTCTCACAGCGACTCCCGCCGCAGGTGCCCGAGGTCTGCTTGAAACACTGATTCTGGTAACAGAAGATGCGCTGGCATCAAACGCCAATTGAGCTTGATGAACAGCGGCCGCTGCTTTACCCCCTGGCCGCTGTTCTTTAGCTGTAATAGGCAGAGAGCATGAAAAAGCCCGATAGTTCTGTGAACTATCGGGCATTTTATATAAGTCTTTTTAGATAACCGCCACGGTCTCAAAACGGAGTACCAGGGCGTAGCCGATAATGGCAAATGCCCAGAGGAGGATAACGGTTACCGTAAGTCGGATAAGGTTTTTAGAGGCCATACCCGAGGAGTTCAGGGAGGTTGTCATACCGCCACCGAACATATCTGAAAGGCCACCGCCCTTGCCGCGGTTGAGCAAAACCAGGAGCACGGTGAGGACGCTGGTTATAGCAATAACCACCATCAGGGCAATCTTTAGGGTTTCCACGCAGAACCTTTCACATGAACAGAGAAGGTGGCGTTCTCAAGCCACCCCAAAAACTATACGCTCTTTAGGCTGTAAAAGCACGGCTAACACCGCTGAGCTTCATGCTCTATGACCCTTAGCCCGGCAGACCGATTCATAGCTGAACCGGCTACCGGGCTACAGGAACCCTTAGGTTTAGGAGTTGAAGCGAGCAATGTTAGCGAACTCGGTAGCGTCCAGTGAGGCACCGCCTACCAGTACGCCGTCCACATCTGCTTCTGCCATGATTTCAGGTGCGCTAGCAGCCTTGACCGAGCCACCGTAGAGCACGCGCACCTTGTCTGCAATCTCAGCTGAGTAGAGCTTAGTTAGCTCAGCGCGGATAGCGGCACTCATTTCCTGAGCGTCAGCTGCGGTTGCAACCTTGCCGGTGCCAATTGCCCAGACAGGCTCGTAGGCAACGACCAGGGTTTCAGCCTGTTCTGCGGTCAGGCCTTCGATGGAGCCACGGAGCTGTTCCAGCGTAAATTCGACGTGCTCGCCGGCTTCGCGCTTGTCCAGGCCTTCGCCTACGCACAATACGGGAACCAGGTCGTTGCGGTATGCTGCCTGAATCTTAGCGGCACACACGGCATCGCTTTCACCGTGAATAGTGCGACGCTCTGAGTGGCCCACCAGAACGTAGCTTGCACCCAACTTGTTCAGGAATACGCCGGAGATATCGCCGGTGTAGGCGCCGGAATCCTGGTCGGAGAGGTCCTGTGCACCGTAGACAATCTCTAGCTTGTCACCGTCAACCAGGGTCTGTACTGAACGGATATCAGTGAAGGGAGGGAAAACAGCAACTTCAGCCTGACCATAGTTAAAGTTGGTGTCATCCAGGGTCCATGCCAGTTTCTGGAGCAGGGTCACGCCTTCGGTGTGGTCCATGTTCATCTTCCAGTTGCCAGCGATAAGAGGCTTACGATTCATGTGGCTCGTCCTTTCGTCAAAAATTAGTGTGCTTAGGCGTCGAGTGCTTAGGCGCCGAGTGCTTCGAGGCCGGGCAGGGTCTTACCTTCGATGTATTCGAGGGAGGCGCCACCACCGGTGGAGATGTGGCCAAACTGGTCGTCCGAGAAGCCCAGGTTACGCACAGCCGATGCGGAGTCGCCGCCACCGATGATGGAGAAAGCATCAGATTCAACCAGGGCCTCTGCAAGGGCCTTAGTACCGGCTGCGAAAGCTTCAATTTCGAAGACACCTACGGGGCCGTTCCAGAAGACTAGCTTGGCATCCTTGATCTTCTGCGCAAAGAGTTCACGGGTGGCGGGGCCAATGTCCAGGCCTTCTGCCTGGGCACCCAGCTTGCCACCTGTCAGATCTTCGATGGGGCGGATTTCAGAATTCGCATCGTTGGAGAAATCGTCTGCCCATACAATGTCGGAGGCGATAATGAGCTCGGTGCCCTTTTCGGGTGCTTCTTTCAGATAGCGCTTGCAGTTCTCAATCTGGTCCTCTTCAAGAAGTGACTGGCCTACTTCGTAGCCCAGTGCCTTGGCGAAGGTATAGCCCATGCCACCACCGATGAGCAGAGCATCAGCCTTACCGATCAGATTATCAATCACAGCGAGCTTGTCGGAGACCTTAGCGCCGCCCATAACAACGACAAAGGGGCGATCAGGGTTCTTGATGACCTTCTGCAGAACGTCAACTTCGGTCTTGACCAGGTCGCCCAGGTAAGCCGGAAGTACCTTAGCAATGTCGTAGACAGAGGCATGCTTGCGATGAACTGCCCCGAATGCGTCGTTGACGTAGGCACCATTTTCACCGGTCAGAGCTGCAAGTTCAGCAGCAAACTCGGCGCGCTCAGCGTCGTCCTTGGAGGTTTCGCGCGCATCATAGCGGACGTTTTCGAGAACCAGCAGTTCGCCGTCCTTGAGAGCTTCAGCCTTGGCCTTGGCATCCTCACCGACCAGGTCAGCAGCAATTACAACGGGAAAGTCTGCGAGCTCAGCTAGACGCTCAGCGGCAGGCTTGATGGAGTACTGGGGGTCAACCTGACCCTTGGGGCGACCGAGGTGAGCGGTCACAATAACGCGGGCACCAGCATCGGTCAGCTTCTTCAGGACGGGCAAGGAAGCGCGGACGCGGCCGTCATCGGTGACCACACCGTCCTTGAGGGGAACATTCAGGTCTGAACGGACCAGGACGCGGCGACCAGCAAGGCCGCTTTCGATAAGCTCTGCAAGAGTTTTTGCCATGGGACTTCTCATCTCCATACGGTGAGGTTGATATAGGTAGGCTCCCCCGGTTGAGGAACCCAGATATGAGGACGGGTTAGCCAACTGCGCTTTATGCGTGCGCCAGTTCGCTAACCCTGTCTCTCATTGGTGTCTCATATAAGACGGTGGTCTATCAGCTTAGAGGGCTGCTACAACCTTGTTGGTGAACATGACCAGACGTGACACGTAGCCGTATTCGTTATCGTACCAGGCGATAACCTTGACCTGGTTGCCAATAACCTTGGTCAGGGGGGCATCGAATACGGTCGAAACGGGCTCGCCCTCGATGTCCTTGGAAACGATGGGCTCTTCGTTGTACTTGATGATGCCCTTGAGGTCGCCCTCAGCTGCTTCCTTGACGGCTGCGTTAACTTCTTCAACGGTTACTTCGCGTGAAGCGGTGAAGGTCAGGTCGGTGATGGAGCCGGTGGGGGTGGGAACGCGAACAGCGAAGCCGTCCAGCTTGCCCTTGAGTTCAGGAAGAACCAGGCCAACGGCTGCAGCGGCACCGGTGGAGGTGGGAACCATGTTCAGGGCTGCGGCGCGTGCACGGCGCAGGTCCTTGTGAGGAGCATCCTGCAGGCGCTGGTCAGCGGTGTATGCGTGGATGGTGGTCATGAGGCCCTTTTCGATACCGAACTTATCGTTCAGTACCTTGGCCATGGGAGCCAGGCAGTTGGTGGTGCAAGATGCGTTTGAAACGATGTTCATGGTGGCTGAATCGTACTGGTCGTCGTTGACGCCCATGACGAAGGTGCCGTCAATGTTTTTGCCGGGTGCAGAGAGGATAACCTTCTTTGCACCAGCTTCCAGGTGAGCCTTAGCCTTCTCGCCATCGGTAAAGAAACCGGTGGACTCAAGAACAACGTCTACGCCAAGGTCGCTCCAGGGAAGATCAGCAGGGTTACGCTCTGCCAGAACCTTGATTTCGGTGCCATTGACGACCAGGCCGTTTTCGGAAACAGCTACTTCACCGTCGAAACGACCCATGATTGAGTCGTACTTGAGAAGGTGAGCAAGGGTATTTATGTCGGTCAGATCGTTGATAGCAACGATCTCAAAGCCCTCGCCATGCTGCTGGGCAGCGCGGAAGAAGGTGCGGCCGATGCGGCCAAAGCCGTTAATTGCTACGCGTACAGTCACTGAAATCAAACTCCTAGATACAGTTAGTGACAAGGTGGACGAGACTCCCTCTGAAGGGCGTATCGTTGCCGAACTCGGGAACTTTAGTTCCTGTCAGCTCGGCAGCCGAGCTCTCGTCCGGTTCGTTTTCTATCATACCCTGTTTATGTGAGTTTTGGTGTGTTTCTGTCGTATTTAAAGGTGGATTTAAGTGTGTTTCACTCATTGTTCACTCAGTTTTCCCCACCGAATGTGGCTCCCACCCCTTAAATTCATGATAAATGCCACCCAGTAAAGGGCAAACCAACAAAAACCCACATCGATTATCTGAAGACAAGCTGGGTTCTTGATTGGCCAAGGTTAGAAGTTACTATCTGCACGTTGAGCATATGACCAGCGGTGAACCGCTCAAGACGCAGAAGAGCCGTCCTCACCCGCAAGTAAGGACGGCTCACCACACTCAAAAAAGTAAGAAACTACTGGTGCTGACCGTGTGCCCCCACCCCGGCTTCAGTACCGGGGATACCGCGTTCAGCAGCTCGCTTATCGGCCATGGCAATGAGACGACGGATTCGACCTGCGATAGCGTCCTTAGTCATAGGTGGGTCAGCCAGACGACCCAGCTCATCCAGTGAGGCCTGCTTATGCGCTACACGTAACTCACCTGCATAGCGTAGATGGTCAGGAACTTTATCGCCCAAAATTTCAAGAGCACGTTCAACCCTGGCCCCGGCGGCAACAGCAGCCTGAGCTGAACGACGCAGGTTAGCGTCGTCAAAGTTAGCCAGACGGTTGGCAGTGGCACGCACTTCTTTACGGGCGCGACGCTCCCGCCAGTTATCCAGAGCATCAACAGCCCCCATACGCTCAAGGAGCAAGCTAATGGTCTCCCCATCACGCACTACAACGCGATCAACACCGCGCACTTCGCGGGCCTTAGCGATAACATCCAGACGACGAGCCGCCCCCACCAAGGCCAGCGCGGCCTCAGGACCGGGGCAGGTAAATTCAAGAGCTGACGAGCGGCCCGGCTCAGTCAACGAACCGTGCGCTAAGAAGGCACCGCGCATCACAGCCTCGGCGTCAGCCAAGGAACCGTTTACAACAGCCGGAGGTAGGCCCCTAACCGGGCGACCTCGCCCGTCAAGCAGACCGGTCTGACGAGCCAGAGCTTCGCCGCCTTGATCAACGCGAACCACGTAGCGACCACCGCGGCGCAGGCCGCCACCAGAGATAGAGGTAATAGATGCTTCATGCCCATACATCTCTGCGATGTTGTATCTGAGCCGCTCAGCAGTAGACTCCAAATCGACCTCGGCCTCAACCACAATTTTGCCCTGAACCAGGTGCAAGCCGTTGGTAAAACGCAAGATAGTGGCTACCTCAGCTTTACGCACAGATGAGCGGTTCGCTTCAAACTGTGCCAGCTCTTCCTTGACCGATGCCGTTAGGGCCATGCTGGTCTTCCTCCAAAAGTTTAACTGCTCAAGTCAGTAGGGTGTGCCGGGAGATCCCGACCTCAGTATTTGAAAACCTGCTTATAGGCCGCAGCCAATTTGAGGGGGTCATGGACCCCCGGCTGATCGGTTTCCGCCACCTCGACCCAAAGGACCTCGGCACCGAGCTGGCTAGCAACATTTTCAAAGATTTCTCGCTCCCCAGTGGCGGCAGGGTCAGCGATAACTGTATTAACCCTAATTTCTGGAACGTAATCACGCAAAACGAGAAGGTGGTCGGCGGCACTCATACCCTGCGTTTCTTTACCGTCCAGCTCCAAATTCATCACCAGGCAAATCTTGGCACTGGTATTGAGAATCGCTTCACGTAAACCGGGCAGTAAGAGGTGAGGCAGAAGGGAGGTAAAGAATGAACCAGGACCCAGAACTACCCAGTCAGCCTCATGAACCGCGCTGACTGCTTCGGGGCAGGGCTCAGCTTCCGCAGGAAGAAGACGAACTTTATCTACTCTACCGGCCTTAGCCAAAGTCGCCTGGCCCTGCACGGTATCGCGAAATTCCACGCCGTGCTCATTGGTGCTTACAATATCGCCCTCAATAACCAGAGGTGTCAGCGACATCGGCAGGACCCGCCCTCGTGCGTTGAGCAGGGCACCTGCCCAATCAAGACCGGCAACGCAGTCACCCAGCAGATCCCATAGAGCCACAATCAGCAGGTTACCCAAGGCATGGTTCTCCAGGGCAGTCGGCCGGGCATCGGTCCGTTGCGTGAAACGGTGCTGCATAACATCACGCCAGGTACGTCCCCAGTCAGTGTCATCGCACAGGGCAGACAGCGCCATACGCAGATCACCTGGAGGTAAAACATCAAGTTCATAGCGTAGCTTGCCGGAGGAACCCCCATCATCGGCAACCGTTACCACTGCGGTCAGAGCACTGGTAATCAATTTAAGGGCAGACAAGGATCCATAGAGGCCGTGCCCCCCGCCCAGAGCTGTCACTCTGACCGGAAGAGGGTGCCCCTGATGAATGATTGGCAGGAGTCCCGTCTCGGGGAAACGGGGTGCGCGAAAAGTCTCAGGCATTATTCTCTACCCATGTCACGGTGATGAATCGAAATGTTTACATCGTCCATTTGGCGCAGTCGGCGGGCAACTTCTTCAGTTACAGCAACTGAGCGGTGCTTACCGCCGGTGCACCCAATAGCAAAGGTTGCATACAGTTTACCTTCCTTTCGGTAACCCGCAATGACCGGCTGAAGCGCTTGAATGTAATGCGAGATAAATTCTTCGGTACCCTCATGAGAAAAGACGTAATCTCGGACCCCAGCGTCCTGACCGGTCTGGGCTCGCAACTCAGGAACCCAGTGAGGATTCGGAATGAACCGCATGTCAGCCATGTAGTGGACATCGGAGGGGGTGCCGTATTTAAAGCCAAAACTCATCACGGTAATGTTCACAATGCGCTCCTTACCTGGAGCATAGGTTTCACGCACTTTCTTAGCCAGCTGGTGAACATTCATCCCCGTGGTGTCAATGATGTAATCCGCGCTCTCTTTGAGTTCAGCAAAAAGCTTGCGTTCTTCGGAAATCGCTTCTGCCACCAAACCGCCCTTCTGAAGGGGGTGCGGGCGCCGCTGAGCCTCATAGCGGGCGATAATATCCTTATCCGCTGCGTCCATGAAAAGCATGGAGAAATCAACGTCAAGGCCCCTTAGGTTATTGATAGCTTCAGGCAAATCTTGCAAAAGACGACGCGCACGAACATCAATCCCAACCGCCACTTTGGGCATGGTTGCAGGAGAGTCTTTAACAAGTTGAGCAAGGTTGCTGAACATCTGAGGTGGAATGTTATCTACCACGTACCATCCCTCATCTTCGAGGGTGTTGGCTGCGGTGCTGCGGCCTGCACCAGAAATACCGGTGATGACCAAGATTTGCGGTTTGACGCCAGATACAAGGGGGTCAGATGACATGTGAGGGGTCTCTCGCTTCTCCAAATTGAACCAATGTTAGTTATAGCCTAGCGCACATACACCCCATAAAAGCCCGCAAAATGCAGGCAATATGCCCAAGATATGTCCCCCAAAAAGTATTTATGGCCGGGTGTCCTCAGACAAGAAATGACGGTGGATTTTTTGGGCCATAGAGGGGCCAATTCCGGGGACTTTCTGCAGTTCTTCAATATCCGCAGCTGAGAGCTGTTTGAGAGAACCAAAATGCTTGATTAAGGCCTCCCGCTTAGCTGGCCCCAGCCCATCAATAGTGTCCAAGGCAGATTTGACCATTTCACGGCCGCGCTTGGTTCGGTGGAAAGTAATGGCAAACCGGTGGGCTTCATCGCGGATCCGCTGAATCAGGTAGAGTGCATCGGAAGTTCTCGGCAAGATAAGGGGGAAATGATCGCCCGGTAGCCACAGCTCTTCCAAGCGTTTAGCAATACCCACCACAAAGATATCGGAAATTCCAAGGTCTTCTAGCGCGCGAGATGCAGCAGCAACCTGAGGTTGGCCACCGTCTACGACCACAAGGTTGGGCGGATATGCAAAAGCGGCAGGTTGCTTCTCACCTCTGTCTCTTATCTCACCGGACACCGGAGAACGAACACCGGCAGCCTCATCAGAGAGGTAACGGCGAAAACGGCGGTAAATGACATCATACATACTGGCCGTATCGTCCCGCGCAGCATCACCGGTGACCGAGAACTTGCGGTAGTCGCTTTTCTTGGGCAATCCGTCCTCAAAAACCACCATGGATGCCACCACGTTGGTGCCCTGGGTATGCGAAATGTCGTAGCACTCAATCCGCATGAGAGGTTCGGGGAGTTCCAGGGTCTCCTGGAGCTCAACCAGTGATGCTGACCGGGTAGTAATGTCCCCGGCTCGTCTGGTCTTATGGAGCGCTAAAGCCTGCCGGGCGTTCTCCCTCACCGTATCCATGAGCTCTACCCGGTCACCGCGCTGAGGAACACTGATAGAAACTTTGGCACCCCGAACACCGCTAAGCCACTCTTCGAGCCGCTCCTGATTCTCAGGAAGCACAGGAACATTAATCTGGCGGGGTATCTCGTTAAGGTTATGGTTAATCTCCTCTTCGGTGGTGCCTGCCGCCAGACTTGCTGCTGACTCACCGTAGACCTGCACGAGAAGCTGATCCATGAGCGCCTGCGGGCTTGAGTCTTCCACCTTTTCGACGATCCAGCCGCGTTGGCCTCGGATGCGGCCACTGCGTACATAGAAGACCTGAATGGCAGCTTCAAGATCATCTTCTACAAAGTTAAAGATATCGGCGTTGACCGAATCGGGCAGAACCACCGCATTAGGTTCAAAAGCCTTAGTGAGAGCTTGGATATCATCCCGTAGCAGAGCAGCCTTTTCAAAATCAAAGTCGGCTGCTGCCTGCTTCATCTGGGCTGTCAGCTCAGCTATATATTTTTCAGCACCACCGGCCATAAAGGAACAGAGCTGTTCAGCCAGGGCGGCGTGGTCTTCCCTGCTGATTTTTCCTACGCAGGGTGCAGAGCACTTGTCAATATAGCCCAGCAGACAGGGGCGATTCGATGCCTGAGCCCGGTTGAAAACTCCAGTGCTACAGGTCCGCACGGGGAATACACGCAAGAGGGCATCGAGAGTCTGACGGATAGCCCAGGCCTGTGAGTAGGGCCCGAAGTAGCGGACACCCTTCTTTTTCTCACCGCGCATCACCTGGGCCCGCGGGTAGCGGTCTTTGAGAGTGACTGCCAGGTAGGGATAGCTCTTATCATCGCGGAAGGCAATGTTGAACCGAGGCTTGAACTCTTTAATCCAGGTGTACTCAAGCTGGAGAGATTCAAGCTCGCTACCTACAACCGTCCATTCCACTGACGCGGCGGTATGAACCATGGCATAGGTTTTAGGGCTCAGCGAATCGACCTTAGCGAAGTATGAATTCAGTCGGTTACGCAGGTTTTTGGCTTTACCCACATAGATAATGCGGCCGTACTCGTCCCTGAACCTGTAGACACCGGGTTGGGTAGGGATTTCTCCCGGTGCCGGACGGTAAGAGGCAGGACTAGCCAAGAAAAACTTCTTTCTACTGGTTACAGACTGCCGGAATCTCGTTCGGCAGACGGTGAGACGTTGTACTCGTTTTTGCGGGCCTGACCAGAGAGCTGGGCGATAGCGTCCATGATGGTATCGGTCGTTTCACGGCGCTGGCGGCCACTCATCTTCTCCCCCAGCTTCTCAAAAATGAGTGGTTCACCCACACGAACCGTAAAACGGTGGGGGTAGACCATGTTAGAGCCAGGTTTCTGAATCTTATCGGTACCGATTAATCCCACAGGAACTACCCTTGCACCGGTCATGTGAGCCAGCCAGGCCACGCCAATTTTTCCCTTGTAGAGGTAGCCATCTCGCGATCGAGTGCCTTCAGGGTAAATCCCAAAGACCTTGCCCTCTTCGAGCCTTTCGAGCGCTGTCTCAAGAGCCTTCATCGATTCTTTTTTGTCGGTGCGGTTGACCGGGATGATATCGATAACCTGGAAAAGTGTTTTCATGGCTCTGCCCTTAAAGCCGGGCGAGTTAACGTACTCAGCTTTAGCTAAGAAAGCTACACGCCTGGGCATCAGGGCCGAGATAATCACTGAATCCAAGAAAGCAAGATGGTTGGATGCAAGGATGACCGGCCCTTGAGCAGGGAAGTTCTCCAGTCCAGTAACTCGGGCCCGAAAGACCGTACGCAGAATAGCCTCGATACTTTTCTGGGTTGCCTTGTACTTCAATGACATGGTGGCTCCTACAGCCTCATTTCCAGGGAAAATACGGCTTATTTGATTTTTCTGACCGGTTTTACCCTATTTAGCATACCCTCCGCGGTCTAGCTCAAAAGCATTTCTGCTAGGAAACGGCCCGTATGTGACTCAGGGATGGCAGCGACCTGCTCAGGTGTGCCTGTTGCCAGGACAGTACCGCCACCATCGCCGCCTTCGGGGCCCATATCAATAATCCAGTCAGCACTCTTAATGACATCCAGATTGTGCTCAATAGTGATAACCGTGTTGCCCTTATCGACCAGCCCCTGCACAACACCTAACAGCTTGCGGATATCCTCAAAGTGTAGGCCAGTTGTGGGTTCGTCCAAAACATAGATTGACCGACCATTAGAGCGCTTTTGGAGCTCGGTAGCTAGTTTGACGCGCTGGGCCTCACCACCGGAGAGGGTGGTAGCAGACTGCCCCAAACGTACATAACCCAGCCCCACATCGACCAGGGTGTTGAGGTAGCGAGAAATCTTACTGAAGGCCGAGAAGAAGTCGGCGGCTTCGGCAACCGGCATCTCTAAGACATCTGCAATAGTCTTACCCTTGTAATGAACCTCAAGAGTTTCACGGTTGTAGCGTTTACCCTTACAGACCTCGCAGGGTACGTAGACATCGGGCAGGAAGTTCATTTCAATTTTGAGAGTACCGTCACCGGAACAAGCTTCGCAGCGGCCTCCCTTGACGTTGAAGGAGAAACGGCCGGGCTGGTAGCCACGGATTTTTGCCTCGGTGGTTTCCGCGAAGAGTTTACGGATATGGTCAAAAACGCCGGTATAAGTTGCCGGGTTAGAACGCGGAGTACGACCAATGGGTGACTGATCCACATGGATGATTTTGTCCAGCTGGTCCACACCCTTGATGGTCTTGTGGCGACCGGGCACCTGCTTGGCACCGTTGAGCTGGTTTGCCAGAGCGGTGTAGAGAATGTCGTTGACCAGGGTAGATTTGCCCGAACCAGATACACCTGTAACGGCGGTCAGGACTCCCAGCGGGAACTCTACATCCACCTTCTTAAGGTTGTTCTCACGTGCTCCAATAACCTTAATAGTGCGTTTGGGGTCCACGGCACGGCGGGTTGTGGGAACCTCGATGGTGCGGCGGCCAGCCATGTAGTCCCCGGTCACGGACTCTTTATTGTCAAGGAGCTCTGCAAACGTACCCGAGTGAACAATCTGACCACCGTGTTCACCGGCCCCCGGGCCAACGTCCACGATCCAGTCCGCTTCTTTCATAGTGTCTTCATCGTGTTCTACCACAATCAGAGTGTTGCCCATATCGCGGAGCTTTGTCAGGGTTTCAATCAGACGGCGGTTATCGCGCTGGTGCAGACCAATCGAGGGCTCATCAAGTACGTAGAGAACACCCACCAGACCAGAGCCAATCTGGGTTGCCAGGCGGATACGCTGAGCCTCACCGCCAGAAAGAGTGCCGGCTGAACGGGCCAGATTCAGGTAATCAAGCCCAACATCAAGCAGGAACTGGAGGCGCGCGTCGATTTCTTTAAGAACCAGCTCAGCGATCTGTGCTTCTCGGGCATTCAGCTTCAGGGATCGCATAAACTCTAGAGCCTCACGCATAGGCAACTGCGTGACCTCTGCGATGGACTTGCCCCCCACGGTGACCGCCAGGATGGTCGGGTTGAGACGGGCACCCTGGCAGGCGGTACAAGCCACATTGCGCATGTACTGCTCGTAGCGGTCCTTGGACCAGTCAGATTCAGTTTCTTCGTGCTTGCGCTTAATGTAACCGACGACTCCCTCAAACCCTGAGGTGTAGCGGCGCTCCCGCCCGAAGCGGTTCTTGTAGGCTACCGTTACCTGGTAATCCTTGCCGTTGAGGATCGCCTTCCTAGCCTTTGCTGGCAGATCCTTCCAGGGAGTAGCCAGATCAAAATTGAGCTCTTGGCCCAAGCCCGCAAGCAGGCGGAGCCAATACTCAGTGGTTGATTTGCCCTGCGACCAGGGTGCAATTGCTCCCTCAGCCAGTGAGAGCTCCGGGTTGGGGATAAGCAGGTCTTCATCGACTTGGAGCTTGGAGCCGATACCGTCACAGCCCTGACAGGCACCAAAGGGTGAGTTGAAAGAGAAAGCGCGGGGCTCCACCTCAGTCACAGAAAGAGCATGCCCGTTAGGACAGGCCAGGTTCTCACTAAAAGACCGGGTACGGCTTGCTGAGTCTTCATCCTCATCCACAAAATCGATCAGGACTTTCCCATCAGCCAAACCAAGCGCAGTTTCAATGGAATCCGTGAGACGCTGGTGGACGCTCTCCTTGATAGCTATGCGGTCTACAACCACCTCAATAGTGTGTTTGTACTGTTTTTCAAGCTGAGGAGGGTCTTGCAGTTGAATAGTTAGCCCATCCACTCGGGCACGAGCGTAACCGGCGTTGGATAGCTCTTTGAAAAGGTCGACGAATTCACCCTTGCGCGCTGAGACAACAGGAGCCAAAACCTGTAGACGGGTCTTCTCGGGGTAGCCCATCAGTACATCCACAATCTGCTGGGGCGACTGCTTGGAGATTTCTTCACCGCAGTCAGGGCAGTGCGGGTGGCCCACGCGTGCCCACAGCAGACGCATGTAGTCGTAGATCTCAGTGATAGTACCCACCGTTGAGCGAGGGTTCTTAGAGGTAGATTTCTGGTCAATAGACACAGCTGGCGAAAGACCCTCAATAAAGTCAACATCCGGTTTATCCACCTGCCCCAGGAACATGCGGGCGTAAGAGGAGAGTGACTCGACGTAGCGGCGCTGACCCTCAGCAAAGATGGTGTCAAAAGCCAGAGATGATTTACCTGAACCCGAGAGGCCGGTAAACACCACCATGGCATCGCGGGGAATATCTAGGTCAACGTTTTTAAGGTTGTTTTCACGGGCACCCTGCACGCGGATGTGCGTGAGGTCGCTGGCCATGGGGCGAGAGGCTAAGCCTGCCATACGATTACCTATCTTCAGGAAAGTCTTTTCGAAGATATATTCTAAACTATGCAGTAAAGTTTTGGGCAGACCGCGCCCAGGGTGCTTGGATGTTAGGCTACCGGCTGAAAGTAGTTAGCTAGCGTGACGGTCTAAAGGTTCTTGTCTGGAATCAGCTCATCTGCACGGTCAAAGACCGCCGTGATACCGGGGTAGTTGAGGTGCCCGGAATGAGCCGCAAAAGAGCCTATGCCTGATGACCTTGGGATCAGCTCCACCTTGCGCAATATTTCAAGCTCCACAACCACTTCACGAGCGAGGGGGCGGGCCCTAGAATCACTAGTATGACAGAAACCGGAACTCTCCATGCCTCTACCCCACTGATAACCATCCGTAGCATAGCTGTCTCTGAGATGAGCAACAAGGTCTACCTGCTCACCCATAAGCAAAGCGGGGCCCAGATTCTCATTGATGCCGCAGATGATTTTCCCGCTATCCAAAAGTTCACTGAGGCCGCACTCGCCACTGACTCCCCCGCCCAAGTCGGTCAGCCCGGCTCCGGAGTCCTTGCACTAATTACCACACATTCCCACTGGGACCATATCCGGGCTTTGCCTGATGCAGTTGCCGGGTGGTCACCCGCCACCTACTGCGGTTCGGCCGATGCCGATGCTATTGCCGAACAGGAAGGTACACGTATTGAGCATCTGCTCAACGGCGGGGAAAACCTCAATCTAGCAGGTATTGAGCTTGAAGTCATCAGCCTGCGCGGGCATACTCCCGGGTCGATTGCTCTTGCCTATCGGGACCCCAGCGGAGAGCACCCCGTCCTCCTATTCACCGGTGATTCCCTCTTCCCCGGTGGGGTAGGCAAGACCCGGGCTCCGGAAGATTTCGCCCAGCTCTTGGCCGATGTTTCAGCGCGTATCTTCTCCCAATATGACGATGCCACGGTCGTTCTACCCGGCCACGGGGACACCACCACACTGGGTGCTGAGCGGCCTCATCTGCCCGAATGGAAAGAAAGAGGCTGGTAAGCGCAGGGCTAGCTGAAATCTTAAAACAACTGAACACCAGAGCCCTAAATTTTTATTGTGTTCGGCTTCACCAGCTGTTAGCATAAAACCGACATTTGGTTTGGGGTGCCGCTGGCAGCAGAAGCGGCTGAGATTAGACCCACAGAACCTGCTCTAGTTAGAACTAGCGAAGGGAAACCCATGCGCCGTCCTCTGCCTGCGCCTCTTGCTCATAGCACTTCCGCTCTCGAAACGTTAGTACCCAACGTGCTCTCTATCGCGGGGACGGACCCCAGCGGAGGGGCCGGCGCGCAGGCTGACCTCAAATCAATTGCGGCAGCAGGCGGTTACGGCATGAACGCGGTCACGGCCCTTGTCGCCCAAAACACTCAGGGCGTCAGCGCTGTCGAGGTTCCGCCCGCTGACTTTCTGCGAGCGCAACTCGATGCCGTCAGCGAGGACGTTCGCATTGATGCAGTCAAAATTGGCATGCTAGGCTCTGCTGACATCATCGACACTGTAGCCGCATGGCTCGATAGCAACCCACAGCAGCTTGTTGTGCTTGACCCTGTCATGGTCGCAACCAGCGGGGACCGTCTGCTGGAAACCGAGGCGGAGGATGCCCTACGCCGATTCCTAAAGTACGCCACGGTTATCACCCCCAATATCCCAGAGCTAGCCATTCTGGCCGAAGACTCAGAGCCAGATACCTGGGACTCTGCCTGTGCTCTCGCCCAGGTAGTCGCCGAACGCTACCAGGTCGCAGTTATCGTTAAGAGTGGGCACCTACCGGGTGACCAAGCGGGCAACGCAGTGGTCACTACCCAAGGAACCACAGCCGTCTTCAGACAAAAGAAAATAGATACCTCCAATACCCACGGCACCGGGTGCAGCCTTTCTGCTGCGCTCGCTACACGACTGGCAACAGGAGCAAGCCTTGAAGCAGCCCTGGAATGGACTTCAACCTGGCTTCATGGAGCAATCTCAACCAGTCACCACCTCAGCGTGGGGCAAGGGCACGGACCGATCAACCACTTCTGGCGGCTCTGGGAACAATCACGGGTAGCGGATGCGACGCCGGTAAAACTCGGAGACTTCGAAGCGACCACTAGGCCGCCTCAGATATCAGCGGCGGGCCCGCAGACCAAACGGCTCTGGGAACTCACCGGCCAGATTTGGGACTCAATCTGTGAACTCCCCTTCATCCAGCAGCTTGCATCCGGCACGCTGGCCACTGCAGACTTCACCTTCTACCAGGACCAGGACGCACTCTATCTTTCGAGCTACTCCCGGGCACTTGCTACCCTAAGTGCTAAGGCTCCCTCATCTGCTGAACAGGTCTTCTGGGCGCGAGGGGCGGCGGAGTGCATTGAGGTCGAATCCAGTCTTCACGCTGACTGGCTGGGGCCAGACTATATCAGTGCAGGCCCCTCCCATATCACCAGGGCCTATACAGACTTCTTGACCTCATCCGCTTCTCTCAACGATTACGCAATCGGGGTGGCGGCGGTTCTTCCCTGCTACTGGCTCTACGCAGAAATAGGTGAAATTCTTGCTCAGGTCAATACTCCCGGTCACCCCTACTCGGCCTGGTTGAGCATGTACGGTTCACCAGAGTTCCGCCAGGCAACTGAGCAGGCTATTGCCTATGCAGAGCAGGTGCTCTCGCAGGCCCCGGGCCAGACCCTGGAAGCGGCTCAGAAGGCCTACCAGCAGGCCGCCCTCCACGAGTTGCGTTTCTTCGCTCAGGCCCAACTACGCAACTAGCTAACTAACAAAGCGCCCACGCCACCCGGACTGCCTTCACAGCCTGTTCCTGGTGGTGCGGGCGCTATTTACCGGTGATTACAGTCTTTAGAACAGGCCCACCATAGTGCCGTTCTCATCGAACCCAATGCGCTCAGCAGCGGGTGATTTAGCTAGCCCGGGCATGGTACGCATGGTACCGCAGAGAGCGTACACGTAGCCAGCGCCTGCCGCCAGGCGTACTTCGCGCACGGGCAAAGTCCAGCCGGTCGGGGCGCCTTTGAGCGAGGGATCCGATGAAATGGAGAGGTGGGTTTTGGCGATCACCACGGGTAGGTTGCCGTAGCCCAGTTCCTCGTAGCGTGCCAGCTGCTTTGCAGCTGCTGGTGCCAGCTCAATGCCATCCGCACCGTAGACCTGAGTAGCCACCTTCTCAATCTTGGTGGACAGGGGATCGGAGTCCTCGTAGGTGTAGGTCAATTCGCTCATGTCGTCGCAGGCCTCGGCCACAGCATCGGCAAGCTCTCTTGCGCCCTTCCCGCCCTCGGCCACACCACGGTGAATGGCAACGCGGGCACCGGCCTCCTCAGCGATCCGGCGAATAGTCTCGTGTTCAGACTCGAAATCTGTGGGGAAAGCATTGATAGCAACTACCGGTTGCACACCAAAGCCGCGGACAATCTCAAGGTGCTTAAGCAGGTTAGCCGCCCCGGCTTCAACATCGGCTGTGTTCTCCTCAAGCAGGCCTTCAGGCAGTGGCTTACCAGGTGTAATAGTGTAACGGCCCGAGTGCGATTTGAGCGAACGAACGGTCACTACTAGGACGGCGGCGTCGGGTTTGAGCCCCGATACACGGCACTTGACGTTGAAGAACCGTTCAGCCCCCATATCGGCACCAAAACCGGCCTCAGTAATCACATAGTCTGCGTGTTCGAGCCCCACATAGTCTGCAAGAACCGATGAATTGCCGGTGGCGATGTTGCCAAAAGGACCGGCATGAATCAGGGCCGGGGTTTTTTCAAGGGTCTGGAGCAGGTTGGGGTGGATAGCATCGGCAAGGAGAACTGCCATAGCGCCATCTGCTTTGAGGTCTGCGGCGGTCACGGGGTTGCCCTCTACGTTGAGGCCAACGACAACTTTGGCTAGTCGTGCTTGGAGGTCTTCAAAGCTGGTGGCCAGTGACAGAATCACCATAATCTCCGAAGCGCTGGTGATGTCAAAGCCACTTTCGCGGGGCACGCCGTCCATGCGGTCGCCCAGGCCTATGACGACGTTGCGGAGGGCACGATCGTTCATGTCAATCACTCGCCGCCAGGTGATAGAGCGGGTATCCAGACGCAGTTCGTTGCCGTGGTGCAGATGGTTATCAACCATAGCGGCAAGCAGGTTGTGAGCCGCTGTGACGGCATGGAAGTCGCCGGTCAGGTGCAAGTTCAGTTTCTCCATAGGGACGATTTGGGAGTAGCCGCCCCCGGCTGCACCGCCCTTAATGCCGAAAGTTGGTCCCATGGAGGGCTGGCGTAGGGTCAGCATAGCCTTACGCCCGGTAGCGGCCATGCCCTGAGCAAGTGAGACTGAGGTAGCGGTCTTACCTTCCCCCAGCGGTGTCGGGGTTACCGCCGTGACAACGATATATTTAGCTCCTTTTGCCAGCGCTCTCTCGGCCTTGGTGTCAGCCGTGAGTTTTACTTTGGCAAGGTACTTTCCGTAGGGTTCTAAACGGTCAAGGTCAATGCCAGAGGCTGTTGCGATCTCAGTAATCGGTTGCAGGGTCGCTGCTTGAGCGATTTCAAGATCGGTGGGAAAAGGCTTACTCATAGGGGTGTCCTTGGTTTTTGTGGTTATTGCCACTCATATTTTAGTGCGGGGGTACCCTGTTATCCGGGGTTCAGGCTACCAGCACACCGAGTTTTTGCGGAATGTTGAGGCTTTCTTCTAAGGGGTGGAGTACCACTCTAGGTTTTCCAAGCACCCAGTCAATGCGCCTCTAGCGGTTAGGTGCGGGCAAAAATATGGTCCGGGGTTCCCTCGGCAACAAGCCTGCCCTCTTCTAGGAGAACGGCACGGTCAGCCAGCGATGCAATACGCGAATCATGCGAAATGATAATCACCGAACGGCCTTTCATGACCGCTGCCAGCGACTGGCTGGCATCTGCCAATTCAAGCTGGGTCGTTGACTCGTCAAGAATCACCACATGCGGGTTAGCTGCTACGATACGGGCAAGGGCAAGCTGTTGCACCTGGTCTCTGGTCAGTTCGTAGGACCCATCTCCAAGCTGGGTATCCAAGCTATCCGGTAATCGGCTAACCCAGTTTGCCCCGACGGCAAGGAGCGCATCAAGCATCTGCTCCCTATTAGCCTGAGGTGCCGCTACAGCAAGGTTCTCAACTAGGGTGCCCACAAAGACGTGGGCCTCCTGGGTGCAAATCAGCAGAGCCGGGCGGTGGTCAGCTAGAGGCTCCGTCGGGTAGAGGCCGTTCCCGACTATCTGACCCATGACCTGCACCCTTCCGCTATGGGCTGTGAGCGATCCTGCTATCAGTCGAGCCAGCGTCGTTTTACCGGACCCTGAACGCCCCACCAGGGCCAGGCTCTCCCCCTGTGCAACCGTGAGGTCTATGCCCTCAATAACAGGGCTCTGGGGATTGTACCCGTAGGTCACTCCTTGGAGCTTTACAGCCGCAGGGGGCCATGCTTGGACGGAGACAGTCTTACTCTGTTGACCGCTGGCTTCTCCCCGGTATTGTTCAGATTCCCGGCGGGCCTGCTGGGTATCTGACAGGTCAATGACACCAAAAACCCTGCCCATAGTCACGGTCATCTCGCGCAGACGATCCAGCCAGAAGGTGAAGATATCCGAGTCTACCCGCATGGAAAAGAGCATGATAGAGGCTGTTGAGACATCGCCCCAGGTGGCCCAACCCCGGCAAACACAGTAGGAGCCCCAGACCATAGCTAGCAGCAGAGGAAGGTAGGCGTTGAAAGCATCGACCGCCCAGAAGGTTGAACGGAGTACCACCATACGGTCGGAGATCCTGAATACCTCCCAAATTTTTTCCTCCTGGACACCGGAACGGGCCTGTTGGACCCCCAATTCTTGGATCGTTGTCGCACCACGAACGTTCTCTGTGGCCACAACGGTAAGCTCACTCATTGCCTCAGTTTTCCGCCGGGTTGTTGCGGCTATCCGGGGTAGGAAAATTGCCAGGGCAAGGGCCATGAGCACGAACATGGGAACGGTAACCAGACCGATTACCGGGCTCACCGTAAAAATTGTCACCGAAGTAATTACCATATATACGGAAATATGGATAAACTCCGGCAGACCGGTTGCCAGCACCAGTCGGACGCTATCAAGGTCATCGGTCAGGCGAGCAAGCAGATCACCGGAGCCCGCGTCCTCAATGGTTTGGGCATCGAGCTGGAGGGAAGCCTCCACCAGGTCAATACCCAGGTCACGGTTCAGGCGGACCCCCAATTTTTGCCCCTGAAAAGTCCAGGCTCTCGTCAGAAGCGACCCCAAAAGTACAGCACCCAATATGGTCAGCAGTATCTCCCAGGGGTAGCCGGTGAGCTGGCCGGTGGTGACCGCATCAACGAGCCGGCCCACCATAATGGGAGTAGCGAGGGCAGTAACCGAACTGGCAACAAAAAGTAGCATCAGCAGAGCCAACTGCCACGGCGTCTTGAGGACAGAGCGCCCAAGCAACCGCCAGGTTGTCTTGCCATCCGTAATGGGCAAAAGATTAGCCATCGAGCTCACCTGCTTTCAGCCGTCGTTCGACCTCCATGGTCGTACTCACGATGTAGATTCGTTCAATGTGGGCCAGAACCCCAGGTTGCCCAGCGCGCTCTTCTAACTGGTTGAGAATGAACTTCTGGCTGGGTTCATCCACCGAGTTGAGAGGCTCAGTCAGGACCAGGGTATCTGCTCTTTGTGCCAGTGCCCTGGCAAGGGCGAGACGCTGGCGTTGGCCGCCCGAAAGATTGGTACCTTCGGAGGACAGCGCGCTTTTCACATAGCTTTCTGGGTCTCGTCCGCCCAGCCGAATAGCAATTTCTTCGGAGTCAGTGATTTTGAGTAAATCAACCATCTCGTCACGAGTTAGGGTGCCACGCC
The DNA here is from genome assembly GCF_048512965.1 of Rothia sp. P5764. NCBI lineage: Bacteria > Bacillati > Actinomycetota > Actinomycetes > Micrococcales > Micrococcaceae > Rothia > Rothia sp. P5764. Next base: position 119,044 of record NZ_JBLXXQ010000002.1, on the reverse strand, counting down.
CTAGTGTCAGATGCTCAGAGAGAGTCCCGGCAAAGATGATGGGGTTAGGTTCCGAGAGCAAGATCCGGTGGTTATCTCCCTGCGAACCATCGCGGAGTTTCTGCACCAGGGTTTCAGCATACTCTTGGGCAGAGATGCCGGCGCAGCGAGGGTTGATATAGTGAACGGCCCCTGTGCCAGAAGGCACCAAAACACGAGCGGTGTGGGCGCCTTGTGGGGCAGGCGGGGAAGCTGCAGAAGAGGCATCTGCAATCTCTCGTTTCAGCCGCACAACACGTTTGTAGGCAACACGAGCATTCCGCCAGGACATGAGCAGCATCTCCACTGACCAGATAGGGCCGGTCAGGGTACCGATAAGCCCCACGATAGTGACTAGTTGCCCTGCGGGTATGTCAGTAAGCCAGGTACCCTCTGGTGCAGCCCCGCGCAGCGCTAAGACCACCGCTAGCCAGGTCACTGTACCCACGAGCAGGTTGCGGGTGGCATAGGACCAGGTTTGAACACTCTCAAGGCGAATCTGGGAGGAGTAGACATCCTGAGCGGCCTGCCCGTAATGCACCATCATGCGCTTCTGTGCCCCCAGGCCCAAGATTGTGCGGATAGAAGAAGCGATATCGGATGCCCGGGATGTGCTTACGCTAACCGTTTCACGGAATGCATCTGAGTGCTTTTCGATGAGCTTTGATACCCAGGTCAAGGTAATCATGGTCACAATAAGGCCCGTAAGAGCTACTAGAGCTATCAGCGGGCTAATCGTCCACAGCTGCCAGGTACCCAGCGATGTGACACCAACCGCCGAAAAAGCCAGAATCATCGGTTGCCACATCTGCGAGAGCGCCCGGGCGTCCTTATTCAAAATAGCGATGAGAGCACCGGGGTCACGGTGAGGTGCCCGGTCTATGAGATGGCTGATGTAGAGCCTCCAGTCACGTTCAATACGTGCAACCACCCGGAAGGTGAGGCCCCAACCCAGAAACTCGACCAGGCACAGATAGGCGATAACACCCGCCAGAATCATGATGGCCTGATAGGCCTGGGTGCTCAGCCCTGAGCTGTGCAGGTCGATGATACGCCCCACAAGAACGGGCATAAATACTGTTGCCAGTGAAGCAAAGAAATCTAAGACAAAGGGGAGAAAATAGAGTGTTCTCCAACGGAAGCCCGGAGGGGCAATGCGGAACTTCTCAGTATTTTGTGTATTTTTGTGCTCGGATTGTTCGGTCCGATTCTTAGCCACGAAATTCTCTTTTCAATCACAAGATGTGCAAGGGGTAAATCTACCGGGCATAAAAATACCTACCGGTGTGAACGCCTCCCGGTAGGTTGATCTTGGTTGATCAGCTAGCTGAGTGCGCTAGCGGTGAGAAACCCAGGGGGAAGCAGAAGGCGCCTGAAAGCGATGTGTGTTCATTTGTATGCTCCCCCTTTCGTGAGTTCGATATGCGGATATTTCCTTTGAATATCGTAGCCCCACCTCAGCTTATTTGACAAGCATCACATTTATATATTTTTTGTCTAATTTTCATGTGCTACCACCACGAGATGAAACGGAATGGGAGCAGTGCATTTACGCGGCTTGCCTCAGGGGCCTGCACTAAACTGGTTAACATCATGAAGATTCTTCAGTACCTTTCCCCATCCCTGGCAGATTCCACCAAGCACTACTACCGTGGAGATTTTGCAACCAACCCCCTCACCGGTGACGAAGCCTATGAGGCCTTTACCGAATGGATCGCAGCCCGGGGTATGGAGCTTTACCCGGCACAAGACGAAGCTGTTCTAGAGCTAGCCGCTGGCAATAACGTCATTCTGGCAACCCCCACCGGCTCCGGTAAATCCACTGTTGCTGTGGCCGCTCACTTTATAGGTATGGCCGCTGGTCAGCGCTCCTACTACACCGCCCCTCTTAAGGCGCTGGTCTCTGAAAAGTTCTTTGACCTGTGCGAGATTTTTGGTGCCGAGAACGTGGGTATGGTCACCGGCGATTCCTCTATCAATGCCGATGCGCCCATCGTCTGCTGCACCGCCGAGATTCTGGCGAATATCGTTCTTCGTGAGGGTGCTGGAGCCGACGTCACCCAGGTCATTATGGACGAGTTCCATTTCTACTCTGACCCCCAACGCGGCTGGGCCTGGCAGGCTCCCCTGCTTGACCTGCCCCAGGCGCAATTCCTGCTCATGAGCGCTACCCTCGGGGACACCAGCCGGTTTGAGCGGGAACTAACCGAGCTCACCGGGCGCGGTACCGCCCTGGTCACCAGCCAAACCCGCCCCATTCCTCTCAACTACTCCTACTCCCGCCAACCGCTGGTCGAGAAAGTTGACGAGCTGGTTTCCACCCACCAGGCACCGGTCTACATCGTTCATTTCTCTCAGCTCCAGGCTATCGACACGGCGGCTTCTCTAATGTCCCTGTCGATTGCGACCAAGCAAGAGAAAGAGAAAATCAATGAGCTCACTGCGGGATTCCGTTATTCTGCGGGTTTCGGCAAGGTGCTCCAAAAGTATATTAAGAACGGTATCGGCATCCACCATGCGGGTATGCTCCCCAAGTACCGCCGCCTGGTGGAGCAGCTAGCGCAGGCTGGCCTGCTCAAGGTCATTTGCGGCACCGACACCCTGGGTGTGGGCATCAACGTCCCCATTCGCACCGTGCTGATTACTGCTCTCTCAAAGTTTGACGGTCAGCGCACCCGCCGGCTCAAGTCCCGCGAATTCCACCAGATTGCAGGACGAGCTGGACGAGCTGGCTTTGATACCGTCGGCTACGTGGTTGTTCAGGCCCCCGAGCACGACATTGAAAATGAACGGCTCGAAGCAAAGGCTCGCGAAAAATTTAGTGGCGACGAGAAGAAAATAGCCCAGTCCCTTAGGGGTAAAAAGAAGAAACCACCGCAGGGCTTTGTGGCCTGGAGCGAGAAAACCTTTGAGCAGATCATTGAGGCTGAGCCAGAGCAGCTAAGTTCGTCCTTCCAGATCACTCACTCCATGATGCTCAATATGCTTCAGCGTGAGGCTGACCCCTTTGAGACCGTCATGCTCTTTTTGACCGCCAACCATGAGCCCCCTATCAAGCAGAGATCCCTCAAACGCAAGGCGATTGGTATCTACCGTGAACTACTCAACGGCGGGGTCGTGGAGCGCCTGGCTGAACCCGATGAGTTTGGTCGCACCGTCCGGCTTACCGTCTCCCTGCAAGAGAACTTTGCTCTGAACCAGCCGCTCTCCCCCTTTGCTATGGCTTCCCTCAGCCTGCTCGATTCTGAGAGCGATTCCTACGCCCTCGATGCGGTCTCTATCATCGAAGCGACCCTTGAGCGCCCCCGCCAGGTTCTTGTGGGTCAGGAGAAGAAAGCCAAGAGCCAAGCCCTAGCCGAGATGAAGGCCGAGGGCATGGACTACAACGAACGTATGGCTGAGCTGGATAAGATTACCTACCCCCAGCCCCTAGCGGAACTCCTTGAAGCCGCTTTTGAAACGTACTCGTCCGGTGCTCCTTTTATGAAAGAGTTCCAGCTAGAGCCCAAGAGCGTAGTCCGGGACATGTATGAGCGGGCCATGGGCTTTGGCGACTATATCCAGTACTACGGGCTGGAACGTTCAGAGGGTATTCTTTTGCGTTACCTCTCCGATGCTTATAAGGCACTGCGCCAGACCGTTCCCCTCTCTGCCCTGACCGATGAGCTCACCGACCTGATTGAGTGGCTAGGCGAGGTGATCCGCCAGACAGACTCCTCCCTGGTTGATGAGTGGGAGCGTATGGCCTCCGGTGACCAAGGCCTACCCGTCCAGGACTCTCTGGAGGAACTGGTGGCAGAAAGCGCACCCGCTCTTACCGCTAACCCGCGTGCCTTTAAGGTCATGGTGCGTAACGCCCTCTTCCGCAGGGTGGAGCTGTTTGCCGATGAGCGCGACAAGATTCTGGGCCAGTTAGACGGCGAGCGCTCTGGCTGGGACTCTGACCGTTGGGCCGACGCTATGGACGATTACTTTGAGGAGTACGAGGATATCTACACCGATGCCGATGCTCGTTCACCTGGTCTGCTGACAATTGACGATGATACTGCTGAGCACCCCGGTTTCTGGTTGGTCAGGCAGACCTTCTCGGACCCGGATGAGAACCATGACTTCGGTATTGTTGCCAGGGTTGATTTAGCGGCCTCCGATGCGGAAGGCGCTCCCGTGGTGCTGATTGAGAGCGTAGGGGCTTTCTAGCCCAGCACTGACCGCAGGTTCACGGCGATCAGGACGCAGCCTGCTGCCCAGAGCAGGGAGACGAAAGTCCCCACGATGAACTTTTCGGCGGTCAGGTGCCCGGCTTTGATATCCGGGTACCTGGCTAGTCCTTTGATTGCAACGATGACAGCTAGAGCGCTTGTTTGTGCGGTGATGAGGCAGAGCGCTACTGCGAGCCGTTCGAAGATGCCGATGAGGCGGCCTCCGCCTTCGGCTTCGATACGTTCGTCGGACTGGGTGATGTCTGCACGTAGGTTTAGGATGCCCAGGGTGCCGGTGATGTGCTGGCCCTTGGGCTTTTCTTCTGTTTGTTTCTGTTTAATCTTCCCCACGAAGTAGATTGCTGGAGTTGACCCGCCCAAACAGCTCACCAGCACTGCGAGCGTTGTGGTCAGCTCACGGACCGGGGCTTCAAGGGGCTGTGCCAGGGTAGACAGCACAAGGGCCCCGCCGAGTAGGGTCATGAGAGTCCAGGTTTTGGGGGCGCTGGCGTTCTGGGTTTTTAGCCACAGCAGTGACAGGGTAAAAAGCGCTACCAGCAGGATGCAAATTATCAGGTTCATACATTCTCCTCAGCGAGTAGGGTTTTGAGCTCCTGTACCATGCGGCGGGTTTCCTGCCATCGTCCCTGTCTGAGGGCACGGCTGACCGCTGACTGGTAGGTTTGCAGGTGCGTGGCAATTTCTATCTGGGTCATGCCCTGCTCGTAGAGTTCTCCGATGGCCTGCCAGGAGTCGTTCCGGTCTTCTTCAAGCCCCATGACAAGTTGCAGGCTGGCTTCAATCAGTTCGGAAAATCTACCTGTTCCTTCAAAGGCTATGTGTCCGGCTGAGCGTTTGGCGCGCTCCACTGCGGTTCGCGCGTTCCTGTAAGCTTGGCCGTTCCCTTCGCGGGCATTGGCCGGTAGCGGCTCATTGACGGCACCGACCCCAATCCCGATATGCCAGGTTCCCTGGCGGGCCAGCACTAGGGCGGTTTCGAGCAGGCCGTTTGGGTCATCGAAGACCGCTTGGACTTCGTCGCCTGCGGTGCGTTGGAAGGGCCTTAGCGGTGAGGCAATATTGCTGTTTCCGGCTAGGTCACTGTGCAGTTGGGGTACCAGGTCTTGGCCGGTTGAAGAGTTACGCTGGTCTACGGTCATGACAAACATATATAACAATATACTGTTATATCTTGGAATATAACAGTATATTGTTATATATAACGAGAGCTTAAAAGTCTTTTCCGTCCCTACTAGGAGGTCACCGTGGCCCTCTCTGCCCTACCAACACCCAGCCATCGTGTTGGGGCTACACATACCATCGGCTCACTCAAATTCATCGATCACTGGTTCACCGCACCCGCGACCCACGGCCTAATCTTTGGCAAGAGTGAGTCAGCGGCACTAGAGTCCCGTTTTGCCCAGCAGAGCATGACCGTTTTTGCCCGTGAAGTAGTTGATACCTCCGAGGCTTTGACTCTTCCTGCAGATGAGCGCCCCTACATGGTCTACCTCCAGGGTGGGCCTGGTGGCAAAAGCCCCCGTCCGGCAACAGAGGGCGGCTGGGTGCAGGAGCTAGCACAGACCCACCGACTGGTGCTCTTAGATCAGCGCGGAACCGGCAACTCCACCCCGCTCTCTGCCAAGGCACTCGCCCAACTAGGGTCAGCAGAAGTTCAGGCAGAATACTGTGAGCTCTTCCGGGCAGACTCTATTATTGCCGATGCCGAGGTCGTCCGTAGCTTCCTTCTAGCTGACCGCAAAGATCAGCGCTGGTCCACAATGGGCCAGAGTTTCGGCGGCTTTTTGACCCTCAGCTACCTATCCTTCGCCCCTGAATCCATCAAAGATGCCCGCGTGACGGCCGGGCTTGCCCCCATCCGCTCTCACCTTGATGAGGTCTACCGCTCAACCCTGGACCGTATGCAGGAACGGAGCGAGGAATACTACAGCTGGTACCCCCAGGACCGCGAGCTGGCGGCCCGTATCGCGCAGCACCTTGCTACCCATCAGGAAGTCTTACCCACCGGTGAACGGCTGACACCCCATCGCCTACAGATGCTGGGGCATCTTCTGGGCGGCAACGGGCGGGCACGCAACCTGCACTATATTCTGGAGTCTGCTTTTGCCGAGTCAAAAAACTGGCTGTCCGACCAGTTCTTGACTGCGGTGAGCGCACAGGTTAGTTTCGCATCAGCTCCCCTTTATGGGCTTCTCCACGAGAGTATCTACGCAGACGGGGCGCCAGGCTCCCCCTCCCCTGCACCGACTCGCTGGTCAGCAGCCCGTATGCACGCCGAGCGCCCAGAATTTGCAGAAGATGCAGAAAACCTGCTCTGGCTGGGCGAGCATATCTTCCCCTGGTACTTTGAGGAGGACCCGGCTCTAGGCCCGCTGGCCGAGGTTGCCCACCTGCTGGCTGAAAAGCAGGACTGGGGCAGGCTCTATGACCACGAACAGCTGGCTCAGAACCGGGTGCCTCTAGCGGCGGCGGCCTATGTGCCCGATGTCTTTGTGGACTATGCCCATTCCATGAAGACCGCCGATTTTGTGGGGAACACTCGCGTGTGGACCTCGCAGACTCACCACCATGACGGTCTAGGAGTCGATGGCCCGGCCATCCTGGGTCATCTAAAGAACCTGCTAGCGGATATGCGCTAGATCTACGAAAGCAAAAGCCAGGTGCTCGCCCCTGATCAGGGTCAGCGCCTGGCTTTTTTGCCTGAGCTATCGAATAATCATCTAGGTAAGTCAGCTATAGCTTTCGGCTCTGGCGCTCTAACCACTCTTGATGAGCAGTATGAGCCGCAGTCTTAACAGAAGTAGCTGAAAGTACAAGTAATACAGCACCCGTCAGGAGCAAGGCGCCTATACCGCAAGGAATAGCGAAAGGTGATTGCAGAAACCAGCCCAAAACAAAGGTAAGGCCAGCGCCCACAGCCTGCACCAATGCCAGGATCCGCAGGGCGGGGACGGCAGCGCGGTGTCCAGCTTCCCAAGCGGCATCAGATTGCAGAGTCGATGCTGTACGAAACCCAATAACCCCATTGGGAGGCAGGCGGCCATGTGCTCCCATCTGAGCTGTCACCACAAATACTATGCTTGCCCCTACTAAAGAAATAACAAGCGGTAGATAGTCTATGAGCGACACAGTCGGACCCCCTCTTGTTGACTGAGCTGAGACTGCCTTTAATATATCTCTCATTCTAGGCGCATAGCAGCGGTGATAAAGCAAAACAAAACCGTCAGCATCTGCCCGTAGGGCAAGATACTGACGGTATCGGCCAAGAAGGTCAGCAAAGCCCAGGGATCAGCCTCGAACCTCTTCCCTTAGGCAGTGTGCTCCGCATGGGCCGTGCGGGCACGATGCACCAGATCCTGGTACTCCGCCTCGGACTCAATCAGCTCATCCCGGTATTTCTGAGGAATTTTACGTGACTTAGCGGCCGCAGCATCCAACTTGCTCTGAAGCTCAGCACGCTGTGCGGCAGGAGCATGAGCAGGTAGGTTCAGGTATTCATCAGAGAGATTCTGAACCTTCTGGATGGTAGCAAGTGCCCTACCCTTAGGGGAATACAGTGAAGCAAGAACTGTCATGACTAGGACACTGATAATAACTGCCAAGGACAGCTCAATACCAACCTCTATCACCTGAACGGGTTGCCCATCGTTGAGGAAAAACAGAGTATTCTCGTGCAAAGCGTGGAGCAAGAGCTTGACCCCGATGAAGGCCAAGACAATAGACAGGCCCCAGGAGAGGTAAATCAGGCGGTCCAGCAGGCCGTCAATCAGGAAGTAAAGCTGACGCAAGCCCATCAGTGAGAAGGCTGTTGCGGTAAAGACAATGTAGGCCTCCTGGGTCAGGCCAAAGATTGCGGGAATTGAGTCCAGCGCAAAGAGAATATCGGTGCCGCCGATAGCTACCATAACGAGCAGCATGGGGGTCATGACCTTCTTGCCGTTTTCAAGGGTGAAGAGCTTATCGCCATCGTAGTAGTCAACGGTGTGTAAGACTCTCTTTGCCAGACGGATAACAATGTTATTGGCTTCGTCTTCTTCCTCTTTATCGGTAATTTCACCCTTGATCAAATTGCCCGCAGTGTAAATAAGTACCAGACCAAACAGGTAGAAGATCCAGCTAAAGGTATTAATCAAAGCGACACCGGCAAGGATGAAAACAGTGCGAGCTATCAGAGCAAAGACAATGCCAAAGAGAAGCACCTTCTGCTGGTCAGCGCGCGGCACCTTAAAGCTGGCCATAATGATGAGGAAGACAAAAAGGTTATCAACGCTCAGGGCCTTCTCGGTGATGTAGCCGCCGTAGTATTCGGCGGCGAACCGGGTGCCATCCCAGAAAAGGATGACCAGGCCAAAAGCTAGTGCCAAACCAATGTAGAGAGCCGACCAGATAGCGGCCTCTTTAATGGTGGGCTCGTGAGCCTTCCGCACATGGAAGAAAAAATCGTACGCTAAAAGCAGGAGGATAACCGCGATAGTTACCGCCCACTGTAAACCACTAATATGCATGAGAGCCTTTCTTGTGGTTGAGGGTTAACCAAAATCCACAAGTCTCTCCCAACCACCTTAGCTTATGTGGTTTCCTGCCCCGGTTGGGCGCCATCGATCAACGTGCTGACGAAACAGGAATTAGCGGGATACTCCCTTGCTCGAACCTCAACTATAACCTACGCGGGCACCGTTTGAACAGCGACTACTCAGGAACGGGCGTCTCGTAAACCCATTCCAAGAGCACAGAGAGCTAGGATAAGTGCCGCTACCACCCAGGCAGTTGCAAAATTGGTGGACTGTTCAAGAGCCCCAATGGCAAGGGCCCCCAGTCCGGTACCAATATCAAAATGTGAGTTCCAAGCAACCGATGCTCGCTGGGTGGCATCGGCTCCCCCGGCATCGCTCAGGGCTCGCACCATAGTCACCGATTGCAGGAAGCCGTAGCCAAAGCCCATGATGGATGCGCCCAGGAGAAAGAAGAGCACAGAAAGAGAGCTCGCCCCATCCATCAGGGCAAGCAGAACCAGCCCCAGAGCGACGAATCCCAGTACCGGTGTCATCAGCAGACGGGTCCCAAAGCGGTCGGTAAGTGAACCGCCGTAGAGACGGGTGGGGGTAGCTAGGAGGCAGAGCAGGAGCAAGCCGCCTGTAGCCAGTGTTGCGGTGGGCGCTATTTCAGTGGAAAAAGTCATGAAGGCACCGCCCACTGAGGTCACCAGGGTGAGCGTCAGCAGGGCGGGCCAGATACGTTTGATAATCGTAGTGGTCGAGGTCTTAGGGGTAGCAGATATTGTTGGCTTGCCCTCTTGGTCTTGTGCCAGATAGCGATCAACGGAGCGTCCCAGCTGAAAAGCAAAGGGTGCGGCGAGCGCAGCAATCGCGCCCACAGCAATGACGGGCCGGTGCCCAAAGACTTCGATAGCCCAGGGGGCAACCGGGGTGAAGAACATTTGTGAGCCAGCTGCGGCTAGTCCGTAGAGACCCACCGCCCGGCCTCGGTATTCCAGGGGAACCAGGTAGGACATAGCCGAAGAACAGCAGACCGTGACAATGCCAAAGCCGACCCCTCGCAGGGCTGAGGTCAGCAGGATATTGGTCAGGGCAGGGCTGATGAGCTGAATGAGGGAGGGTAGACCTAAGAGGATTGTGCCAAGGGGCAGTACATGTGCCCAGGAAAAATGGCGGGTAAGGGTGGGCACCGAGAACTGCGTGGCCACGGTGACAGCCATGAGTACAGCGTTGGTTGCGCCTGCCCCGAAGGAGCCAGCACCGCCGGCTACAGCCCAGGCGGGTGAGGCCGGGAGCAGAACGGCAAGGCTGCTAATGCTCAGACCAAAGGTGATGAGAATTTGAGGCATACCGGGCATGCGGGCAACACTCTGCTTCACGGTGGCTCCTAGAAAAGGTAAGGACACAAACCGCACAATTCTACCACCCTTCCGGGTTTAGGCGTGCCCCGCTGCCTGCATCTGCCGTAGTTCCTTCTTCAGGTCGGCTATCTCATCTCGTAGGCGGCCTGCCAGCTCGAATTTGAGTTCTTCAGCGGCCTGCATCATCTGTGCGTGCATGTCTTCAATCAGGCTCATCAGGTCCTCGGCGGGAGCGGCGGCAAGTCCGTCGGCACGTACCTTGGCTTCGGCCTTTTTCAGAAGTTCCTCGGCTTCCGGTGAGGTAGCCGCGTACTTGGTGCCCTTTTTGGATGCAGTCTTTGCATTACCCTTGCGCGAGGCAAGGAGCTCAGCGGTGTCCTCTGATTCGCGGGCCAGCTTGTCAGTGATATCGGCTATCTTCTTCCGCAGAGGCTGCGGATCAATGCCGTGTTCCTTGTTGTAGGCCTGCTGTATCTGGCGGCGGCGGTTGGTCTCGTCAATGGCCACCCGCATAGAGTCGGTGATTTTGTCGGCGTACATGTGTACTTGTCCGCCCACGTTACGGGCAGCACGCCCGATGGTCTGAATCAGCGAGGTAGTGGAGCGCAAGAAACCTTGCTTATCGGCATCGAGGATAGCGACCAGTGAGACTTCGGGCAGGTCCAAGCCCTCACGGAGCAGGTTGATGCCCACCAGAACATCAAAAACGCCCTGGCGCAGTTCGCTCAATAGTTCCACACGGCGTAGGGTATCCACATCGGAGTGCAGGTACTGGACCTTGACCCCGTGTTCAAGCAGATAGTCGGTCAAATCCTCTGCCATACGCTTGGTCAGGGTGGTCACCAGTATGCGCTCATCCCCCTGGACCCGCACACGGATTTCTTCAAGCAAGTCATCAATCTGCCCCTGGGTGGGCTTAACGACAATTTCAGGGTCAACCAGACCCGTGGGGCGAATAATCTGCTCCACGACCCCATCGGCCTGAGCCAGTTCGTACCTGCCGGGGGTTGCTGAAAGGTAGACGGTCTGGCCGATACGGTCCAGGAACTCCTCCCATTTCAGGGGGCGGTTATCCATGGCTGAGGGCAGGCGGAAACCGTGCTCCACCAGGGTTCGTTTACGGCTCATATCGCCCTCAAACATGGCACCAATCTGAGGGATCGTGACGTGGGATTCATCCACAATCAGCAGGAAGTCATCGGGAAAATAGTCCAGTAGGCAGTGAGGCGCAGTTCCCCGGGCGCGCCCGTCGATATGGCTGGAATAGTTCTCGATGCCGTTGCAGAATCCCATCTGCTCCATCATTTCCAGGTCATACTGGGTGCGCATCCGCAAGCGCTGGGCTTCAACCAGCTTATTCTGAGACTCTAGTTCTTGGAGCCGTTCCCGCAGTTCATCCTCAATAGAGCTAATGGCCCTTGCCATGCGCTCAGCACCGGCAACATAGTGCGAGGCAGGGAAGACATACATTTCCTCTTCCTCACGGATGACCTCACCGGTAAGTGGGTGCAGGGTGTAGATAGCCTCAATTTCATCCCCGAAGAATTCCACGCGAATAGCGTTTTCCTCATACATGGGGATAATTTCTACGGTATCGCCGCGCACCCGGAAGGTTCCGCGATGGAAGTCCATATCGTTGCGTGCGTACTGCATGCCCACAAAACGACGGAGTAGCTCGTCCCTGTCTAGTTCTTGGCCCCGCCGCAGAGTAACCATCTGGGCCACATACTCTTCGGGGGTACCCAGCCCATAGATGCAGGAGACGGTTGCCACCACCACCACATCGCGGCGAGTCAGCAGGGAGTTGGTGGCAGAGTGACGCAGTCTCTCTACTTCCTCATTGATAGACGAGTCCTTCTCAATGAAGGTATCGGTCTGCGGCACATAGGCTTCGGGCTGGTAGTAGTCGTAATAGCTGACAAAATACTCCACCGCGTTATGAGGCAGTAGTTCACGCAGTTCGTTGGCCAACTGGGCGGCCAGGGTCTTGTTCTGGACCATGACCAGAGTAGGCCTCTGGACAGCTTCAATGAGCCAGGCGGAGGTTGCCGACTTACCGGTACCGGTCGCGCCCATCAGAACAATATCTTTTTCACCGTTCTGCACTCGTTCGGTGAGCTCAGCAATAGCTTTGGGCTGGTCGCCCGCTGGCTGATATTCGGAGACGACTTCAAAGGGGGCAACAATCCGGTTGATTTCCTGGGCAAGACTCATGCCCCTACCCTACCGAAAAACCAGGGCAAAAACTAGAACACCAGTACGAATATTCAGCCTCTAGAGCTTACAGGCAGAAGGTTAATGGTTCTCGCCCCACTACCCTCCCCAAGCAAAAACTGCTGGCTTACTCCCCATCTTCTAGGCAGTAAGCCAGCAGTATATCTTGGTGAACAGGAATAGCTCCATCCCCTCAGGCAGACCTGAGATACCCTAAACCTGCTTCTCTTGCTGGGCCTTCTCAGTGGCGTCCAAGGCTACAGCTTCAGCAGTCACTACAGGAATCTGTCCCGTCTTGGGCACCAGGCCCTCATATTCCGGCTCTGAGCCTAACTCATACTCGGGGCGAATGGTGACTTCACCAATGGATGAGAAGTCTTCCTGGGCTCGGCGGTGGTATTCCTCCACGGGGAGAACTTGTTTCCACTGGCGGGTCTTCATGGGTGGCAGTTCACCAGCGTCTTCTCGTAAGGCCCGCACCAGCATCCATATCTGCATAAACCCAATGAGCCAGACGGGGAAGCCGATGACAACAATGACGTTCTGCAAGGCAAGGAGCCCGTTATCGCCTGCTGCCACAAGAATTGAGGCTGACACAAGACCGATGGAGGCAGCCCAGAAGACCCCCTGCCGTTTGGGTGCCGGGTCTTCGTGCCCGTTAGCGATTGCATCCATGACCAGAGCGGCTGAGTCGATCGAGGTGATAAAGAAAATGGTAATCACCAGAAGAGCAACCACCGCAACCACTGGGAAGAGGGGAAAATGGCTCAAGAACTCAAAGAGCGCGGCGGGAATATCGCCCTGCTCAACAACGGTCTGCACCAGGGTGCCGTTCTCCTTGCGCTCAATGTTAAAGGCGCTTAGCCCAAAGACACCAACCCAAATCAGGGTGAAAGCGGTAGGGGCAGACAGTACACCCACCACGAACTGGCGGATAGTGCGCCCCTGGGAAATCTTAGCGATAAAGAGACCCACAAAGGGTGCCCAGGTCACAGTCCATGCCCAGTAGAAGACCGTCCAGCTGCCGATCCAACCGGTATCGGCAAAGGCGTCGTTAAAGAGCATCATGACGGGGAGCTTCTGCAGGAAGTAGCCGGCAGATTCAACGGTTCCCAGGGTGACGAAACGGGTAGCTCCCGTCATGAGGATAAAAATCATCAGAGCAATAGCCAAGAGGATATTAATGTAGGACAGTCGCTTAACACCCTTATCCATACCCATGAGCACAGAGGTGATACCCGCGGCCGTAATGATGGCCACGATGCCGGCCTGGATAATACCGCCCAGGGGAAGTCCGTACATGATCCCCATGCCTGAATTAAGCTGGAGGGCACCCATACCTACAGAGACTGCGATACCAAAAACGGTAGAAATAATGGCTACCGAGTCGATGAGTTTACCGATGGGTCCGTGGATACGTTCGCCCAGCAGGGGCTGGAAGATCGAGGAAACGCGCGGGGGTAGCTTACGTTTATAGGTGAAGTAGCCAAAAGCCAAAGCAGGTACCGTCAGAATAATCCACACGCCCAGACCAATATGCCAGTTAGCAATCGCTAGAGCATCGAGTGCCGCGTGATCAGACTGTGGTGCTACGCCATCGTAGGGTGGCTTGGCGTAATGAGAAATGGGCTCAGCAGCACCCCAGAAGAGCAAGACAGCACCCACACCTGCGGCAAAGAGCATACCGAACCAGGCCAATCCTGAGTATGCGGGTTCAGCATCGTCGTCACCAATTTTGATACGCCCGAAACGGCTCATGGCCATATAGACCAAGAAAAAGAAGAAAATGGCAATACCCAGGGTGTAAACCCAGCCCAGGTATTTAATGATGAAGCCGGAAACCGCGCCGATACCGTCTGACATCGTGGTGGGAAAAGCCGCCATCAAGGCCGTGAAAAGCACGATAAAGAAGGCCGAGGAAAAGAAAATTGCAGGGCTGGTTCTCAGCCCTAAGAGGTTGTGTAGCTTAGTCAGCACGGTCAATCCCGGTGGAAAATGCGATTCCCCCTGCCCGGCTTTCTTGCATCCACCAGCCGCAGAGGTGCCACCCAATATCTAGGCAACGCCTTTAATACTAAGTCAGCTTTATATTGTATTTCCACTGCATACCCAGGCCACTTGATTTTTAGACACAGGCCCGTTCTCGCCCGTCAATACTAGTCAGAACAGATCTTTCTCACAGTTGCACCCCATCGACTGACTGCATAAATAACTCTATGAGAACTCTCTCCCCGTGATTTTTCCATACACCCTGCCTACTTGTTCCTCCGTTTCTGCAAGCGAACCGGAGTTATCAATGACCCAGGTAGCAAGAGCGCGGCGTTCCTGGTCGGTAGCCTGCGCATTCATGCGTGCAAGGGCATCAGCCTCTGACATACCTCGGAGTTCAACCAGCCGTCTGAGCCGCTCCGCTGGGTCAGCCTCAACCACAATCACACCATCAAAACGGTTAGCTTGCCCCGTCTCAACCAGCAGGGGAATATCTTCAACAATGACCCCGCTCTGCCCCAGCTTTTCTGCGGCCTTATCCCTCTGTCGCTGGGCCTGAACCCGAATCGCCGGATGAACAATGGAGTTTAGTTTCTCTCTCTTGCTCTCATCAGCAAAAACCAGTGAGGCCAGGGTAGCACGGTCAAGGCTACCGTTCTTAGCCAGCACACCCTGCCCAAATACACGCACAACCTCAGCAAACACAGGCTGACCAGGTTGCATCAAGTCACGACCGATAGCATCGGCATCAATCAGGGTAGCACCCAGCTTGACCAAGATCTGAGCCACCGTTGATTTACCGGAACCGATTCCCCCGGTCAGACCGATATGAATAACCATTGTCTTCTCTTCCTCTTACCTATGTGCTGTGCCAGTTCCGTTTCCTAGCCTAACGGCTTTCCCGGGCCACTTTAGAATGGACACATGAGTGATAAAACCCGCGCCAACCGCTATACCGTACTTGCAAGCAAGGAGCCGGTCCGTCATCTCCTTGAGATCAAACGAAGCGAGTTTATCTGCTATCTACTCCGAGTTGAGTCTGAGCCCCAGGCGCGCGCCTTTATCGAATCTAAACGCAAGCAGTACCACGATGCCCGGCATGTATGTTCCGCCTTTATCATAGGGGCAGACCGTGACCTCCAGCGCTCTAGTGATGACGGTGAACCCGCTGGTACAGCCGGGGTGCCCATGATGCAGGCCTTGCTGGCCCGCAGGGCCCAAGGCCGAGAGGGGCAAGCAGCTGACCTCTCAGATATTTGTGCTGTGGTAGTACGCTACTTTGGTGGTATCAAGTTGGGGGCAGGTGGGCTGGTCAGAGCTTACACAGAGGCTGTCGCCGCTGCCCTCGATACCGCCCGGCTCACCCCCCGAGAACGTCTCCGACTGGGTCTTATCAGCGTCCCCCATTCCGAGGCTGGACGATTAGAGAACGATTTACGAGCGCAGGGCTACGCTGTGCTGGGAACAGACTACAGCGCCTCCCATGCCGAAATTACGGTGGCTGTCTTTGACGATTCGCAGCTACAGGCAAGGACGGAGGATATGCTGGCCCAGATTTCAGCCGGTGCTTACCATATCGAGTGGGCAGGCACCGAGTGGGTTGATAGGCCCTAGAACAATCTATCTGTAGATCTGCCAGATAGGGCAAAGCCCCGGTAAGCCTGGCTTGGAGGGACTTACCGGGGCTTTGGGCATCCAGTTTTTAGAAGAGGGCAGAGATGATCAGAACGCCACCGGCGCCGATTGCGGCTGAGATAGGTAGGGTGATAATCCAGGCCAGGGCGATGGGGCGCATCAGTTTCCAGTTGGCGGAGTGGTTGACAATACCGACGCCGAGAACCGCACCAATCAGAATGTGGGTGGAGGAGACCGGCAGACCGAGAACCGACGCTGCCATGACCACACCTGCAGCCGCTAGCTCCGCAGCAAAGCCTGATGATGGGTGCATTTTGGTTAGACCGTGACCTACCGTAGCAATGACCTTGCGGCCCACAAACCAGAGCCCGGCAATCAGCGCAACTCCGAAGGTGATGAGGGCAGGGAAGGGAACGATAGCTTCCTTGGCGATAAGACCGGTTTTCAGTACGTCGAGGATAGCCACGAAAGGACCGATCGCGTTAGCGATGTCATTAGCGCCGTGGCTGAAGGCGAAGGCTGCAGCGGTAAATACCTGGAGCCAGGCGAAGATAGTAAAGGTTGCCCGGGAGAGTTCTTGATGCTGAAGACTGCGTGCGAAGATAGTGACACTGACCCAGGTAATGACAGCTACCATGACCATAATCAGGATGTTACCCATGGACGAGATGCCCAGGTTGAGTTTATTGAGCCCCTTGAAAAGTAGCATGGCTGTGATAAGAACAGATCCGGCTGCTGCCAGCACTGGGACGTAAACTTCAAGGGCCCGGTGGGAGTCCTTACTCTTTGCTTTCTTATCAAGTTTATGGACCTGGCGGTAGTATTCGCTTTCTGGTGCATCGGGGTCCAGCTTCTTGAGCTTAAACTTTTTCTTGCGAAGCATGGCGTTGGAGTAGGCATCCTGCTGCAGGTCTGTAATGCGTTGGAAGCCAACGTGCGGGGTGTGGGTGGCTCGCTCTTCTTCCATGCGCTTTTTCAGTTCGAGCATGGCGGCATCAATTTTTTCGTTATAGCCCAGGATGTACTTCTTGATAAAGCCGAAGAGAAGCCAGGCGAAGAGACCACCGAGAACGGGCGAGATGACCCAGGAGAGAGCGATTTGGCCGATCTTGCTCCACTGAACCATGTCCAGGCCCCCGGCGCCGGTGGTGAAGCCCGTGGTCAGGGCAGCACCAACGATGCCACCGATGATGGAGTGAGTGGTGGATACCGGCCAGCCCATGCGGGTTGCGACAAGTAGCCAAATGGCAGCACCGAGGAGGGCTGACATCATGATGTAGACGAACTGCATGGGTGCCAGGTCTATGGCCCCTAGATCTACGATACCGCTGCGGACTGTGCCGGTGACTGACCCGCCTGCGATAACGGCACCGGAAACCTCGAAGACAGCTGCGATGAGCAGGGCCTGTTTGATGGTGAGAGTCCCGGCACCAACGCTGGTGCCGAAGGAGTTAGCGACGTCGTTGCCACCGATGTTGAAGGCCATGAAGAGGCCTAGGAGAACTGCTACACCTAGGATCATGGCCTGGCTGGGCTGGTCGACGTAGCTAACTGACCAGAAGGTAAACAGGGTGAATGCCACAGCCATGAGCCCGCCGAATCCCAGGTGCCACCATTTGTCGGTGGTGTCTCGTTGTAAGGCAGGAGTTGCAAGATCTGAACCCGAATTCGCGCTGGAATCCACAGGGCCCCCTTCATAGAGTTTTGGTTTGGCTTGAGGGCGCACTTGGAGCCCTGTTAATAGTCTGTGCACAAGGTTAACAAATGGTTAACTGACGCTAGCCTTTGCATGAACTATCGGGGTGATAGTGCATGCAAAGGGCCCTCCCCATACTTGGTGGGGAGGGCCCTTGGTAGCTTGACGGGCTGTTTACTTGCCGGTCAGCTTCTTGCGGGGATGGAAGCGAAGATTCCGAGCGAGCGAGGAAACAAATCTTCGCTGGAATCGGAACTCCGCAACCATCTAGCCAAGAATTAGTTGCCGGTCAGCTTCTTGCGGGGATGGAAGCGAAGATTCCGAGCGAGCGAGGAAACAAATCTTCGCTGGAATCGGAACTCCGCAACCATCTAGCCAAGAATTAGTTGCCGGTCAGCTTCTTGCGGAGTTCCGCAAGTGCCTCATCTGATGCCAGGGTGCCGGTTTCGGCGGGCTTGTCGGATGAGTATGAGGTGGGTGCTGCTTCGGCGGGTGCTGATGCGGGAGCTGCAGTTGCGGCTTCTGCGTCGGCTTCGAGTGCCTTGGCGACCTGTGCCTTGTGTGCTTCCCAGCGGGTCTGGGCTTCGGCGTACTGCTGTTCCCAAGCTGAGCGCTGGGTTTCGAAGCCTTCGAGCCATTCGTTGGTCTCGGGGTCGAAGCCCTCGGGGTACTTGTAGTTGCCCTCGTCGTCGTATTCTGCTGCCATGCCGTAGAGAGCGGGGTCGAATTCGGTTGACTCGGGGTCAACACCTTCGTTGGCCTGCTTCAGTGACAGGGAGATGCGGCGGCGTTCGAGGTCGATGTCGATGACCTTGACGAACAGTTCGTCGCCAACGGAGACAACCTGCTCTGCCAGGTCCACGTGGCGAACTGCGAGTTCGGAGATGTGGACGAGGCCTTCGATACCGTCTTCAACGCGAACGAATGCGCCGAAGGGTACGAGCTTGGTGACCTTACCGGGAACAACCTGACCCAGTGCGTGGGTGCGGGCGAATGCCTGCCAGGGATCTTCCTGGGTAGCCTTCAGTGACAGGGAGACGCGTTCGCGGTCCAGGTCAACTTCGAGCACCTCAACGGTAACTTCGTCGCCAACTTCGACAACCTCTGAGGGGTGGTCGATGTGCTTCCAGGAGAGCTCGGATACGTGGACGAGGCCGTCAACGCCGCCGAGGTCAACGAATGCACCGAAGTTAACGATGGAGGATACAACGCCGGTACGAACCTGGCCCTTTTCGAGCTGGTTGAGGAAGGTTGAGCGGACCTCTGACTGGGTCTGCTCGAGCCATGCACGGCGTGATAGAACGACGTTGTTGCGGTTCTTGTCGAGCTCGATGATCTTGGCTTCGATTTCCTGGCCGATGTAGGGTGCCAGGTCGCGGACGCGGCGCATTTCGACGAGTGAAGCGGGCAGGAAGCCACGCAGGCCGATGTCGAGGATGAGACCACCCTTGACGACCTCGATGACGGTACCGGTAACGACGCCGTCTTCTTCCTTGACCTTTTCGATGTCGCCCCAGGCGCGCTCGTACTGTGCGCGCTTCTTGGAGAGAATCAGGCGGCCTTCCTTGTCTTCTTTGGTGAGGACAAGAGCTTCAACAGTGTCACCAACGGAAACAACTTCGTCGGGATCTACGTCGTGCTTGATGGAAAGTTCGCGTGAGGGGATGACGCCTTCGGTCTTGTAACCGATGTCGAGCAGAACCTCGTCGTGGTCAACCTTGACAACTTCGCCGGACACGAGATCGCCATCGTTGAAGTACTTGATGGTTGCGTCGACAGCTGCGAGGAAGTCCTCTTCGGTACCGATGTCGTTGATTGCAACCTGAGGAATGTTGGTGCTCATAGAGAGTAGGGCTCCAATATGGATAGTTTTTCTAGGTCAGTGCAGATATTTTCTTAGCTTCTTGGTGCTACCGGGGTAGTTCCGAGGGTAGGAAAATATGTGGTTCGCTGCGCTGAGCGTTGATACGGACAAATTAACTGTGCGTTTTCTACGCATAGACGTAGTAAGCGCACAGGTTCAAGTCTAGGGGGTAGCTATCTGTGGGTCAACGGTTTGACCCGCGATTTGGCCATGTGTTGAGGGCTTTGACACGTGATGTTGGTCTTAAAGTTAGCTGCCCCCGGACTCTGCCTGATTCCGGGGGTAGCTTTTGGGTTTTGTTAGTGTCCAGCTTCGTGCCAGGAGCGGCCCCAGCCGACCTGAACATCGAGCGGAACTTGTAGGGATGCAGCACCGCTCATTTCTTCGGTGAGGATACGTTCAGCAGCTTCCTCTTCACCGGAAGCGACTTCGAGGATAAGTTCATCGTGTACCTGGAGGAGCATACGGGTTGAAAGCCCCTCATGTTTGAGCCGTGCATCAACGTTAATCATGGCGATTTTGATGATGTCGGCTGCTGTTCCCTGGATAGGTGAGTTGAGGGCGGCACGTTCAGCGGCTTCCCTTCTCTGCCTGTTAGAGCTTTGCAGATCCGGCAGGATGCGGCGGCGGCCGAACATGGTTTCGGTGTAGCCGGTCTTGTGGGCTTCTTTAACAATTGAGCGGAGGAACTTCCCCACTCTACCGAAGCGTTGGAAGTAGGTGCTTCGCAGGCTGGTGGCTTCATCGACGGAGATTCCCAGCTGCTTGGATAACCCGAAGGGTGAGAGACCGTAGGCTAGGCCGTAGCTCATAGCTTTGACCTTTGAGCGCATCTCGGGCGTGACGTCCTCTGGGGCCACGCCGAAGACCTCGGCACCTACGAATCGGTGAAGGTCTTCCCCGTCTTGGTAGGCCTGGATGAGGTCCTCATCGTTAGACAGGTGCACCATGATTCGCATTTCGATCTGTGAGTAGTCTGCTGTCAGCAGGCTGACGTAGTCCACACCGTCAACCGCTTGGGGTGCAACGACGAAGGCGTCTCGAATTTTTCGCCCTTCCTCCGTGCGAATCGGAATGTTCTGCAGGTTGGGGTCAGTGGAGGACAGCCGCCCGGTGGCAGCCACGTTCTGCTGGTAACTGGTGTGAATACGTCCGTCAACCGCTCTTGCCTTCTCAAGCCCCTCAACGGTCTGCTTGAGCTTGGTGTAGTCACGGTAGGTCTGGAGTTCAGCCAGAAACTGGGCACCCTGACTTTCGGGATCCACCTGGTTGAGGATTCCTTGGAGGGAGTCAGCATCGGTTGAGTAGCCGCTCTTAAGTTTGCGGGTGGTAGGTAGCGACAGCTCATCGAAGAGGACGCCTTGGAGCTGCTTGGGTGAGCTCAGATTGACCTCGTGGCCCAGCACCTGGTATGCGGCTTCGGTAGCTCGGGTAACGTGCTCGCCGTAGTAGTTCTTGAGCTCGGTGACGTTTCCGGCATCCAGCGCTACACCGGCGATTTCCATACGCGCTAGGACGCTTGCTGCTGGTAGCTCAATCTCTTGGTAAAGCCCCAGCTGGTTTTTGGCGACCAGGTCCCGGTGCAGGGCGTAGGCCAGTTCTTGAATGTAGCGCGCGACGTTGCCCTGGTAGTCCAAATCTACAGCGGGTTCCAGGGAGAACAGCTCGCCCTGGTCGGCCCCTTCCGGCTCAGCGGGGAAAGTTTGGTTGAGGTAGTCCCGGCTCAAATCTTCGAGCATGTCTTGGAAGCCTCGCCGCCGGGCCGTGGGAATAAAACCACAGACGTATGAGGAAAGGAGCGGGTCCTCAACTACACCCGCAAGGGGTAGTCCTGCGGCGTCTAGGGTCTTGTAGGCCTGTTTTGCGTCAAAGACAATCTTGGGTGCATTGGAATCTGCCAGCCAGTCCCCCAGCTTGGCCTGCAAGCTGGCATCGGCAAGCGGAACATCAAGATAGATGGCGGTATGCCCTGCAAGCAGAAGCAGGCCGTGTAAGCCCTGCCCGTGAGCTGGGCTGGTTTCGGGGGCTTCACGATCGATGACGGGGTAGAGGGTAACCGCCTGGGCAAGACGCTCGGGCACCTGGCTCCCCCGCTCCACCGCTGCTATATTCTGGGGAGCCTGGGCCAGGAAGTCCGTTAGATCCTGTGCCGTGCTGACAGTGTCAAGAGCTTTGAGAGAGATTTCAATAGCCGGTTCAGCCGGTAGCATTGATTCAAAGAGCTCAGCCATGCGCTTACGGATTGAGTTGAACTCCAGGTAGTCAAAGAGCTCATCCAGTTCTTCCTGGTTAGGGCCGTAGTGGTCCGCATCGGCCAGGGTAACAGGCAGATCGAGATCATCAACAAGACGGTTGAGGCGGCGGTTGCGCAGAACGTCCTCAACATGGTCACGGAGGGCTTGGCCCTTCTTACCTTTGATCTTATCTGCGTTATCGAGCACACCGGCAAGGTCACCGTATTCGTTAATCCATTTGGCGGCGAAGCCGGGGCCAACCCCGGGTACACCGGGTAAGTTATCGGCCTGTTCCCCGGTGAGGGCGGCCAGGTCGGGGTAAAGGTGGGGTGCAACCTTATATTTCTCTTCTACAGCAGCCGGGGTCATGTAGCGAATCCCCTTAGTGGGGCCGGTCGTGACCGGGTAGAGCACGGTTACAGTATCGGTGACCAGCTGGAAAGCGTCGCGGTCTCCCGAAACAATCTGCACCTGGAACCCTGCTTCGCGGCCCTGGCGGGCATAGGTTGCCACGATGTCGTCAGCCTCATAGCGGGGCAGGGTCACCGATGGGATATTCAGCGCGGTGAGGGCTTTTTGGATCAGCTCGATCTGCCCGTAGAACTCTTCGGGAGTTTCGTTACGCCCGCCCTTGTACTCGCCGTATTCCTCGGTACGGAATGTGCCACCGGAGAGGTCAAAAGCAACAATGATATGGCTGGGCCGTTCAGTCTTAATGAGGCTCATGAGAGTAGAGAGGAAGCCGTGTACCGCGTTGGTGTGCTGGCCTTGAGCGTTAACAAAGACATCGACGGGAGTCCCATAGAAAGATCGAAAAGCCAGTGAATGGCCATCAATCAGCATCAGTTTCTGGGGGTTATCTGCTGAAGTTTCAGGTGTAGTAGTCACCCTCCCCATCCTACAGCCCACCCTAGCCGGTGCCCAGACAGCTTCCGTTCTTGGCAGCTATTCTCACCTACTATAGATAAAGGGTGTTCAAAGAGCCCTCAGATTACAGTGGAGGAAACAAGCAATGGACAGTACCCAAGCGCCCCCCAAGGACAAGCCCGCAGCTGCAAGCATCAGGGCAGGTTCCCTGGCACAGAAACTGGGCATTGAGATTCTTGAGGCCGACCCCCAGCTCACAGTTGCTACCATGCCCGTGGCTGGTAACACACAGCCAGCAGGTATACTGCACGGCGGCGCATCAGCGGTTCTTGCTGAAACTTTAGGTTCTTGTGCCGCGAATCTTTTGGTGGCCGGAAGCAGGCGGGCGGCGGTGGGCCTTGACCTGAACATCACGCATGTACGGCCTGCGCGAGCAGGGCTAGTGACCGGAACCTGCCGCGCTGTGCACCTGGGGCGGAGTATATGCGTTCACTCTATTGAAATCACCGATAAGACCGGCAAACTCATCGCAACAGCCCGCATCACTAACAAAATAATTGATGTACCTGCCTCCTAGTTCAGCACCAGAAATTCAGGGACCTTGTCCTGTACACTCATGGGGTAACACAAGCACATAAAAGACCACACAACCACAAGGAAACCCTTATGAAGAAGATTCCGCTGCTCGTGTGGATTATCGTCGCCATCATCGGCGGTATCCTCATCGGCGCCTTCACGCCCGGCGCTATCGCCGGCATCAACGGGGCACTCGGTAGCTCAATTCCCACTGATTTCGTGGTACAGCTCTTTGTCTCATTCTCCACCGTATTTAGCGCCTTCCTGAGCTTTGCAATTCCGCTCATTATCATTGGCTTCATCGTGCCGGGTATCGGCTCGCTAGCCAAGGGCGCAGGTAAGCTCCTGGGCACAACCGTCGGCCTGGCTTACACTTCATCTGTTACTGCCGGTTTTTTGGCAGTCACCGTTGCGCATTTTCTCTACCCCATCATTTTAAAAGGGCAGCAGCTCACTGCTTTTGAGAACCCCGAAGAAGCGCTTTCTGCGGGCTACCTCACCTTTACTCTTGACCCGATTATGTCCGTTATGAGCGCCCTGATTCTGGCTTTCATTCTTGGCCTGGGTATTACAGCGCTCAAGACCAAGAACATGCTCAACCTCTTCCAGGACTTCCAGGTCATCATCGAGCGACTGCTGTCCTACGTGATTATCCCGCTCTTGCCCGTACACATCGTGGGTGTCTTTGCCAACATGACCATGGCCGGCCAGGTAGGTCAGATTCTAGCTGTCTTCGGCAAGGTCTTTGTCATGGTTATTGCCCTGCACTGGATTATGCTGGCTATCCAGTACACCCTGGCAGGTGCCCTTACTCAGCGTAACCCCGTCAAGATGCTGCGCGGCATGTTGCCCGCCTACTTCACCGCTATCGGTACACAGTCATCGGCAGCAACCATCCCCGTGACTGTCGCCTCAGCTAAGGATGTTGGTATCAAGGGCAAAATTGTTGATTTTGCAATCCCCCTCTGCGCAACCATCCACCTCTCCGGTTCAATGATTACCATTACATCGTGCGCTGTAGCTGTTGTTTATATGACCAGCGGGTCACTGAGCTTCACCGCTATGATTCCCGTGGTTCTGGTGCTGGGTCTCATGATGGTTGCCGCTCCCGGTGTTCCCGGTGGTGCGGTTATGACCGCAATCGGCCTGCTCCAGTCCATGCTGGGTTTCGATGAGTCCATGATTGCCCTCATGATTGCCCTTTACCTGGCGCAGGACTCCTTCGGTACTGCTACGAACGTGACCGGTGATGCTGCAATTGCATCATTGACTGAGCGTGTAGCTAAAGTTTTCGGTGCCGATAAAGACGACCTGCCCACTGCAGAAGCATCCCATAGGCCTATTGCCGCTTCTCACTAAGAAGTAGCTCCAATACGATGAGGTCCGGCCCCCTGCAAGTGCAGGGGGCCGGACCTTTCTCTTGACCGGGTAAAGTAGATAATCAAACGATTGTATCGATCCCACTCGAAAGGCTACCGATGAACCCCCGGCACCGAAAAATGCTTGGCAATATCTTTTTGATTCTTACGCTGTTTATCACTGCTACCGCCCTTAGTCAGGGGGGTCTGTGGTGGGCCGGGGTTACCCTCTTTGCTGCACTGACTCTGTGGGGAATCGGCGTCAAGAATGATGGCTCTTGAGAAAAGCTATCACCTCATACAGCTACTGAAGCTTTCAAACTGCCTGCCCCATAAATAAGCCCGCCTAGACTGCACGAGCTGTTTAGGCGGGCTTCGTATCGCTTAGGAGCTAACCCTACTGGACCTGCTTAACGATAGTCTGCGCGACATCACGCATAGAAAGGCGGCGGTCCATAGAAGTCTTCTGAATCCAACGGAAGGCCTCAGGCTCGCTCAGACCCATGCGGGTCATCAGGAGCGACTTTGCGCGATCGACTAGCTTACGAGTCTCGAACTGATCCTTGATATTTGCAACTTCGCTTTGGAGCGCACGAATCTGCTCGTAGCGACTGATAGCAACCTCAATAGCGGGTACTAGATCGTTGGGGGTAAAAGGTTTGACCACATAGGCCATCGCGCCGGCCTCTGTCGCCCTGTCCACTAACTCTTTCTGACTAAAGGCAGTCAGCAAAACAACGGGTGCTAGTTGCTTCTCATTAATGAGTTCTGCTGCGGCGATACCGTCCATAATGGGCATCTTGACGTCCATCAGGACGAGGTCTGGTCGGTGTTCCTCAGCAAGTTCAACCGCTTTCTTACCGTTATCGGTCTCGGCTATTACCTGATAGCCCTGGTCTTTAAGAATCTCAACGATATCGAGGCGTATTAAGGCTTCATCTTCAGCAACAACAACTGTTCGTTGCGGCCTTTCTTCGTAGGTCTCAGGCTCTTGGATAGTCTGCTCCGACATCTCCCGCTCCTTTTATGGTTTCTGCTTGTGTGGGGGTTTACGGTGCCTTGATATTCACATGCAAACCGCCCGTTTACCCCGTAAAACGAGGTAAAGCGGGCCGACCCTTTCTTACCTATAATACCCCTCCCATAGCCTTCTGAATCGCACAGATTCCAGAGAGCAAGACACCGAATTACAGGTCACCGCACGAGGCTGCCCACCTCTTGACTCAAGGATTGGCATATTTGTGCCGAAACATGTAAGGTAGAAGAGCTTTAACCGCTTGCCCAAGTGGCGGAATTGGCAGACGCGCCGCACTCAAAATGCGGTTCTTCGGAGTGTGGGTTCGAGTCCCACCTTGGGCACCATAAAACGCCTAGTCAAAGCGTTATAAACCCTCTCCTGTTGACAGGAGAGGGTTTTTTGTTGACACAGCACCCCATACTTAACACCGTGGCAAGCATTAGAAAATGCCCCCGCCCCTGGTAGACAGCCCGGTCGGGGGCTTTTTAGGGCCATATGGGCAGGTCGCTGGCTCTCCCATGAAGTTATATACCAATATGCAGAAAAGCTTCTTGACCAGGGGAAGTCTTTATCGTCTGGAGATTGGCTGATACCCGCCCAGAGAAAATCCGCCCCTCCACATATAAGCCAAGAGGTGGATCGGTGGGGAGACAAAATCACCTAGTTTTATTCTTGTGGTTCCTGCGGTGGTTTAATTCAAGACTAATGCGCTTAATCCTGAGTCACCGAGATAGGCCTATACCCGGTTGCGGCGCGCCATCTGGCACGCCCCCCCTTCTGAGCTAACAATACGGGCACCACAGGCTGTGCTTGAGCATCTACCGGTCGCCATCACCAGGCGCTGAGCGCCAGGACGGTTATTAGCAAGCTCCGCCCACCCTAGAAGGGCAGGCGGAGCTTCTTTAGGTTATTTCAAGGCTTATTAGTCGTGGAAAGGGCCAACCGTTTCACGAGCCTCGGGAAGAATCGCCCCGGCATCGTCCAGATCACCCACGCGGTGGACCTTAACGCTGTTGGTTGAACCGGCAACCCCGGGAGGCGAACCGGCGGCCATAACGATCAGGTCGTTGGGCTCTGCAAGGCCGTTAGCCAGCATGAAGCGGTCCACAACAGCAGTCATTTCATCGGTGTCACGAGCAGTCGGTGCCACTGCCGCTTCAACACCCCACAGAAGTGAGAGGAAAGCACGAACTGAGGGCTCAGGGGTAAGCGCCAGAACGGGCTTAGCAGGACGCAGGCGGGCCAGACGGCGAGCAGTGTCACCGGACTGGGTGAAGGTTGCCATGTATTTGACGTCGAGCTGGTCAGCAATGTTGACAGCTGCGCGGGTGATAGCGCCACCGCGAGTCTTAGGTGAAGTACCAAGCTCAGGAACACGGAAGAGACCACGCTCTTCGGTTGCTTTGATGATACGGGCCATGGTCTGAATGGTGATGATAGGGTACTTACCCACAGAAGTCTCACCGGAAAGCATCACAGCGTCGGCACCATCGAGGATAGCGTTGGCGCAGTCAGAGGCTTCTGCACGGGTGGGAGTGGGGTTCTGAATCATAGTTTCAAGAACCTGGGTAGCCACAATAACGGGCTTTGCCCAGCGACGAGCTAACTCAATCGCGCGTTTCTGCACCAGGGGCACTTCTTCGAGGGGGAACTCAACGCCGAGGTCACCACGGGCAACCATGATACCGTCAAACTTATCAACGATATCCTGCAGGTTTTCAACAGCCTGGGGCTTCTCAACCTTAGCGATAACCGCGATCTTTCGGCCTTCTTCTTCCATGATTTCGTGTACGCGCTTGATGTCATCACCAGAGCGCACGAAGGAAAGAGCGATAATGTCTACGCCGAGTTTGAGGGCGAAACGCAGGTCGCGTTCGTCTTTCTCGGTCAGAGCGGGGATAGAAACAGCAACACCTGGAAGGTTAATACCCTTGTTGTTGGATACCGGGCCCCCGACAACCACCCGGGTTGTTACAGTGGTTTCGTTAACCTCGATGGCTTCAAGACGGATTTTGCCATCATCAATCAAGAGGGTATCGCCGGGCTTAACATCTCCGGGTAGGCCCTTGAAGGTAGTACCGCAGATCTCCTTGCTACCTTCAACATCTAGGGTAGTAATCTTGAAAGTATCGCCGGGCTCAAGAAGTTCTGAACCGTTTTTGAAAGTTTCCAAACGAATCTTGGGGCCCTGAAGGTCGGCAAGAATTGCCACGTTTTGACCAAGCTTTTCGGCCTGCTCGCGGATAGTTGCGTATGAGTCAGTGTGAACTTGGTGGTCACCGTGGCTCATGTTTAGTCGGGCGACGTTCATGCCCGCTTCGATAGCCGCGGCAATCTTCTCGGGAGCTGAAATTGCAGGGCCGATGGTGCAAACAATCTTTGCGCGTCTCATCAATCAACCTTAGGTTTGTAGGGGTCTGAGAACCTGATGACGTGGCTTCTGCAAGTGCGCGGTTACCCGCTCACTAACTACCAAGGCATTCACAGAGCGATAGTCTGAAACCAACGTGTCTACCACCTAGTATACTTTGTTTTGTGAGGTTTTTATGGAGTCCTCCACCACTTTTTAGCCCTTCCCCCACCCAATTCCCACAAAAACACACATATTCAGTCAGTATTCCAATATTTTAGGGCTAAGGGTTACATTGCCCTTGTGCGGGCTAAAATGAGGGCGTACCCTGAACACTGTTTCATACTCGCGATACGGCACCCATAAGTGAGAGGTCCCTATGCCCAGCCCTACTGTTCTTATCCTTTTCGGTTCAACCTACGGCCATACCCAACGGTACTGCCGCTGGATTGCTGAAGATTTGGAAGCCCTAGAATCTGCACCAAGCGTGCTACTCTCCCCCATTGCCGAAGCAACCGATGAACTCATTGAACAGGCAGATATCCTGATTGTTGGCGCTAGCTACCTGGGAGGCTTTCTCACCGGCGCCCCCACACTCCGCAAACGCCGTGAAGCAATGCTCAAGGTACCCCGCCGTCTCTTCTTCACCGTCTCTTTCAACGGCACCGAGGTCTACCCCCGCTCCTACCTTGATGACAAAATCATGAAGAGTTACAAGGCCGACGTAGCTGAAGGCCACCCCGCCTACCATTTCCGCGGCGGTCTAGACCTTAAGAACATGTCTACGACCCACAAGACTGTCCTAGCCGGTGTACGTACCGCCCTAAGGCTCAAGCCTCACCAAAACGAATTTAACCGCCAGATGATTGAATCCTTTGATAACGGCGGTGGAGACTACACCAACCGTGAGTGGATCGATCCCCTGGTAGAGCAGGTCAAGACCTACCTGAACGATAGCAAGGGCTAAAACCAAGCACCACAGGAACTGAAGGGGAAACCCGCACCATGACAACTGTCCTTATTACCTACGCCAGTCAGTACGGGCACACCGAACGATACGCTCACTGGATTAGCGAACAGCTCGGAGGCGGCTACCGCTGTGAGCTCCTGCCCGTCGAAGACCTCACTGAAGCTGCCATTGAAAAGTCTGATGCAGTTGTTGCGGGTCTGAGTGACTACGGCGGATTTCTCACCGGTGCAAGTGCTCTCAAGAAGCACGCTGGCCTACTCGCTCAGCGGCCCCTAGCCCTCTTTACCGTTTCCTTTAGCGGATTAGAGGGCGGGAGCCAAGAAAAGCTCGATGCCATGCTGTCCAAGAATATTAAAGAAATCCTGGTCAGCCACGCTATCAGCACCTGCCACGTTCGCGGGGGCTTGGACCACACCAGGTTATCGCTCAAACACAAAGCCGCACTTGCTGGGATCCGCTCTGCCATTGCCGCTATCCCCCGCAAATCGCTGGCTAACCAGCAAATGCTCGATAGCTTCACCGCTAAAACGGTAGACTACTCCAGCCCAGAGCAAATAGAACCGCTTGTAACAGCACTCAAAACCGCGCTGTCCTAGTTCTTTTATAAAGATGAAAGGCCCGGCCCCTACTTTCTAGGGGCCAGGGCCTTTTTACGTGAAAACTCTGTGCCTGTTAGACCGAAAGGTTAATTGCGCGATCGCTGGGTGCAACCGGAGCCGGGAGCTGGGTAGATCCGGTCAGGAACTTCTCCACTGCCGCAGCGCAGGCACGCCCCTCCGCGATAGCCCAGACCACCAGTGACTGGCCTCGGCCGGCATCACCGCAGGAGAATACACCGGGAACATCGGTCATGTAATTCTCGTCGCGGGCAACGTTGGTACGCGAATCAAGTTCAGCACCCACCTGGGCAGTAATGGTGTCGCTCTCCTGGCCTGTGAAGCCCAGAGCCAAGAAGACCAGGTCGGCTGGAATGATACGCTCGGTCCCGGCCTTGGGCAGGCGACGGCCGTCGGGCTGGTACTGGGTATCGGCAACCTTCAAGCCTGTGAGCTTACCGTTCTCCCCCACAAATTCAAGGGTCGAGACAAGGTAGTTGCGTTCACCACCTTCTTCGTGTGACGAGGAGACTTCAAAGACCTTGGGGAACATGGGCCAGGGTTCATCTTCGGGGCGGTCTGTAGGTGGCTGGAGACCAATCGCCAGGTTAGTGATAGAGGCAGCGCCTTGGCGTACAGCGGTACCGATACAGTCGCTACCGGTGTCGCCACCGCCCAGAACAATAACATTCTTACCAGCGGCGTCGATACTGGGCGCTTCTAGGTCACCAGCTACCACCCGGTTTGCCTGGGTCAGGTAGGGCATGGCAAAATGAACGCCCTCAAGATCCGCACCGGGAATAGGCAGAGCACGGGGGGCTGTTGCTCCGGTTGCCACGATAACAGCATCGTAGCGGCGTTTGAGGTCATCCCAGGAGATGTCCTGACCAATTTCAACGCCGGTGCGGAAACGGGTGCCCTCGGCCTCCATAACCGCGATACGGCGGTCAAGAATCTGCTTTTCCAACTTAAAGTCCGGGATGCCGTAGCGCAAGAGGCCACCAATTTTGTCGTCACGCTCAAAGACAGCAACCGTAAAACCAGCCTGGGTAAGCTGCTGGGCAGCGGCAAGACCGGCAGGGCCAGAACCCACCACAGCAACAGTCTTATCAATCATGCGGTCGGGCATAATCGGCTCAATGTAGCCGCCCTCAAATGCCTGCTCTGCGATAGAGTATTCAATCTGCTTGATAGTCACGGCGGGCTGGTTGATACCCAGCACGCACGAGGTCTCACAGGGAGCTGGGCAAACACGACCGGTAAACTCCGGGAAGTTATTAGTCGCGTGAAGGCGTTCAACAGCCTTCTCGGTCTGCTCGCGCCAGGTCAGGTCATTCCACTCAGGAATCAGGTTGCCTAGGGGGCACCCAAGGTGGCAGAAAGGAACACCACAATCCATGCATCGGGAGGCCTGGGTTTTGAGCACAGCCGAGTTCTGCTGAACCTGGACTTCATTCCAGTCCAAAATACGCACTGGCACCGGGCGCTTAGGGCGGTCCTGACGACTGGTTACCTTTAGAAAACCGCGGGGATCAGCCACAAGCGGTCACCTCCAAAATCTTGTTCCAAACCTTCATGGATTCGGCGTCTTGGCCGCGAGCGCTAGCCTCGGCACGGATGTCCTGTACTGCGGCGAAGTCGCGGGGCAGTACCTTGGTAATGCGGGCGCAGGTGCCCTCAATATCGGCCAGCAGGGTGGCCGCCAACCTTGAATTTGTTTCTTGGCGGTGGCGGGTCAGCAAGTCGGTAATGAGGTCGCGGTCCTGGGCTGAGGGTTCAAGGAAGGTGAGTTCACCTGATTCCCGTGCCTGCTTATTGACCCGGGTCATATCCAGGTCTAGGACGTAGGCAACGCCACCGCTCATACCCGCACCGAAGTTACGGCCGGTTGAGCCCAGTATCAGGGTGGTTCCACCGGTCATGTATTCACATCCGTGGTCACCGATACCTTCAACCACCGCTGTTGCACCGGAGTTACGAACCAGAAAGCGTTCGCCCACGATACCGCGGATAAACATTTGGCCGCTGGTAGCGCCATAGCCAATGACGTTACCCGCTAGGACATTTTCTTCAGCAACAAGGGGTGCGGCGGGGTCCGGGCTGAGCACGATACGGCCCCCGGAGAGGCCCTTACCGACGTAGTCATTAGAGTCACCGGTCAGTCGGATGGTCACGCCTTGGGGAAGGAATGCGCCCAGAGACTGTCCGGCCTGGCCCTTGAGATTGAGGGTGATGGAGTCGGGTTCGAGCAGGTCGATACCGAAAGTCTTGGTGACCTTGTGCCCTAGCATGGTTCCTACGGATCGGTCCGTGTTGACCACGGCTGAGTCAATGGTGACCTTCTGACGGCTCTCGAACGTTGCGGCAGAGGCTTCGATAAAGCGGTTATCGATATGGGCATCGAGTTCGTGGTCCTGGTCGCGCAGGTGGCGGATTCCCTGCCCCCGGTATTCGACGGCTGTTGAGGCCAGTAGCTTGCTCAGGTCAAGACCTTCGGCCTTCCAATGGGCGATGGCACCTGAAGTGTCAAGGACCTCGGCGTGGCCAATAGCTTCGTCCAATGAACGGAAGCCCAGGGCTGCCAGGTACTCACGAACCTCCTGAGCAATGAACTCGAAGAAGTTGATAAGGTGCTCGGCCTTGCCAGTAAAGCGGGCGCGCAGGTCGGGGTTCTGGGTTGCGATACCCACCGGGCAGGTGTCCAGGTGGCACTTGCGCATCATGATGCAGCCCTCAACGACCAGGGGCGCGGTAGCAAAACCGTATTCCTCTGCGCCCAGCAAGGCGGCAATGATGACATCGCGGCCGGTCTTGAGCTGGCCATCTGCCTGAACGACCACGCGGTCACGTAGGCCGTTGATCATGAGGGTTTGCTGCGTTTCGGCCAAACCCAGTTCCCAGGGGGCACCTGCGTGCTTGAGAGAGTTGAGCGGAGCCGCACCGGTCCCGCCGTCATGGCCTGAAATCAGCACAACGTCGGCCTTAGCCTTAGTCACGCCTGCGGCCACGGTACCGATACCGATCTCTGATACCAG
This sequence comes from Rothia sp. P5764, assembly GCF_048512965.1. Taxonomy (NCBI): domain Bacteria; kingdom Bacillati; phylum Actinomycetota; class Actinomycetes; order Micrococcales; family Micrococcaceae; genus Rothia; species Rothia sp. P5764. Next base: position 86,547 of record NZ_JBLXXQ010000002.1, on the reverse strand, counting down.
CTTGACGTGGACGCGAGCGCTCGGATTGGCGCGCTTGCAGTCGTAGATGAGCTGGGCTAGATCCTCAATGGAGTAGATATCGTGGTGCGGCGGGGGTGAAATCAGGGTGACACCCGGGGTGGAGTGGCGGGTCGCGGCCACCCAGGGGTAGACCTTAGCGGCCATAAGCTGGCCTCCTTCGCCGGGCTTAGCGCCCTGAGCCATCTTGATCTGGATGTCATCAGCCTTGGTCAGGTAGAGAGAGGTCACGCCGAACCGGCCCGATGCGACCTGCTTGATAGCTGAGCGACGCTCGGGGTCAAGCAGACGCTCAACGTCCTCGCCGCCCTCACCGGTGTTGGACTTAGCGCCCAGCTTATTCATGGCAATAGCCAGCGTCTCGTGGGCTTCACGGGAGATTGATCCGTAGGACATTGCACCGGTGGAGAAGCGCTTGACGATCTCTGAGACAGGCTCAACTTCTTCAATCGGTACCGGTTGACGGTCTTGGGTGAAGCTCAAGAGGCCGCGAAGAGTCATCAGATCTTTAGCCTGGTCATCCACCCGCTGGGTGTAGGACTTGAAGATATCGTAGCGGCGGGTCTTGGTGGAGTGCTGTAGACGGAAAATGGTTTCCGGGTTAAAGAGGTGGGGCGGGCCGTCACGGCGCCAGTCGTATTCGCCGCCGGTTTCGAGTGCACGGTGGGGCACCGATACGCCGTCATCAGGGTAGGCATCGCTGTGGCGCTTACGGGTTTCGGCTTCAATCACATCCAGGCCTACACCGTCCATCTGTGAATGGGTACCGGTAAAGAACTGGTCAACCAGGGTCTGGGATAGGCCCAGAGCTTCAAAGGTCTGCGCGCCACAGTAGGAGGCAACCGTTGAGATGCCCATCTTGGACATAATCTTCTGTAGCCCCTTACCCAGTGCCTTAATCAGGTTGTAGACAGCTTCAGATTCGGTAACCCCGGTAATCTCTCCCTGGGCTACTAGCTCTTCAACCGATTCCATGGCCAGGTAGGGGTTGACAGCCGATGCGCCGTAGCCGATCAGGGTGGCTACGTGGTGGACTTCGCGCACATCACCGGCTTCTACGATCAGGGCGACCTTGGTACGGGTAGCGCTACGGAGCAGGTGGTGGTGAACCGCACTGGTGAGCAGCAGGGAAGGAATGGGTGCCCAGGCCCCGTTGGAGTTACGGTCCGAAAGAATCAGGAACTGAACGCCGCGCTCAACAGCAGCTGAAACCTTCTCGCAGATCTCAGCCAGGCGGGCTCGCAGGGCCTCTTCCCCACCGTGGGCAGGGTACAGGCCAGCCACTTTGAGGGCGGCGGGCATACCGTCTTCGTCCTCAATATGGGCGATTTTATCGAGCTCATCGTTGTTAATAACAGGGAAGTCCAGGCCCACATGCTGAACCTTGACCCTTCCCTTACGGAGCAGGTTACCGTCTGCACCAATTGAGGTCTTAAGACTGGTTACCAGCTCTTCGCGGATTGAGTCCAAGGGCGGGTTAGTTACCTGGGCAAAGGACTGGACAAAGTAGTCAAAGAGCAGGCGATGACGGCTAGAAAGTACCGCGATAGGGGTGTCGGTACCCATTGCGTAGATGGGTTCTGCCCCGGTCTTAGCCATGGGGGCAAGGATCTTTCGCAGTTCCTCTTCGGTGTAACCAAAAGTCTGCTGACGCTTAAGGATAGATTTGCGGGAGGCACGAATATGCTCACGCTCGGGCAAATCCGAGAGGTTAACGATATTCTCATCAGCCCACTGCTTCCAGGGCTGTTCCGCAGCAATAGTTGCCTTAACCTCTTCGTCGGGAACCAGTCGGCCAGCCTTGGTGTCCACGTAGAACATCTTGCCCGGCGAGACTCGCCCCTTTTCGATAATCTTCTCTTCGGGTATATCAACTACGCCGACCTCAGAAGCCAAAATAACCAGGCCCTCATCGGTCACCCAGTAGCGGCCCGGTCGCAGACCGTTGCGGTCAAGTACCGAACCCACGTTATCGCCGTCAGTAAAGGCGATAGCCGCTGGGCCGTCCCAGGGTTCCATGAGCGATGAATGGTAGCGGTAGAAAGCACGGCGGTCCTCATCCATGGTCTCGTGGTTTTCCCAGGCTTCGGGCACCATCATCATGAGTACCTGGGCAGCTGAACGGCCAGCCAGCATCAACAGCTCTGCGACCTCATCAAAGCTCTGGGAATCAGATGCGCCAGCAGAACAAATGGGGAAGAGTTCTTCGGGGTTGCGGCCCAGGACCGGGGACTTGAGCTGCGACTGGCGCGCACGCATCCAGTTGCGGTTACCCTTGACCGTGTTAATCTCACCGTTATGGGCAATAGTGCGGAAAGGCTGAGCAAGCGGCCACGAGGGGAAGGTGTTGGTCGAAAAACGCGAGTGAACAATAGCCAGCTTGGTGGCAAAACGCGGGTCAGAAAGATCCGGGTAGAAAGGCTCAAGCTGAGCAGTAGTCAGCATGCCCTTATAGACAATGGTGCGCGATGAAAATGACGGGAAGTAGACACCCAGCTTGTGCTGGGCACGCTTACGGACGCGGAAGGCTTTCTGGTCAAGCTGGCGACGTTCGGCGTCTTCATCCAGGTCGATAATGGGGATATGCCCGGTGAAGGGGGCATTGACGGCATCCAGATCTTCACCGCTAGCTTCGGCAATGAACATCTGCACAAAGTGGGGCATGACCTCACGGGCGGCCTTACCTACAATCTCTGCCCGTACTGGCACCTCGCGCCAGCCCAATACGCGCAAGCCCTCACGTTCTGCAATCTGGGTGAGTCCCTCCATGAGCTCGGTGGCGTTGTTACCACCGGTGGGCAGGAAAGCTGTACCTACGGCGTACTTGCCGAGTGCAGGAAGTTCAAAGTCCACTGCCTGGCGGAGGAAAGTGTCGGGGATCTGGAGCAGGATACCTGCACCGTCACCGGTACCCTCGTCAGCGCCCACAGCGCCTCGGTGTTCAAGACGGCGCAGGGCGGTCAGCGCGTAGTCGACAATGTCATGTCCAGGTTCACCGCGCAGAGTTGCAATCATTGCCAGGCCGCAGGCGTCTTTTTCGTTCTCGGGGTGATAGAGCCCCCGAGCCTCTGGAATAGAGGCAAAAGTGGTAAAGGGTGAGGGCGCGTGATCCAGGGTTAACTCCTGGGTAAGGTTCTCTGCAGCGTGTGCTGCACCGCCGATCGGGGTGTGACTCATGGGGGCCATTCCTACTTACGTTGTTCGGGTGCCGCCGCTGGATAGACATTCCCGCCTGAGTCTCACGAGAGTCTCTTCGGTTCTGCTAGGACAGTGGCAGCCTGACTGGTCGGTGGTCTCCTCGCTGATTCGGTGGAGCGCAGGTGGACAGTTCATCACCGGGGTGCCGGATGGGACTGTTCTCGCACCCTTCCCTTCTGCCCTGGTAGGGGGTGCCGAGGGGTGCTTCACTAGTCTTCTGAGACAGAGTTACATCTGTGTAAATATATACGCTCTTGCGTGTAAAGATACAACAAGGCGCCGGCTAATGAGTCGATCGGTTTACCCTCTATCGCCTTGGAAATTGGCTCAAAACTCCACTATAGAGGCAGGCAAACCAAGGCTTATAGCGTATTAGGAAATGAATATATTTCGTAATTATGGGTTGCCTTAGCCCCAAGAATTTGAGCGAAAAGATACATACTTGAAACCTTTTCTCTCACATTGTGAACACTCTTACGGTATGTAAAATTGAGTACACAATGCCTGATTGCGTCTAATCGCCAGACTTGCTTAAGATGCGGTCTGCTAACAGGGCCTGAACTAGCGCAGAAAAAGGAAACAAAAATGACGGCTGATACAGCTAGCACCCTATCTACTGGCAACCAGCGGGCCAGTTGGCAGGGCCTTCCAACGGAGCTCCGCACCTGGGTTGAACAAACGATGGGAGACACCGTCACAACAGCTATATCGCAGAGCGGAGGTTACAGCCTGGGCACCGCTGACCGACTCATCTTCTCTTCCGGCAAGCGCGCCTTTCTCAAAGCTGTTGATGAATCCACCCACCCCGATACAGCAGATCTGCACCGTCAAGAAGCGCGAGTTACTAGTAGTTTTCCTGCCTATGCACCGGTTCCACTGCTTTTAGCGAACCAAGAAATCTCCGCCACTGACGGCAGTCACTGGGTGGCTCTACTGCTTGAAGATATCGAGGGGCACCAGCCAGCCCACCCCTGGAAACTGGATGAACTGGCTAGCACCTTTCAGTCTCTGACCGATATCGGTCAGATTCCCCTTGCTAAGCACCTTGAACTGCCCAGGGCTGAAGAGGATCTAGATGAGCTTGCTCTGTGGCACAAACTGGCTGAAGGTATCAGGGTGGAGAAGCTTATCCATGCCTCACAGACCTCTGCATACCACAAGCTCGTGGGGCTTCTGAGCTGGGCCAACAGCCATGCGGCGGAGTATGCGACCTTGGTTGATCAGGAATTGATGAGCAGACTAGCGGGAGATAGCTACGTCCACACGGACCTGCGCGCTGATAACATCCTCATTGGCCCCCAGGGCAGAGCAATCTTAGTGGATTGGCCGTGGGCAACAGTGGGCAACAACCAGGTAGACCTTGCACTAATTGCTGTGGATGCGCTCATCGCCGATCCAGAGCTGTCATTGTCCCAGCTCCTTGAACTCATGCCTGCTCATAATAGGCCCAGTGAAGACTTCCTCAGGGCTACCCTTATCTCTCTAGCCGGCTATTACCTCTACGCCTCGACAGCCACGCCTAGCAGGTCTACCAACTCGTCATTGGTGAGCATGCGGGCCCACCGCGCATCCGCATTGCTGGGTAGATTGGCCCTGGACCATACCTAATCCGCTACCCCAACCTCAAAAGACTCATTGATTAGCCAGGGGTGCTAAAGCTAATCACAGACAATAGCGATACCCTCCTGAGACCGAATATGGACAGCTAAACCTGCTGGCCCCGTGACCTGATCTACTCCACTACTTTGGGTTCTGAGTGCCCCCGCGATAGGTGCCGGTTGAAGCCGACTCCAGCCATAGGAAGCGCTGTTACCAAACCGAGCATCACCGTAAGCCGGGTAAAGTTTCCACCGGCTATTGAGGCAAGAGCGTAATAGATACCGTTTGCAGCAAAGCCATATATGACCAGGGCTAGCACAGCTTCAAGGGGGCTGGTGGGCAACCAGGCTTGCCACATTCCAGGGCGCACAACTTCGCCTGATTGGTTCTTCGCTTCTTTAAACTTGAAGTAGGTGGGTAAGAATGCCAGCACGATAAGGCCAAAAGTGGCTAAGAAAACAGTCAGACCGGGTTCAAAAAATCGCCAAGAAAAAAATGTCCCCAGTGAGGCCAGTAACCCAAAAATCGCCAGCGCCCACAGCGCAGAAGACAGCACATAAGCGGGAAAGGTTGTGAAGTGAGGGAAAGAAAAATGCCGAATGGTGGCCTCCACATTTTAACCATTTTTACATACCCCCTAGTGCTTGATAAGTAGGCATAGCAATTTCTTCAAGGGAAGAGAAAGACCCCACCCCTTCTCTCTTCGCCCCAGGATAATCAAGAGAGGCTCAAGAGAAAGAACAGGGTCTTGCGGCAGTCATGGCAGGCTCCAAGTCTAAGACTAGCGCTAGTCGCCCAAAGGAGCGGAGGACGGGGCAGGATCCTGCGCACCGAAGCAGGAAGAACTGGGCTGATCCTTGCCACCCCTGAGGGTAGCTGACGCGACGGAGGAAACCTGCTGATAAGCACCGGCACGCTCACCGTCTCTAGGGGCTCTTAGACCCATGACTGCGAACATCACAATACCCAGGAGCATAATCGCGCCGGACGTCCACACATGGATACGCATGCCCCAGAGCATCTCAGCGGTATCAATGCGCAAGAAAGCCTCAATCATCAGACGTCCGAATCCGTACCAGACGACATAAGCCCAAAAGGTCTGCCCCCGCTGGAAGAAGCCCTTCTTACCCAGGTAAAGCAAGAGCGTTGCTCCAAGAATGTTCCACAGTGACTCGTACAAGAAAGTGGGGTGAAAGAGGGTGCCCACAGGGTACTGGGACGGGAAGTTAGGTGAGCTAGCCGAAATCTCAAGGCCCCAGGGCAGGGTGGTCGGCTTACCAAAAAGTTCCTGGTTAAACCAGTTGCCCCAGCGGCCCATCGCCTGAGCCAGCATAATGCCGGGGGCGGCCGCGTCGGCAAACTTGGCCAAAGAAATACCGTAGCGGCGGCAGGCCAGCCAGGCCCCCAAGCCACCCACTGAGATGGCACCCATAATACCGATACCACCCTCCCAGATTTTAAAAACATCCAGGGGATCAGCCCCGGGACCGAAGTAGGTCCCCGGGTCAGTAATCAGAACATGGTAGGCACGGGCACCCACGATACCCAGAGGGATTGCCCACAGGGCGATATCCCAGACCCGCTCGGGGTCCTCGCCCCAGGCCTGCCACCGGCGGGAGGTCAGCCACAGGCAGAGCATAATGCCGGCCAGAATACAGAGCGCGTAATAGTGGATGGTCAGCGGGCCCAGCTCGATAGTTGAAATACTGGGTGATGGAATGGAGGCTAGCAAAGTTGAATCGTTCACGCGGCCTTCACCTCACGGCCAGCCAGTTCGCGGGTCAAAGCACCCACAGCGTCAGGGCCCCCCTCGGCGAGAGCTTTGACCAGTGCGGTACCCACAATCACACCGTCGGCATAGGCACCGATTTCTTCGACGTGCTCCCGGCGGGAAACCCCCAGGCCCACGCAGGCCGCAGGGGCACCAGCCTCGCGCAAGTCTGCCACCAGTTGCTCTGCCGCTGTGCTCACCGACGAACGAGCGCCAGTTACACCCATGACCGAAACAGCGTAAACAAACCCGCTGGAAGCCTGAGAAATTATTTTCAGACGTTCAGGTGAAGACGACGGCGCCGCTAAGAAAATACGGTCCAAACCGTACTTTTCTGAGGCCTCAAACCAGTCAGATGCCTCATCGGGGACCAGATCGGGGGTAATCAGGCCCGCGCCACCGGCGGCGGCCAATTCCTGAGCGAACCGGTCGATACCGCGCCGTAGCACGGGGTTCCAGTAAGTCATGACAACCACGACGGCATCGGTTGCCTGGGTAATTTCGCGAACAGCACGCATCAAATCATCGGTTCGGAAACCCTTGGCAATAGCCTGGGCCGTTGCACGCTGGATCACTGGGCCATCCATGACGGGGTCGGAGTAGGGCAGGCCAAGCTCAATGATGTCGGCGCCGTTCAGACCCATCTCAATAGCTGCTTCAATGGACTCATCAACCGTGGGGAACCCTACCGGCAGGTAGCCAATGACTGCCGTTCTACCCTCGGCCTTGCAGGCCGCCAAGCGAGCCGCTAGCTTTGAGTCCGGGTTGGGGGCAGGGAACACTCCCTTGCGCACCGAGTAACGGGCCTGGTCAGGATGGTAGATGTAGCTCATTAGGCACCTTTGCTTTCAGTCTGACTGACTTGCTTCTGCTCTGCTGCGGCTTCTTTATTACCCACACTCAGGCTGCTGGAAGGGATTGCTTTGCCCAGGCCAAACCAGGCCAGAGCGGTTTCCATGTCCTTGTCCCCTCGACCGGAGAGGCAGACCAGCATAGATTTCTCGGAAGCTGTTGCGGGGTCTTCCTCGGCCCAGGTACGGGCTAGGCGCAGGGCCCCGGCCAGGGCGTGCGCCGATTCGATAGCGGGGATAATGCCCTCGGTGCGGCAGAGCAGGCGCAGAGCGTCCATAGCCTCGCTGTCGGTCACGGCCTGGTAATCCACGCGGCCAATATCCGAAAGGTAGGCATGTTCTGGGCCTACGCCGGGATAGTCCAGACCGGCAGAAATTGAATGGGACTCGATGGTCTGCCCGTCCTCATCCTGCATCAGGTAGGTCATAGCTCCGTGGAGCATGCCGGGGCGGCCCAGGTTGATGGTCGCGGCGTGACGGTCAGTATCAAGACCATCACCGCCGGCCTCAAAACCGTAGATCTTAACCTCAGGGTCATCCAGGAAAGCGTGGAAGAGGCCGATAGCGTTTGAGCCACCGCCCACGCAGGCGGCAATACCGGTGGGCAGCCCGCCGGTTGCCTCAATAAACTGTTGGCGTGCCTCAGCACCGATGGCATCGTGGAAGTAGCGAACCATAGCCGGGAAGGGGTGGGCGCCGGCGGCTGTTCCCAGCAGGTAGTGGGTGGTATCCACGTTGGAGACCCAGTCGCGCAGGGCCTCATTGATAGCGTCCTTGAGGGTGCGTGAGCCGGTTTGAACAGCGATAACTGTGGCACCAAGCAACTGCATACGGGCCACGTTCAGGGCCTGGCGCTCGGTGTCTTCCTCCCCCATATAGACAACACATTCCATGCCGAAAAGGGCTGCAGCTGTTGCCGTGGCTACACCGTGTTGGCCTGCCCCTGTCTCAGCAATCAGGCGGGTCTTGCCCATACGTTTGGCCAGTAGTGCCTGACCAATCACGTTGTTGATCTTATGGCTACCGGTGTGATTGAGGTCTTCACGTTTGAGGAAGAAGCGCACACCGCCGGCCTCAGCCGAGAGGCGGGGAACCTCGGTTAGCAGGGAAGGCCGGTTGGAGTATTCGGCCGAGAGGCGGCGAAACTCAGCCAAAAATTCGGGGTCCTCTTTTGCACGGTTAAAGGTTGCTTCGAGTTCATCGATAGCGGCGATGAGGGATTCGGCCATGTAGCGGCCACCGTAGTGACCAAAGTAGGGGCCCGGAGCGTTCTTGAGGCTCTGGCCGCTGGCGAGGAACTGGTCGGCGAGGGTTTCGGTCACTGTGGTTGTCCTTAGGAAGTGGGTGGTAGATAGCAGGTGGGCGCGGGGCTGGTTACTGGTTGGTATCGAGGTAGTTGTGGCGGGCGCTCTCCCCAGCGCCCCGAAAATCGCGCAAGGTCTCGGTGGCAGTGCCCGACTTGACGAGTGCTTCACCTACCAGCACAACCTGCGCGCCGTGGGAGGCGTAATCGGCAACATCGGCGGGTGAAGCAACACCTGACTCGGCAACAATAATTGCATCCTGCGGGAGCAAGGGGGCAAGCTCCCCAAATATGTCCTTATTGACCTCAAGGGTCTTGAGGTTACGCACGTTAACACCTACGATGCGGGCGCCCACCGCGATAGCTCGCTGAATCTCTTCAGGGGTGTGGGTTTCCACCAGAGCGTTCATGCCCAGTTCGTGGGTCAGGTTCAAGAAGCGTCGGAGGGTTTGATCGTCGAGGGCCGCAACAATCAGCAGGATTAGGTCGGCACCGTGAGCACGCGCCTCATAAATCTGGTACTCGTCCACCGTAAAGTCTTTGCGCAGAACCGGAATAGAAACCGCCGCACGAACAGCGTCGAGATCAGCAAGGCTACCCTTGAACCTGCGTTCTTCGGTCAGCACCGAAATCGCGGCGGCTCCCCCGGCCTGATAGGCGGATGCTAACTGGGCAGGGTCTGGAATATCGGATAGCTCCCCCTTGGAGGGGGAAGACCGCTTAACTTCAGCAATTACCTCTACGGTCTGTTGGCTCGCGCCTCGCAAAGCGCTGTAAGCATCCAGGGCAGGAGGCTGTGCGGAGGCTCGTTCTTTGACAGATTCAAGCGGTAGAAGGGCCTGACGTGCCGCCGTATCTTGGCGGACACCGGCAATGATGTCATCGAGTACGGTCATAGGTGCCCCCTGGGGTTGTGTGCGCGGTGCGCTTTGTGGCATGCCCTTCTAGTATCACCCAGATGGACCGCAACATGCCAGGTGGGTTCACCGGGTGAGAAAGGCAAAAGGACGCCGCGCAGGTGCGTGACGTCCTTGAAAGAAGTTACTGGTTTGCAGTAGCCATTTAGTGGTTGTACTTGGTGTGCTTACCGCCCTGGCCGTAGCCAGCAGAACGCAAGACAATACCCGCAACAACACCAAGGGCAATCACGGCGACACCCACTGTAAAGATGGGTGCATTAGCCAGGCAGAAGCCCACAGCCCCAATAATAGAACCGAGCATCATAATAATCATCATTGCCCAGGACGCGATGGTGCTGCCGTGGTTGTTATAGGGAAGGTCGGGGACCATCTCGACGGTATGCTGTGCCATGTAAGACTCCTTGATGTGTGTGGGTGTCCACCGGGTATGGGCGGGGTGCACCTATGTTTGGTATCTATCTTAGGAGATAAGGCGGTACTTTTCCGAAATCTTCAGGACTTAGTGTGTCCGGTGTTCCTCTTATGACGGCCAGAGCAGCTGCAGCGCTAGCGATTTGTGGGGTCATCCCCCGCCGTCAGGGAGTCCCAGGTATCAATTTCATCGGGGTTCTCGTCAGAGTGCGTGCTCCCCTGGCCCCTGGTAGAAGGATCGTACTTGCGGCCACTCCTCCACTGAGAGCTAGCAGCAAAGGCCCAGATACCGCTCAGGGTGATCAGTAAGCCAGCCACAAGACCCAGCCAAGGCATAGCAGTGAGCTCATAGCCATTAGCCGCCGCAGTTGTTCCCGTTGCGGCGCTCACCTGAGCCGCCGCCGCTGCCTGCGGGTCTGCCTGGACGCTATAGGCCGCTACCGCAAGACCAAGGCCCGCCCCGGCGATAAGGACCGAAAGTATCTTGCGCAAGCGTCGGCCAGCGATACGGAGCGCCACCGATGCCAGGAGCGCGACCAAGGCTAGGGCACTTACGGTTGAAGCGGCATCAGCCCCGGAAACATCAATTACGCTCGTATCAATGACCGTGGTAACTTCTGCCCGAATCCAGGTGGACAGTGTGCAAGCAAAGCCTAACCCAGCGGCCAGCATAGATCCGGCCATCACCCGGGATGGCTTAGCCCAAGCGGGCACGGTCTTTGCCCCGCTCTGTATTTGCTCAGACATCTAAGAAATCACCTCGGTGGATAGCGGAGCCAGTCCCGATGCTGTTAGCACAGCGCGCAGCGGAGCTGCGGCCTTGTTGACCGTTTCCTGGGCTTCGGAGGCGGGCTCAGAATCCATCACGATCCCGGCCCCGGCCTGGACATAGGCCCGCCCGCTCTTGAGCACAGCGGTGCGAATGGCAATAGCCATGTCCATGTTACCTGCAAAATCAAAGTAGCCGCAGACGCCCCCGTACACGCCTCGGGCGCTGATTTCATACTCGTCAAGGAGCTGCATGGCCCGGGGCTTAGGGGCACCGGAGAGGGTACCGGCAGGGAAGGCTACCCGCAGAACATCGTAGGCGTTCATGCCAGGAGCCAGCTGAGCCTGCACTTCTGATGAGATGTGCATGATGTGGCTAAAACGTTCAATTTCCATGAACTGGGTGACCGAAACGCTCCCGGGAACAGCGATGCGTGAGAGGTCATTGCGTGCCAGGTCAATGAGCATGAGGTGCTCGGAGCGTTCTTTCTCGTCGGCCAGGAGTTCTTCTGCCAGAGCCAGGTCTTCTTCACGGCTGGCACCGCGGGGGCGGGAACCGGCAATCGGGTGGGTAGTCGCTAGGCCGTCTTTGAGGGTCACCAACGCCTCAGGCGATGAGCCGACAATCTGGAAGGGTTCCCGGTCTGCGGTGGACTCAAAGTTAAAGAGGTACATATAGGGCGAGGGGTTGGACTGGCGCAGTACCCGGTAAACATCGAGCGCATTTGCCTGATTCTCCACTTCAAAGCGCCGTGAAATCACGATCTGGAAGACGTCTCCATCGATGATGTTCTTCTTGGCTTTTTCGATTGCCTCAAGGAAACCCTGCTCCTGCCAGGTGTGCTTGACGGTGGCAAGGCGGTCCTCAAGCTGGCCGATATCAGACAGGGTTGATACGCTCTCGGAGGCAGGCTGGGCCAGCTTGTCCATCATGGCGTACACCCGGGAGAGGGCATCGGCATAGGCGGCATCAACGTTTTCGTCGGTGCCATTGAAGTTAATAGCGTTGGCAATCAGGGTAACAGTGCCATCGGCGTTATCATGAACCGCCATGTCTGAAACGATATTGAGGGCAAACTCGGGCAGTTTAAGGTCATCCGCGGGGCCGCCTCTGAGTTTCTCCCAGTGACGAACAACATCCCAGCCAATGTAGCCCACCAGGCCACTGGTGAGCGGGGGCAGATTCTCAAAAGGTTCGGTATGGAGCATCTCAAGGGTCTGGCGGATAGCTTGGACGGGGTCGCCCTCGGTGGGCGCACCGCTGGGTGTGAGACCCTGCCAGACAATTTTCCCGTCGTGTGTGGTCAAAGTAGAGCGGCTAGAGGCGCCGATGAAAGAGTAGCGTGACCACTGCTTCTGCTCATTGGCAGATTCCAGCAGGAAAGTACCAGGAGCCGGGGCACCGTCGGCAAGGACCAGCGACCGGTAAATACCGATGGGAGTCATGGCATCAGCTAAAACCTTGACCCGAACCGGAATAACCCGGCGGGTAGTAGCGAGTTGCCTAAACTCTTCAAGGGTGGGTTCAATGATTCCAAGATCCTGCATCTTTACCTCTGACAATACGTGGCGAATGAGAGTAGGGGGCGTTCCCTCAAGGGTCAGGGGAACCGCACAAGGTGCCCTGCGAAAAGGCCTAGTCGGGCCTATTCTACAGGCCGTGTTCCGCTGACGGCGGGTAAAACTCCACCCGCCTCAAAGCAGGTGGGGGTTCCGGTATGGCAGGCAGCTCCTACCTGGTCTACCTGCACCAAAAGTGCGTCACCGTCACAGTCGATGCTGACGCTCTTAACGTACTGGTAGTGGCCACTGGTATCACCTTTACGCCAGTATTCCTGGCGAGAACGTGACCAGAAAGTTACCCGCCCCTCGGTCAGAGTCCGACCTAGGGCTTCATCATTCATCCAGCCCAGCATGAGAACTTCTTTACTGTCGAACTGCTGGATAATTGCGGCAAAGAGCCCATTCTCATCACGCTTGAGTTGAGCGGCAATAGCGGGGTCAAGCGAGGGCTGGGGGGCGGCGGTTTGAAGTGGTGTAGTCACCCAACTATCCTAACCGATAGGCCCCAAGCCGCTTTGCTCTCGCCCTAGGGTTAGGATAGGAAGCATGACGGCACTTTCTCCCTTAGAACTCGTAACTTCTGAACGCCAAGCTCTCTGCTTGGCACTGTCCCAAGCAGGCCCTTTGGCCCCTACCCTCTGTGAGGGTTGGGAAACCAGGCACATGCTGGCCCACCTACTCCTGAGAGAGTCGCAACCACTGGCCGCGGCAGGTGTTGTTGGCGGACCGTTAGCCGCCCGCACTGACCGACTGACCGGGCAACTGGCTGATGATTTGGCCGAACCCGAGCGATACGAGCAGGGGCTGGCGCGTTTTCAGGCTCTGCCGGGGTATTTGGGCATGCGTTCGCGCGCCCCTCAGCTCGACCTGGCCATGAACCTGCTGGAGTACTTTGTGCATACCGAGGACGTACGCCGGGCCGCCGATGCCACCGTGGAACCGCGCACCCTACAGGACGAAGTTCAGCAAAAGCTCTGGGAGGCTCTGCGAAAACGCGCTCGACTCATGGCCGGTAAGAAGTTCCCCCCTGGCCTGGTACTGGATGCACCGGGATACCGGCCCAGCGTCCACACAGTTATTGCTCCGCATCCCGGTCAAAGGGCGCAGATTCTGACCGGCCAACCGGGCGAACTGGTGCTCTACCTCTTTGGCCGGGAAGATGCCTCTCAGGCTACCCTCGCAGGTTAACTTGAGCCAGCCATTTTTTATGGCTGAACTTTCTTTAATCCTTTTCACCCTGTGTTTTAATCTCAGCGGTAGGAGTGGCGTACGTCCACCCCTACCGCTTAATCATGAGAGTAAAGTCTCTACAGTTGATGGCCTAGAGGCCCAGCATCTCTCCCCCGCCCAGGGATCGTCCTTAGCCCTGTCACCCCTTAGCCCTGCCACTCAAGCTCAACCTTATAGCCCTCAAGAGAGGTCCCGGTAACCAGGCTCTGCACCTGGGATAAAAGCAGGCTCTTGGCACGGTCCCGGGCTCGGTCCAGCAGACCGCTTTCAAGGGCTTTGTCCTTGGCTTCTTGCTCTTTGCTAGCCAGTAACCCGGTAATATCCTCCACTTTTAGCTGGTTGAAAGGGTTCATGGACTGATCGTAGACCCTGACGCTGGAGGGGTCTATTTTGGTTTCTAGCAGCCTGACATCTGGGGCTCTCAGAGTGATTGTCTGTGACTTCTGATTCACTGCTACCTCTATAGCCTCAAAGTTATCGATCCCAGCTTTGACTGAGCCCTCATAGGTGAAGATGACCTTCTTGTGTGCAAAGGGAATATCCAAGCCAAGAACCTTTGCGGGCTCATCAATGACTGCTATATCTGTGAAGTAGTACTTTTCTAGGCTGAGCTCTGCAATTGGTTCAAAGCCCTCCGACAATTCATGGTTGAGGTCATCTTTCTTAGGGAAGATAGCACTCACCGCTAAAACACCCAAGGCTACCAGCACTAGGAATAGGGCCAAGCCCCGTGTTTTCTTTTTCATGTGGGATCTATTCCTCAAAAATCTTCCAGACTAAAGCCCGGTTTATACCTTAGAACTGAGCTCAGGATCCCACCCATTGACTGCCGGGACAACCTGGGCAGCGGAATTATTACCCGAGTCCTTAGCCCATAGGGTTGCCACCACTGTCACAGCGAAACAAGTAGCCATATAGAGGGAGGGCAGAACGATACTCCCCTGACCGAATTCAAAGAGTGCAGCAACGATCATAGGAGTGAAACCTGCAATCACCACACCGTTCAGTTCACGGGCCAAGGCAACGCCAGTAAAGCGGGTTTTGATGGGAAAGAGGTTAACCAGGAAAGCACCCTGGGGGCCCGATGTCGTCGCCAAGACGACACCAAAAGAAATGGAGAGAGCACAGAAAATGAGCAGGAAACTACCCGACGTTAGTGCCGTAAACAGTGGGAAGGCAAAGATTAGTCCTGTGACTGATCCCAGGAGCATGACCTTGCCAGCTCCCAGCTTATCGCCCAGGGCACCACCCACCGGTGATAGCACAACACCAAAAATAGTTGCCAGCATAACCAGCATCAGGGCATCGCTGCGGCTTAGCCCACCGTAGTTAATCATGACGGTAATCGAAACAATCGAAATGATGTAGTTATTGGCATTGTGGCCGGTAACAGCCATAAAGCCGATGAGTACCTGCTTGAAATTGGTGCGCAAGACATCTGCCAAGGGAACTTTGAGGGCCTCTTTCTTCTGCTCCTGCTGAGCCATAGCAGCTCGGTACTCCGGGGATTCCTCCAGCTTGTTACGGATAAAAATTGCCACTGCAAAAAGTACCGCCGAAAGCAGGAAGGGAAGACGCCAACCCCAGCCTCTAAAAGTTTCTTCCGGCAGTCCGCTCACCAGCATAAAAGCTAAAGTGGCCAGCAGGGAGCCAGCTGGTGGCATTGAAAGAACCAGAGAGGTCCAAAAACCTCGGCGCTGTACCGGAGTGTACTCAGCTACCAGCGTCAGTGCCCCCGTTAGTTCTGCGCCAGCACCCAGCCCTTGCAAGAGACGCAAAATAACCAGTAGAACCACTGCCCAGACACCGAGGTGCTCAGCTGTCGGTAAAAGGCCAATACCCACCGTAGAAATACCCATGATGATAATGGTCAGGAGCATGGCAGGTTTACGGCCCCGCCTATCCCCCAACCAGGCAATCAAGAGACCACCCAGGGGGCGGGCCACAAAGCCCACAGCAAAGGTGGCAAAGGCGGCGATGGTCGAGCCTGATTCCATCTGCCCAAAAAAGAGCGGACCGATGACCAAACTGGCTGCAGCTCCGTATAGAGCATAGTCATACCATTCAACCAAGGAGCCCAGCATAGAAGCCAGCAGTGCTCTGCGGGTATTAGGGTTCAAGTCTGCTTTGAGGGTAGCAAGAGTGCTCATTCTAAGGCCTCCAATCCAAACGGACGTGATCGGGAGTGAGCTGGTCAAGAGAGCTGATGCCCATGAGCTGTAGGGTACGTGTCATCTCTGCTCGGAAGATATCCAGCAGGCGGCAGACTCCTTCTGCCCCGCCGGCCATCAGACCATAAAGATAGGCCCGTCCAATCATGACACCGTCCGCTCCTAAGGCGCAGGCAGCAACGACATCTGCCCCGGACATGACACCGGTATCCAGCAGGACAGTGTAGTCATTCCCCAGGCGCTGGCGGACTTCCGGCAGAGTATAGAGGGGCACTGGTGCCCTATCCAGCTGGCGGCCCCCATGGTTGGACAGGACAACACCATCAGCACCAGCTTCTACAGATAGCTGGGCATCTGATACTGTCTGAATCCCCTTAACCAGCAACTGGCCGGGCCACTGCTGCCTGAGCCAGGCAAGGTCCTCAAAGTTGAGGGTGGGATCGAACATATTGCCGATCTCTTGCACCGACTTGGTTCCCTCCCCAAAGTTGGTGAAACCTAAAGGCTTGGTGGTCAGAAAGTTGAACCACCACTCAGGCCGGTAGCTAGCGTTAATGACAGTCTTGGCGCTTAGCTTGGGAGGGAAGGTCATGCCGTTACGAACGTCCCGGTGGCGGGCACCGGTCACAGCGGTGTCAACGGTTACCATGAGGGTGTCATAGCCTGCCTTGTGGGCACGTTCAACCAGCTCAAAAGCCTTAGAACGGTTCTCCTTCCACAGGTAGAGCTGGAACCAGCGGCGACCGTCTGGTCCTGCGGCGGCAACATCTTCGATGGTCTCAGTTCCCATAGTAGAGAGGGTAAAAGGGATACCTGCTTGATGAGCGGCCTTCACACCTGCGATTTCGCCTTCGGCATGCATCATGCGGGTAAAACCTGTCGGGGCAATAGCCAGCGGCATAGCGGAAGGGGCTCCAGCCATGCCAGTTGATAGATCGACTTGGGCAACATCTCGTAGCACCCCCGGCTCGAAGGCCAGGTTGTCAAAGGCTTGACGTGCCCGCTGTAGTGACAGCTCTTTCTCTGCAGCACCATCTACATAGTCAAAAGGACCCTTTGGGGTGCGTCGTTGGGCTAGAGCGCGCAGGTCCCAAGAGTCGGCTGCTCTAGCTAGGCGGCGGGCCCGGAAATCTGTGGTGGGCAGATCGAACTTCATAAAGTCCTTGAGCATGTGAGCTGATGGAAGCTGGCGCCTTAGAGGTACCAGGCGAGGCGTAGGCATAATGACTCCCGGTTTCTTTCACGTTTGGGTATCAGATAGGTTATCGTGCTTGGCACCGCAAGCTAAAAAATCCATCTATTTTTTTAAAAACTAGGGAAAAATAAATTATTTTATTTTTTCAAGCTAGAGGGTGTGCTTTAATATCTGTGGCGGCCCCAACGCCCAGCACCAGCCGTAACTCTAGCAAGCGGCACACAGTGCGAAGGGAATAGATTTTCTCTGGGAGCAGCCCTGACAGCGGGCTGGCTGGCATAGGAATACCGATAGACGGCGTAGCTAGAGTACGCAGGAATCGTTGTATCTATGACCGCTAACCGAAACTTTAAAAAACTTGTCCGCGCCCGCATGCAGGAAACCGGGCTGAACTTTACCGCTGCCCGGCAGGGTCTGATCGATGAACTAGCTCAGCAAACAGCAGAACCCTCACTCGTAGCTCAAGCTGAACTCACCCACCAAACCGTGGTACAGCGCTTCTTCAAAGACGGGGTTCTCACAAGCTGGCCATCCAAACGCAGAACGCGGGCCCATATTCTCTTGCACCTGGTCACCTACTTTGAGCCGGGCCGAATTTACTCTGAGCCAGAGGTCAACGAGATTTTGAAAGCACTCTGGCACGACTTTGCGTTCATGCGCCGGGAGATGGTGCAATACGGCTATCTGGTGCGAAGCTCAAGCGGCAGGAGCTACCGGCTAGCTACCCAGCTTGCCGTGCGCGAAGGCACGCTCCTGCACGCTGAGGCACCCGATTGGGAGGCTATCTGGTTGCCGGGTTATCTGGCTGAAAGGTAGGCAGATGACTCGCTCCACCCCTTTCAAACTGAAACTTGTCCTGGGTGCTGTTTTTCTCTCTTCGGTCAGTGAGTCCATGATCAGCATAGCTTTCGGGCTCAAGGCGGCCGCTGAGGGGCAGGCTAATCTGCTTTCAGCTCTCCTGCTAGCTTCCCTACTACCGCAGGTTCTTCTGGGTCTGTGGGGTGGCAAGCTCGCTGACACCGCTATCCGTTGGTGGTGGTGGCCGCTCGCCCTGGCCTTTCAGTCCCTTATCTATTGTGCGATAGCCGCATGGACCATCTGGCCAGCTATCATTCTGGGAACGCTCGCCGTTAGCACAGCTACCGCGCTGGTGGGGCCGGTAGCTCGCAAACTGGCCACCCACTATTCAACCGATACCCAAGGCACAGGTTCTTGGTTGAGCATGATTGCGGGCCTTGCCGGTGTTCTGGGCCTAGCGGTGGGTGGCTTGCTGGTTGGGCAGGGGCTTGTTCAGGCGCTCCTGCTGGCCAGTTCACTGGCCCTCTTCTGTGTGGCCCTACTGGCTTTTGCGGTATCGACCCGGGACGCGCTCGTTGTGGAGGCAAGGGAAACCAAGGGCGCCCTGCTCGGTTTTAGGATATTGTCAAGCCCCCAGCTTCTGGGCGGGGCAGGCTTTCTTTTTCTGGTCTGTTGCGTTCTGGGAACATCCTTAGACGATGTGGTGTCCGTCTTTGTGCTGACCGGCTACCTGCATTTGAACGAGACTGTCTTCGGTCTTGTTTCGGGGTGCTGGGCGCTGGGGATTATTATGGGCTCTCTTCTATCAGCTAAGATTCCGGCTCATCGCCCGGTTCTACCCTTGGTTGCCGGTGGCATGCTCATGGGTGCTGGTATTTTCAGTATTGCCTGGCTTCTGCCTACGGCGCTGGGGGCGGCAGGAATCTACCTGGTAGCTGGGGCTGGCAACGGGATCTTTATCAGCCTCATGAACAGCACCATCATGAGCAGGGTAGCTGAGAACCAGCAGGGGCGAGCCTGGGCGGCCTACGGTTGGCTGGTCAAAATCTGCTTGCTCCTTGGCTACCTTGCCGGTGGTTTGTGGGGATCGGCTGTCCCACGTGAGCTTATGCTGACCAGTGGCTCCATAGTTCTTGGGGCGGGCGCTTTCGCTCTAGTTATCCCCTGTTTGCGCGGGAGGGTTTAGCGTACCTGGTAGCCAGCCTCGCGGATTGCGGCTTTGACCTCGCCGATAGAGACTTCACCGAAGTGGAAGATAGAGGCGGCCAGGACAGCATCGGCCCCAGCTTCAATGGCGGGCGGGAAGTGCTCGGTCGCACCGGCGCCACCCGATGCAATCAGGGGCACCGAAACCACCCGACGAACGGCGCGAATCATGGGCAGGTCAAAGCCGGCCTTGGTGCCATCAGCATCAATAGAGTTCAGTAAGATCTCGCCTACACCGCGCTCGGCGGCCTCAGCGGCCCACTCTAACAGGTCCAAGCCCGTGGACTTGCGTCCGCCGTGGGTCGTGACCTCATAGCCGCTGGGAGTCGCGTCAGATTTTTTAGCGTCCAAGGAGAGCACCAAAACTTGGGAGCCAAACCGCTCGGTAATCTCGTTGATGACCTCTGGTCGGGAGATTGCGGCGGTGTTGATGGAGGCCTTATCGGCACCGGTTCGTAGGAGCCGGTCAACGTCCTGCACCGACCGTACACCGCCGCCCACTGTCAGGGGGATAAAGACCTGCTCAGCGGTTGAAGCCACCACATCAAAGGTGGTCTGGCGCTCCGATGAAGAGGCGGTAACGTCCAAGAAAGTTAGCTCGTCGGCGCCCTCGGCATTGTAGCGCTTGGCCAGTTCCACCGGGTCACCGGCATCGCGTAGGCCCTCGAATTTGACGCCCTTGACTACGCGACCAGCGTCAACGTCTAGGCAAGGAATCACACGAATAGCTACACCCACGGGTTAGCCCTTTCTTATTGGTCAGTCAATGTTTTGGTAGGCGGGCCTCGAAGAGGAACCGCGCGGGGAGGTTAAAGGCGGGCGGCTTGGATAGCGGTCACCAGGATTCCGCGACCACCAATCTCATAGAGCTTATCCATCACCAGATTGGCGCTCTTGCGGGGAACCATTGAGCGGATAGCTACCCAGCCTTCCCGAGAGAGCTGTGAAATAGTGGGGGCCTCAAGACCGGGAGTGAGCTGGGTCGCCTGAGCAAGGTTTTCTTCGGCAATGTTGTAGTCAATCAGCACGTACTGGCGGGCAATCAGCACACCCTCTAGCCGGCGCTGAAGACGTTCAAGACCGGCATGGTCCTCCACACCTGGGCGTTTAATAAGCAGGGCCTCTGAGCGCATAATCGGGTCACCAAAAGGCTCAAGACCGGCGGCACGCATAGTGTTACCGGTTTCCACAACATCGGCGATAGCATCGGCAACGCCCAGGCGGATAGACGACTCAATCGCGCCGTCCAGCCTGACAACCGAAGCCTTGATACCGGAACGCTCCAGGTAGTCAGTCAGCAAACGCTTATAAGAGGTTGCAATCCGCTTACCCTCTAGCTCTTTGGGGTCGCTGTACACTCCTACGGGACCGGCCAGGCGGAAGGTAGAACGGGCGAAGTCAAGGTTGAGGGCTTCTTCGGCGTGGGTACCAGAATCAATCAGCAGGTCCCGGCCGGTAATACCAACATCCAGGGTACCTTCGCCAACGTAAACCGCAATGTCACGGGGGCGCAGGTAGAAGAACTCCACATCATTTTCACGGTCCACCAGAACCAGCTCGCGAGAGTCACGACGTTGAAGGTAACCGGCCTCGGTCAGCATAGTAATGGCGGCTTGGGAGAGCATGCCCTTATTGGGAACAGCAACGCGCAGCATAGTCTATAGTCCTTTGCAAGGTGATGAGATTTAGAGGTACTTGTAGATATCTTCGGGAGTCAGTCCCTTGGCGATCATCATGACCTGCAAATGGTAAATCAGTTGTGAGGCTTCTTCAGCACATTCAGCGTCGGATTGGAATTCGGCAGCCATCCATACTTCTGCCGCTTCTTCAACAATTTTCTTGCCGATAAAGTGTACACCGCGGTCCAGCTCGGCAACCGTGCCGGAGCCTTCAGGCCGGGTTTGAGCTTTTTCAGCTAATTCTGCGAACAGGGTTTCAAAATTCTTCACGCCCTTTAGCCTACCGTGATTTGGGTGGGTGGGAGTAGCTGGGGAGCCCGCATCTTGCATTTCGGGCACCCCGGTAGGCCAGCGCTGGGGTGGGCTGAGCTGAAAACCACCCTGAGCACTTACCTTCTGAGTCATGAAGCCTTAGATTGAGCGCAGGGCGACCACGGTTTCTAATGCGGCGGCGGTAGCTTCATAGCCCTTGTCCTCGGATGAACCGGCAAGCCCCGCCCGGTCCAGGCCCTGCTGTTCGGTATGGCAGGTCAAAACACCAAAGCCAATAGGGGTCTTGCTCTCAACAGATACCTTGGTCAGACCGCTGGTCGCGGCATCACAGACGTAGTCAAAGTGCGGGGTATCACCGCGCACTACAACGCCCAGAGCCACAAGAGCATCAAACTTCTCCGCCAAGTGAGCGGCAGCTACCGGCAGCTCAAAGGTGCCCGGAACGCGCACGATCAGGGGCTCAATTCCCGCCTCCTGGGCCGCACGGCGGGCGCCATCAAGCAGTCCGTCCATGATCTGGGTGTGCCAGGAGGCGGCAACGATAGCCAGGGATAGCCCGGCGGTGTCCTGGGGGTTAATGGTGGGTGTAGGTGCTCCTGCGCCACTCATGGTGTTCTCCTTGCTTGGGGCCTTCGGTTCTGCCTGCTTAGGGGCAGGCACTCTCTTAGTTCTTGTTTTGAAGTCTATCGGCCATTGAGCCCTATAGGGCTGGTTGCTAGGCCAGGCGGTGCCGCATCCGGTCGCGTTTGGTGGCTAGGTAGCCCTCGTTTTCGGGGCGGGGTTCAACAATGTCAGGTACTAGTTCAAGTACCCTTACTCCCAGCCTTTCCAGGGCTTCTGCCTTGGCGGGGTTGTTGCTGAGCAGGCGGATCTGTGTGAGCCCCAGCCTTGTGAGGACAGCAGCGGCCTGAGTGTAGTCGCGGGCATCTGCGGGCAAGCCCAGCTGAAGGTTGGCGTCCAGGGTATCTATCCCCCGGTCTTGTAGGGCATAAGCCCGAAGCTTGTTAACCAGCCCGATGCCCCGGCCCTCCTGCCCGCGTAGGTAGAGAACAGCCCCGCCCTGACGCTGGACGGTCTCTAGCGCCTGTTCTAGCTGGGGTCCGCAATCACAGCGGTAGGACCCCAGCAAATCGCCGGTAGCGCACTCTGAGTGAAGCCGGATGAGTGGGGAGCTCTCCCCCGTTTTCTCATTCCCGTCAGCATCAACGGCTGTGGCCAGCATGTGTTCGTTACCATCTGAAAATTCAAAGCCGCGCACAGCAAAAATACCCTGCGCAGTGGGCACCAGAACAGGGTCGCTGCTCTGGATCAGTTCAGCTATTTTACTGTTCAAAGGTGTCACGTTCCTCTAGGTAGCTCACGAGATCAGCGATTGAAATCATGGGCATCTTGTGCTGGGTGGCAAATGCGCGCAGGCCATCAAAGCGCATCATGGTGCCATCGTCGTTCACTACTTCTGCGATAACACCAACACCCGATAGGCCAGCGAGGGTGCTCAGTTCAAGGGCGGCTTCGGTGTGTCCAGGGCGCACGCGCACACCTCCTTCTACCGCCCGGAGCGGCAGAACATGGCCGGGGCGGGTCAGGTCACACGCTCCAGACTCGGGGTTTGCAAGTACTCGTAGGGTGTGGGCTCGATCAGCCGCTGAGATGCCGGTGGTCACCTTGTACCGTGCATCGCAGGTCACGGTGTAGGCGGTGCCCTTAGCGTCCTCGTTGACCTCCACCATAGGGGGCAAATTGAGTAGGTCAGCACGCTCACCGCTCATCGGGGCACAAATCACGCCGGAAGTATAGCGAATGGTGAAGGCCATGAGCTCAGGGGTGGCATGTTCGGCGGCAAAGATGATATCACCTTCGTTTTCGCGGTCTTCGTCATCTACAACGATTACGGCCCCTCCACGAGCGATTTCTGCGATGGCTCGTTCAACGGTATCGAGGGCCTCGGTAGGGTGGGCCGATGAAGCAGCCGGGACGTGGGCAGCTATACCCAGGCCCGGCACAGAACCGGAAACAGCCAGAATTCGCTGGACATACTTGGCCAGCGCATCGGTTTCCAGGTTGACGGTATCACCTACGGTGAGTTCGCCCAGGGTGGTTGCTTCAAGGGTGGCAGGAATCAGGCCCACTTCAAACCAGGTGGTGTCCGCCTGGGGTTGGGAAACAGCGGTGATGGTCAGGGAAGCGCCAGATACGGTAATGGAGCCCTTTTCTGTCAGGTAGGAGGCCATATCACGGGGTGCCCTAATCCGGATGGTCCGCCAGGACTCGTGGTCCTGAACCAGCACAACGGTGCCCAGCCCGTCAACGTGTCCTTGCACTAGGTGCCCGTCAAAGCGACCGTTGGCGGGCATACAGCGTTCCAGGTTGACCCGGTCGCCGGGGGCCAACCTGCCTAGGTTGGTGCGCTCTAGGGTTTCGCCCATCATGTCAGCAGCAAAGCTACCCTTGGCAATTTCCTGGGTGCGGGTGGCGGTCAGACACACGCCGTTGACGGCTAAGGAACCGCCGTGCTCAAGGTCAGCGATAAGATCGCCCGCCTTGATTGTGACCACCGCGGATTTGGGGCGGCCTGCTGAGTCGAGGACCGGTTCAATGGATTCTACGGTTCCTGTTGCGGCAATAATTCCTGTAAACATGAGGGGGTCTTTCGGGCTGGTTGGAAAGTTCGGCTAGGTAAAAAGTCTTAGTGCGGGGTCTGAGAGGCCGGTACCAGGTGGGTTGCTGTGTCGACGCCAAGCTGTCGCAGGGCTGGGGACATGCCCAGGTCATCGAGCTCCCAACGGGCCGCCCGGCTCAGGGTGTCGATGCCCAGCTCCCCTAGAGCAGGTTTCCCCGCGCCCAGGAGCAGGGGCGCCCGGTACCAGTAGAGTTCGTCCACCAGGTCCTGAGCCATGCAGGCAGTCAGCAGGGTGGGGCCGCCCTCAATCATGAGGTGACGGACTCCCTGCCTGTAGAGGTCTGAGAAAACCTCGGTTAGTTCACGCCTACGGTAGTGCAGGGCTTGACCTGCCGCTACCGCAGATTGCAGGTAGCTAGCGTCAGGCAGTGAGCTACGCCCAATGACGACGCGCAGGGGCTGGCGCTCTGATAGTCGGCCCTGACCACGGGCGGTGAGCTGGGGGTTATCAGCCGCAACGGTTGCGGTACCGACAGCAATGGCGTCTACCCGGCTCCTCAGGGTGTGCCCATCCTGGCGGGCCTCTGGGCCGGTAATCCACTGGCTGGTCCCGTCGCCGGCCGCGATAAAGCCGTCCAAACTACTGGCAATTTTTGCGGTGACGAAGGGGCGACCGGCTACCTGGGCCTGGAACCAGCGCCTGTTGAGGGCAAAAGACTCCTCAGCTAAAAGCCCAGAGCCTACCGTGATTCCCTGGGAGCGCAGGTAGTCTCCCCCACCTGCGGCCAGGTCGGTGGTGTCGCTGGAGGCGTAGATGACCTCGCTGATTCCGGCTTGGGCGATAGCGTGGGCACAGGGGCCGGTGCGGCCGGTATGGTTGCAAGGTTCTAGGGTAACCAGCATACGGGCACCGGTCAGGTCGATACCGGCTGAGCGAGCCTGGGCAATAGCGTGGGCCTCGGCGTGCGGGGTTCCGGCCCCTCGGTGCCAGCCAGTCACTAGATGGTGACCATCGGCTGATAGGATGACTGCGCCGACCAGAGGGTTGGCGCCCCGAAGGCCCCGCCGTGCAGCCGCAAGCGCCAACCGCATGGCCTGCACCTTGCCCACATGCGTCATTTTCGGACATCCACTGTGGGATCAGGGAAGATAGTTTCCAGTTCCACCCGGTCTGCCTCGCGGTTGCGGGTTCGCCACCAGATAAAGAAACCGGTTAGCGTGAAAGCACCGTAGAAAATATACATGAAGGCGCTGGCGTAGTAACCGGCTGACCAGAGCAGAGGAACACCGACGATATCGACAGCTACCCAGACCAGCCAGAACTCAACCCAACCCTTAGCCATGCCGAAGGTTGCTAGCAGGGAGCCGGTGAAGATCCAGGCGTCGGACCAGACTGGCTCATAGGAGCCCAGCGCTCGGAATACCGGGGTCAGTAAGCCTGTTCCCAGGATCATAAAAAGCACCATAAAAATTCGTTCCCGGCCACTGGCCCAGCGCGGTGATACAGCTGACTGGTTCGCCCCCAGGCCCCTGCGGGTTTGGCTCCACCGGTACCAGCCCCAGATGGATACCGCGATAAACATGAGCTGTCGGCCTGCTTGGCCTAAGAGATTAGCAGTACCGTAGTCAGACCCGAAGACTGTGCCCAAAAAGACGGTGAGCAAGAGCAGATTACCTATAATGCCTACCGGCCAGGCCCAAACTTTACGGCGCATACCGCCCAGGGCAGACAGCAGGCCAAAAATATTTCCGAGGACTTCGCGCACCAACAGTGACTGGTGATCGCCAAGGGCAATCTGTGCGTCGAAGAGCCACCGCAAGAGATCCATAAAAACTCCCGAAGCTAGTGGCTCCGGGAGAACAAAACCAGGTGTGCCCTGCACAGGTGCGCCAAGATAGTGCCCGCCAGGGCAGGTCTTCTTTGCACCCGAACGGGTACGGCAGACGGCACGGGGGCCGTCTCGACGGTTTGCTCGTGCTACCTTCCATCCAGACTGTACTGTCGGTACAGGAGTTTCACCTGTCAGGTCCCTACCCCAAAGGGGCTAAGGATTAGCGGACTATCACCGCCGGTTCGGATTTTCACCGGGTCCCGGAGCACGATGTTTTATTACTGTTCAAGTTATAGCACGTACGGGGCTGTCTTGGGTACCTGTTTGCTGACCGCCGAACTCAGCTCGACTAGGCGGCTCTAAACGGGCAGGGCAGATAAGAGGTCGGCTTGCTAGGATAGGTGAAGATTTTTTCTCTCCCCAGTGAAGGGTAAAGCCCATGAGCGATACAAAACCCGCTAACGTCCAAAAACGCGATACCACCTTTAAGCAGGAGCACGGGGCAGTTGCTCATCTGCTTAAGCGCAAGCCGGAACAGGCCATTGCCCGTGCTGTTCGCGGTGCGCAGAAGCTCTTGGACGAAGCCCAAAACAAGCAGGCTCTTAACGTGCTCACTCTGGTCAAGCCCATTCTGGCCAAGCGCCCCGAGGCTGAGCAGACCGAGTACTGGATGATGCTGGCTACCATTCATCAGGCGATGGGTAACCCGTTAGCGGCCCAGCGGGCAGAGGAAAACATCAGGGCGTAGCACACCAGCAGGGAAGTCTGGACGCATGGGAGATAATCTACATCTATCTGTGGATAAGTTACCCCCGGAGGCAATAACTATGTCACAACCGAGTCATAAATAGCTTAGTTTTCCCATGTCACTAGCGCTTATGCGGCTCCTTGAGTAAGAAGAAGGTACAGCCTGTTTTGGTTGTATCAGATTCTTCTACCAGTGTTTAAGGAGCCCGCAATGACCGCTTCCCTGTTTCCTTCCGCCGCCCTAGGGTTTGCTCTCGTACTCAGCCTGAGCGGGTGCGTTCTTCAAGCCCCTCAGCCAGAGAAGACTGGCTATCAAAAAGCTGAGCAAAGCACCAGCTCAACCCCCTCAGCCAGTTCAAGCCCCAGCCCCCAAAGTACGCTAGGGACCCAGCCCTCTGCCTCACCCCATGATTCAGCAGGCAGGGTGACTCCTTCACAATCAGTATCACCCCGGTTGCACGGCAAAACCACCGAAGGCCCCAAAACCGAGCTGGCCCCACCGGTGGCAGACCCCGGTGCTCGCCAACAAACCGCAGATGGGCTTTATCTCTTTGCCGAGCATTGGGCCGCAACCTTCAACTACGCGGTCGAGACGGGTGACTTCAAGCCCCTTGAAGATACACTTTCACCCAGAGTCAGCCCCCGGTGGTCAGAGATTATTGCATCGCGTAAGGACGTCTACACCATCAAGGGGTGGATTGAAGGCAACACGATGTCTATATCTCGGCTCAACTCTCCCCTAGCCGATGTGGGCAAGGGGGCCCAAGGTATGGTCATCAGCCTTGAGCTTACAGACGGCCTCATGCGCGGGACAGACCCGCGAACAGGAAGGGAATACACCTACGACATCGAGGGTGACCCCGCCATGGAAGTCGTATTTATTGCTGAGTACATCGAGGGCAACTGGAAATTCATTACCACCACCGAGGGCAGTAAACCTGGGCAGTAAAAAACTGAACCTGTGGCCTAGGCATTATGAGCTTGGGGGCAGTTTCTGAAGCAAGTCCTGGACAAACTCAGCGGCCTCTAGGTCACCGGCCGCACGGTAGTGCTCTGTAGCTGCTCGCAGGTGTTCTTCGGCCCGCTCTGAATTCCCCTGCTGGGCAATAACCAGGGCTAGAAGCTGGTGAGTCTCCCCCAAGCCCACCAGGTCATTGTGTTCGCGGGCAAGGTCTAGTGCCTCGGTGAGGTAGTTCAGAGCTTGTTGCTCTTCACCGGTTGCCAGAAGCCCCTGGGCCATAGCACTACGTACCTGCACCATTTGCTGGGGCATACCAGCCTGACGGTAGAGCCCATAGGCGGTTTCTAAAAGCTCCTGGGCCTGGCTCTCTTGCGAACCGTAGCGCGCTAAACCCGCTAAAGCCAGGTAATTATGAGCCTGCCCTTGG
The DNA here is from genome assembly GCF_048512965.1 of Rothia sp. P5764. Classification (NCBI taxonomy): domain Bacteria; kingdom Bacillati; phylum Actinomycetota; class Actinomycetes; order Micrococcales; family Micrococcaceae; genus Rothia; species Rothia sp. P5764. The sequence goes on along the minus strand of NZ_JBLXXQ010000002.1, from coordinate 59,006 downwards.
ACGTTACCGGAGGACTCGTAGCCGCCTAGCCCCTGAGCGTACCATTGCTTAGCTTTTTCAAGCTGCCCCAGCTCCGCATAGATTGAACCCGTTTCTGTGGCAAAATCCGGGAGTTGTTCGGCATGGGGTTTCTTCTCAGCCAGTAGAGTGTAAGCCTCTTTAACCTGCTCCAGAGCGCCATCAAGCCTGCCTAGATCGCGGTTAACCTCGCTTGAGATTTTAAGGGCAAGAATCAGGCCAAAGACTTCGCCGGCATTCTCAAACCCAGCGCTGGCTTCACGCAGGTCAGCCAGAGCTTCTTCCAGACGTTTCTGGCTGATTTTTTCCTGCGCCCGTGAGAGCGCAGCATCAGCTTGGGTCAGAAGGTGTGTTTGGCTACTCATTATTTTCCCTTCATTTATGCTTGCGGGCTGAGACTTGCCGCCCGGCGCAGCCCGGCAATAGCGGCGGGGATGTCGTCGGCCCCATAGACCGAAGAACCGGCCACAAAGCAGGTGGCACCGGCTTCTGCCGCGCGTAGGATCGTTTCGGTGGTTATCCCGCCGTCAACCTGTAGCACCAGGTCAGCGCCTGAGCCTTCAATAGCGGCGGCCGCACGTCGAATCTTGGGCAGAGTAAGGTCCAAGAAGGGCTGGCCGCCGAAGCCGGGCTCGACCGTCATAATCAATAGCATATCCAGCTCGGTGAGCATATCCAGATAGGGTTCCACCCCGGTGGCCGGGCGCAGAGCCATACCGGCCTGTGCCCCGGACTCACGCAGGGTACGAGCCAGCTTAATCGGGGCGGTAGCCGCCTCAGCGTGGAAGGTCACCGATTCACAGCCCACTTGGGCGTAGGCGGGAGCCCAGCGATCAGCCTCCTCAATCATCAGGTGCACATCAAACGGCACCGGGGAAACCTCTTTGAGCCTCTTCACCACGGGTAGGCCCCAGGTCAGGTTTGGGACAAAGTGCCCGTCCATCACATCGATGTGGGCCGCATCGGCTGAAGAAATAGCCTTGAGTTCTTCGCCCAGCCGCGAGAAGTCTGCACTCAGAATAGACGGGTGAATATGGCAGGTCATGAAGTCTCCTCGGTCAAGATGATGTGCTGTTTCCATGCTAGTGCCTTGAGCGCCTGAAGCAGTAAAGATAATCACCATCACAGTCTCAGCGGCCTGTATGTGTAGGGGCTTACAGCTCCCTCACAGCTAAAATATACTGGCTTCTTCTCGCAAAGGTTAGGAAAATGATGAACTCGGTTCTGCTTGCAGTACTCGTGATGCTTGTCCTCTCCGCGGCCCGTGTGCATGTTGTCCTAGCGCTCTTTATTGGTGCGCTGGTGGGTGGTTTGTTCGGCGGGCTCGGTTTCGATGGAACCATGGTGGCCTATCAGGAGGGCCTCTCCGGTGGAGCCATGCTTGCTCTCTCCTATGCCCTACTGGGTGCATTCGCTATGGCCGTGTCCAGCTCAGGGCTACCCCAGTTACTTGCTGGATCAATTATTAACCGGGTGGGTGTCCAAAGCGCTCAAGGAAAAAACGGCCTTGAATTTGCCGTCAAGTGGTTCCTTCTCGCGGGGATTTTGGCCATGTCCGTAATGTCTCAGAATCTTATTCCCGTGCATATCGCTTTTATCCCTCTGGTTATTCCGCCGCTCTTAGCTGTTTTTAACCGTCTGCATATTGACCGCCGTCTGCTGGCCTGTGTGATCACTTTCGGTTTGGTGACAACCTATATGTTCCTACCGGTTGGTTTTGGCGCTATCTTCCTCAATGACATTCTGCTGGGCAATATCAAGTTGGCAGGTATGTCCACAAACGGTATTAATGTCATGCAAGCGATGATGATTCCTGCCGCCGGTATGGTTTTCGGTCTGCTCCTTGCTATTTTCTTCTCTTACCGCAAACCCCGAATCTACCGTGATGTTGACATTGATTCTGCATCACAGGCTTCCCAGGAGATCAGCACATTCAAGGTCCTTGTTGCTCTGATTGCTATTGTTGCGACCTTTGCAGTGCAGGTTCTTATGCAGAGCATGGAGACCGAGGCTAACTCACTTCTGGTCGGAGCACTTGTTGGCTTGACAATTTTCATGGTGACCGGCGCGGTTGAGTGGCGCAAGGCTGATGATGTCTTTACGTCCGGTATGCGCATGATGGCGCTGATCGGCTTCATCATGATTTCAGCACAGGGTTTTGCCTCCGTTATCTCAGAAACCGGTGACGTTGAGCCACTGGTCTCATTTGTTGCCGATGTCTTCGCAGGTAACAGGGCCGCGGCTGCTCTAGCTATGCTAGTTGTCGGTCTTATTGTGACCATGGGTATTGGTTCTTCTTTCTCAACCTTGCCCATTATCGCCACCATCTACGTGCCGCTGTGCCTTGCCTTGGGATTCTCGCCACTTGCGACGGTATCTATCATCGGTACCGCAGGTGCGCTTGGTGATGCCGGTTCCCCAGCCTCTGACTCAACCCTGGGACCCACTTCCGGTCTGAATGTTGATGGTCAGCACGACCATATTCGAGACACCGTCATTCCCACTTTCTTGCACTATAACCTGCCACTACTGGGCGCCGGCTGGGTCGCGGCCATGATTCTGTAAAAACCTTACCTCACGAGCTCAAGGGGCCGCTGCTACCATTCCGGGTAGCAGCGGCCCCTTTGCCATGCCTGCTGTAGTCTCTAAGAGCTGGCTGACTTGCGGGTTGTGACCACCTGAATCAGGACAGGAATCAAAGAGAGCAGAATGATACCCACAACGATCAGGTCAACGTGCTCACGGATAAAGGCGATTCCTCCCAGGTAGTGACCTGCGATGGGCAGCAGGGTGCCCCAGAGGAATGCTCCGATCAGGTTCCACTTAACAAAGGTTGTGCGGGGCATCTCGTTGATGCCTGCTAAGACGGGGACGACGGTACGGACAATGGGGACAAAACGGGCGATGACTACGGTTCGGGCACCGTATTTTGCAAAGTACTCGTGGGCCTTGTTGATGCGTTCATCGCCAATCATGCGACCAGCCCGTGAGCGCAGGACTGCCGGCCCTGTGCTCTTTCCGATCTGGTACCCGGTCTGGTCACCCACGAAACCTGCGGTGACGGTCACCAAAAGTAGGGCCCATAGAGGTGCAATTTTGGTCTCGCCGCTAGTCATGAGCCCTGCGATAAACAGGAGCGAGTCGCCGGGCAGGAAGAAGCCAATCAGCAGGCCGGTCTCGGCGAAAAGAACCAGCGCAATGCCAATGAGGCCGAACGTGGTTATGAGATGCTGGGGGTCTAGTAAAGAGGACATAGATTATAGCTTTCTAAAGTGAGGGCTTACAGACCTAGTTTTTGCGAAAGAGGGCAAAGAACATAGCGTCAGTCCCGTGGATATGGGGCCAGAGCTGAGCGGTGGTTGCGCCCTGGCCTGCTCCATCAGGGCTAAAGGAGGGGTCTTTCTCCCCTGCCAGTAGGCTTTGCCCCCGGTCATCGGTCAGGGCTACCGAGGTGAGTGCGGCCCCCGAGTCGAGCAGGGTCACGTCGGTCTTACGCAGAATATCGTGCACGATGCTCTGGGTTTCTGCGGTATGTGGAGAACAGGTGACGTAGGCAATCAGACCACCGGGTCGGGTGACTTCTGCTGCGGCCTGGAAGAGCGAGAGCTGAAGGGGCAGAAGCTCAGCGATATCGCGGGGGTTCTTACGCCAGCGAGCCTCGGGACGGCGGCGCAAGGCACCTAGACCTGAGCAGGGAACATCGACCATAACACGGTCAAAAAGTGCACTGGCTTCTGCGCTACCGGGCATTTTTTTCTGCTGGCTCAGTGTGCTGGCAATTTCCCGGCCATCAACGGTGAGTACCGTGTAGGTGCCTTCCGGAAGCGGGGCCAGAGAACGGCGGACCAGTTCGGCCCGGTGCTCAGCAGACTCGTTAGCCACCAGGGTAGCCCCGCGCTGGGCCCCCAGGGCACCGAGTAGGGCGGCTTTACCGCCGGGACCTGCGCAGAGGTCAAGCCAGCGACTGTCTGGGCCCTCCAGTGGGGCATCAGCCAGAGCACGAGCTACCAACTGTGAGCCGACGTCCTGGGCCCGAACCACACCACTGCGCACTGTCTCTAACCGGGCTAGGTCGCCCGAAGCGTAGAGGGCAGAACCTTGAACGAGCTCACCGTCGCTCGCACCGGCGGCGCGGGCCTCGTCTAGGGTCCCCAGCCCGGGTAACTCAACCAGGTTCACTACCGGTGAGAGGTTATCGGCTTCAAGCAGTTGCTCTACCTCACTGGGCGCACGGCCGTGGGCAGCAAGGGCCTGACGGAAGGACCGGACGACCCAGGCCGGGTGGGACTTCTCCAGGGCCAGACGGGTCAGCTCATCGGGTGCCTGAGAGGCAATCAGTTCGTGCCATTGCTCGGGGCTCCGTTCTGAGACCCGGCGCAAGACCGCATTGACGAAGTTGGCAGGGCCGGTACCGATTTCGGAACGGGCCAGTGCAACGGTCTGGTTGAGAGCGGCATGATCGGGCACTCGCATGGCCATGAGCTGGTGAACTCCCAAACGGAGGACCAAGAGAATCTTGGTACCGATTTTTTCCACCGGACGGTCAACACAGTGGGCCAGAATCGCATCATAGGTTCCCTGATTACGCAAGGTTCCGTAGGTCAGCTCGGTGGCAAAGCCAGCATCACGGGCATCGAGCCGTGCAGTGCGGATAGCTTTGGGCAAAACCAGATTAGCGTAAGAGTCCTCATGGGCTACAGCCAGCAATACCTGGTAGGCGACGGCGCGGGCCTTATCAGCTCTGCGGGCGCGCTGTGAGGGCGCGGCATCAGAAAAGACGCGGTCTTTGACGGCCTTCCGGTTGCGTTCACGGCCCTTAGCATTACGGCGGCTCTCCTTGTCGTGTGCGCTGTTTTCCTGTGCAGGACGCCCACGGTAGGAACCACTCGTGTTACCGGTCTGGGGCCCGGCACTTCGTTTGCCGCGGGAGCCGCGCGGGTTGGGGGTGCCGCCTCGGTTGGCTGAGCTAGGACGGCCTTTACCGTGACCGCGTGCTGCGCGGGGTGCGTCATGGGCACTCATACCAAAACTACTTTCTGATCATTGATAGCCGCGCTTTGGCCTCGTGCCCAGTCGGCGGCGTTCATCATCTTCTTCCCGGCAGGTTGGACCTGGGTAAGTTCAAGGCTACCGTCACCACAGGTGACAACGGGTTTCTTGCCCGCAAGGTGGACTGTGCCTGGTGTCCCTCGAGTGGGAGCTTCTGAGCGGCGAAGCATGCCAATCTTGAAGCGGGCACCGCCAAGCTCCGCCCATGCCCCAGGTTCGGGTGTCACGCCGCTTACCTGAGCTAGAATCTGGCCGGTGGTGCGGCTGAAGTCAATTTTTCCGTCGGCGATGGTAAGCTTGGCAGCGTGTGTTGCCTGCCCGGTTTGGGGCTGGCCGGTAGCGCCCTCAGCGATATCTGCAAAGGTAGCAGAGAGCAGGGCTCCACCGGTAGCCGCGAGCCGGTTCAGGATATCACCGGCGGTATCAAACTCGCCCACAGGTGTTGACTCCTGACGGAAGACCGGGCCGGTATCCAGGCCTGCCTCAATACGGAAAGTATTCGAGAAGATTTCGCTTTCCCCGGCCATCAGCGCTCGCTGAACCGGTGCGGCACCGCGCCAGTTAGGAAGCGCAGAAAAGTGGAGGTTAATCCAGCCGTGGGGAAGAAGGTCCAGCGCTCGCTGAGGGAGCAGGACTCCAAAGGCAACAACAGCCGCAATCTCCGCCCCGGTGTCAGCTACAGCAGCGTGAATCTCGTCATGCCAGCGGCTGGCCTTAATAACGGGTAGTCCCAGCTCCTGAGCACGCTGGGCTACGGGTGAGGGAGTAAGAACCCTCTTACGCCCCACCGGAGCATCTTCGCGGGTCAGCACAGCAACAACGTCGTGCCCAGCTTGGAGCAGGGCATCAAGCGGGGCAACCGCGAGTTCAGGCGTGCCAGCGTATAAAACCTTCATATCAACTTTCTTGTGAGGACCGACTAGATACCAAAGGAACCCGGCTTGCGCCCGGCCTTTCCTTGGCCTGCGCCCAGCGAACCGCCGAGGGCACCAAAAACCGATGAGGCCTGAGCGGCCCTCTCCCCTTGGACGGCGGCGGCTACCTCGTTGTAGCTAGACTGGCGGATCTTACGCCAGACGTTTTTCTTGTCTTCGCCCACCAAGCGATCAATAAACATAGTGCCATGCAGGTGGTCAGTCTCGTGCTGCAGCATGCGAGCAAAAAGGCCTTGGCCCTCGTAAGTCACAGGCTGCCCCTCACAGGTAAGACCCGTAACTCGCGCCCAGTTCTTGCGCGGAGTCGCAGCAGATAAACCGGGAACGGAAAGGCACCCCTCGCCACCCTCCTGGGGTTCGTCCCCTATCTCAATCACCGGGTTAATGACGTGCCCTTCAAGCCCATCAATGTTGCCAAAGGTAAAAATCTGCTTGGCAATCCCCACCTGGGGGCCAGCTAATCCCACGCCTTCAACGGCGTACATGGTTTCGAGCATGTCATGGACCAGCCTGCACAGGTCCTGGTCAAAAACGGTAATGGGGTCACAGGGAGTGCGGAGAACCGGGTCACCTACGGTGCGGATAGTCAGAATGGTCATGAGCTCTCTTGGGCTAGGGTACAGGGGTCTATGAGGCAGCTTTACCGGGGTGCTCGGCAGAATCAGCAAACGGTGGCGGCACCAGAGGCATCAGTGACTCTTCGGTACTCTCAGTCAGCTCTCGGTTCAGATCCCATACTCTTTTGAGGGCACAGAATTTGAACCAGTTGCTTTTGAGTACCTGTGGGTTGGCTTGCTGGGGAACAACCTGGGTCTGGCCCACGGCTACCCCCATCAAGATGCTAGCTCCACCGTGTTTCCAAGGCTCCCACTCACCGTTTTCAGCGTCGATAAGAGCCTCTTCAGCTTTGAGCCCGGCCACCAGTTGCATAACGACCTTATCGTCCAGAGGCTTGACCCGACCTTTGCGGTCGGTGCCCTTGGTTTTATAGTCAATGATGCAGGTGTGGCCCGCTATTTCTGCTACCAGGTCAAGGGTGCCAGCATAACCCACTGTCTGGTTCCAGATAGTGACCTCGGTAGCTAAGGGTTGAGGGCGGTACTGTTCCCACCACTCATCAAAACGGTCAGCGTAGGCCTGCTCACCGTGGGCTATCAGGTTTTCACGGAAGCCTTCCAGCTCATGAGGCAGGCCCATGGCTCGTAGGGCGACCTGCTCCGCATAGTTGTGCACACGGTCCCCGCGGGCTGCGGCATCGTCTCGGTAGCGCTCCGATGCGCTCGCCGCGTCACGGATAATGGCAAATTTGAGCCCAGCGCTACTTGATGCTCGGTAGGCTCGCTGATCTTCAAGAGCAGCTTTGGCTGCCATGTAGCCATGCCAACCACTCAAGTCACTGGCCTGTTGCCCAATAACTGTAGTAATGGAAGGCACCAGCAACTCCCCGCCCACGGTGCGCGCATACATTCGACCGTGGTCGGTGGCCTGCGCGAGCATGGGAGTGGTCAAAGAAACGTCCTGACGTGGTGGGGCGGGGTTGGCGATAGATTCAGGCGCCGGGTACCTTGCATCAATCTGGGCTGCCGGCGCTCTATCGATTATACGCGCCTGGTCACCTCAATACGAGGGCACCCGTAGGTAAGCTCGGCTACCCCTATACTGCTTTGCTGCTGTCTTCTGGCTAAGTCCCCTGTTGATCACTGGGCATCAAAAAGCCCGACCTCCTAGGAGGCCGGGCTTCTCTTTGTGCGCGATACTGGGATCGAACCAGTGACCCCTTCCATGTCAAGGAAGTGCGCTACCGCTGCGCCAATCGCGCGTGGAGGTGAGGACGGGATTCGAACCCGCGTACACGGTTTTGCAGACCGTTGCCTAACCACTCGACCACCCCACCACACGCTCAGGCCGGGGCCTGAGTTGCGAAAACTAGTGTTTCCGAGAGAGCGGTTGACGAGACTTGAACTCGCGACATCCACCTTGGCAAGGTGGTGCTCTACCAACTGAGCTACAACCGCAACTTGAACAACTATACACAAGGGCAGGGCCTGTTTCAACCTGGGGTGTTTGGGTTGGCTTGTAATGGAGAGGGGTATGGAAAAACCCCCGGCCATAACCGGGGGTTTGTCTGGAGCGGTTGACGAGACTTGAACTCGCGACATCCACCTTGGCAAGGTGGTGCTCTACCAACTGAGCTACAACCGCAGTTGCATTTCTATGCAGGGCTTCACCCTGTGCTGGATACGCAATGTATCTTGCGTGCGCGATACTGGGATCGAACCAGTGACCCCTTCCATGTCAAGGAAGTGCGCTACCGCTGCGCCAATCGCGCTAGAACCCTCGCCTGAGGGTTAGCGAGCGGTTGACGAGACTTGAACTCGCGACATCCACCTTGGCAAGGTGGTGCTCTACCAACTGAGCTACAACCGCATGTTTGCTGATTCCTTGGGGAACCGAACCAACGAGTAAATACTATACACGGTGTTTTGGTTTACGCAAAATTGTTATTTTGTGGTGTTGTTTGGCCGGTTTTTCCTTGATTTATAGGGGTTTTGGGCCGGTTTTCATGGGGGCGCTTTATTATTTTTATTCTATGGACTGTGCCACAGTTATTGGCGGGTTAGGATATGTTGCATTGTTGTGGTGGTGCCAAGGGAGGTTTGAGCTGTGCTACCCAGTCTTCTGACAGAGCGTTTGACCTTGAGGGCTTTACGTTTAGGGGATCTGTCTGCCCTGGTTGCAGCCTGCAGGGACCCGGAGATTGTCCGCTGGTGTGTGTCAATTCCGCTGGGATACACGGAGCAGGATGCCCTGGATTTTATCAGTTACTCACATGATGCTGCCCTTGCAGAGGCTGAGTTCATTTGGGCTATTGATGCCAGTGGTGTTTTCGCCGGGGTGGTCAGCTTATTCGATGTGTCGAGGTCTTCAGCCGAGGTTGGCTTTTGGCTTGCTCCCGATAGCAGAGGTCAAGGTTTTATGGCTGAGGCTTTGGGAGCGGTCACCGGTTTTGCACTGGATCCTCTGGGCTTGGGCTTGGATAGGCTAGTGTGGACTGCCCTGCAGGGGAACAGCTCCTCGGAGAAGGTTGCCCGCAAGGTTGGCTTTGAGGGTTTCCGCACTCTTCCTGAGGGCACGCCCGGTCGCCCAGGCTTTGATGGAGTTGCCCTCATGCAGACTGCGCGTCAGGCGGAGCTGACTCGCCAGCGGTGGGCTGAGGTTGGTTTCCCCGGCTAAAGCGGCCCCTGCCCTAGGCGCTCAAGAGCAAAAGCCCCGGCTCCTTCGCCGCCAGAAGGAACCGGGGCTGGTGTTTAAAGTGTGCTCTTCTAGGAAGCTGACTTCTGCCCTGCTGTGTGGCCTTCGCGGGCAAGAGCGGTTAGACGAGAAACGGCTCGGAAGTACTTTTTCTGGTAGCCGCCTGTCATCATTTCTTCGGTGAAGACCCTGTCAAAGGGAAGTCCGGAGGCGATAATCGGCAGGTCTTTATCGTAAAGACGGTCAGCAAGCACCACGAAGCGGAGGGCCACGGCCTGCTGGGTAATGGTTGTGACATTGCGCCAGGCAATAGCATCAAGCCCTTCAATAAATTGGCGGTAACGAGAGGGGTGAACCTTGGACAGGTGCTCAATGAGGTCCTCAAAGCTATCGATTGCAACGGTGCCAAGTGCACCAAAACCTGCTTCAACAGCGGCATCAAACTGCTCAGGTGCAAGGGGGTCCGGTGCCGGGTCAAGCCCGCGGTGGCGGTAGTCCTCGCCATCTACACGAATCACATCAAATTGGTCTGAGAGTACCTGAATTTCACGCTTGAAGTCTGCGGCGGCAAAGCGCCCCTCACCGAGTGAGCCGGGCAGAGTATTGGAGGTGGCGACCAGCTTCACCCCTGCTTCGGCCAGCTCACGCATGAGTCGGGACATCAGCACGGTGTCACCGGGGTCATCGAGTTCAAATTCGTCAATACAGACCAGCTTGTAGCCTGAGAGGGCTTCAACCGTCTTGCGGAAGGTGAGTGCACCGACCAGGTTGGTGTATTCGACAAAGGTACCGAAAGCTTTAGGGCCCTCTACTGCGTGCCAGAGGGAGGCAAGCAGGTGGGTTTTACCCACACCAAAACCACCGTCTAGGTAAAGACCTGGCTTACTGACGTCCTTTTTCTTGCCCCCGCCAAAGAGCTTGCTTAAAAATCCACCGCCACTAGCGACGCCACCATTGATACTATCCCCGAAGGCTCGTAAGGCATCGACTGCCGCCTGTTGTGAGGGCTGCGCTGGGTCCGGGCGGTAGGTATCAAAGGACACCTCACCAAAGCGTTCTGAGGGGCGAAAACCCGCCAAAAGTTCATCAGCAGAAACCTGGGGGGTACGTTCGGTGAGGTGGGTGTAGGTGGCCACGTGCCTAACTTTCCTTGAGCGCAAGGGTGCGCGGGTTACATGTACAGCACCAGTGTAATGGGTGCGGGAGGTAAGGGCCGGTAGCGGTTAAGACTTTGGGGGGTGATGACACTAAGGCGGTTGAATTCTTCACAGTTCGTAGCGTTTTCCGCTGTCCGGCAGTTTCCGCTGGCGTGTTCCTTTTAGGCTAGTAAAGGTTAATCGGAAGCAAAAAGAAAGGGTTTCTCGTGGCCAAGGGTAAAAAGAAAGCCGGAGCATCTACTGCCGCACTTGCTCTCTTGCAAGAAAGCGGGGTTGCCTTCACCATGCGCGAATACGAGCACGTCCAGGGTGAAACCCAGTTTGGTCTGGAGGCCGCTCAGAAGCTAGGCCGCTCCCCCGAACAGGTTTTCAAGACACTCATGATTAATCACGACAAAGATTTTGCGGTCTGCCTGGTTCCGGTAGCAGGCAAACTCAACACTAAGGCCGCCGCCGCCCAGTTAGGGTGGAAGAGCGCCAAGATGGCCGAACCTAAAGTAGCTGAGAAGCGTACCGGGTATGTTGTGGGCGGCATTTCTCCCCTGGGCCAAAAGACAGCCCACCCCACCCTGATCCATGAAACAGCCCAGCTTTTTGACACCGTTCTGGTCTCGGGTGGGCGGCGTGGCCTCGATCTTGAGTTGGCTGCTGATGATCTGGTCAGGCTAACCGGCGGCTCCTACGCCGATATTGCGGCACCCTAACACCTCAAGAGATAGGAGGGGGCAGCCAGCCGCTGCCCCCATCACTGCCTGAGCTTATTCTGCCGACTTAGCCTGATGTACTGGCAGGGTCAGCCCCAGCTTATCCCCCAGCCACTTTTCCACGGTGCTCTCCCAGAGCTCAGGGTCCACGTTCCACTCGCGGGTGTGGGGTGCCCCTGTAAAGGGAACAAAATCCACCAGCGGTGAAGCCTGCGCTAACTGTTCTGATGGCTGATAGGGCACGTAGGTGTCATCGCGGGAATGCAGAATCAAGGTGGGTAGAACAATGTCCTGTACACGGTTAGGCCAGGATATCTGTTCAAGCCGAATCGGCTCGTGCAAGCCGGTAAACCCGGTCAGTGCAGGGTGAGAAATCATGTGCACACCCAGCTTTCCTATCGAGAGGGGAATCTTGTTGAGCTGAGTATGGTAACGGATGAGTTCAAGCCAGTCCAGGGCGGGCCCATCAAGCACAAGGCCCCGGATAGCGCGGCGGTTAGAGGCAAGGTCAACTGTTTGCATACAGATAGAGCCACCCATAGACCAGCCAAAGAGCACTACATCTTCAGCACCATGAGAAAGTGCGTAGTCGATAGCAACTTCAATATCGCGCCATTCGGTAAAGCCTAGGCCGTAGCGGCCGTCTTCACTGGCCGGAGCTTCACGGTCGTTACGGTAGCTAACATGCAGGCTGGTAAGCCCTAGCTTTTGAGTCACTGTCAGTGAGCGCAGGGTTTCTGCACGTGTTGACCCCATGCCGTGAACCATCACAATCCAAGTGCTACTGGGAACTGCTGATGAATCAGATTCAGTAGCGCTATCAAGCCAGGCATTAGGGTGCACTACCCAGGCGGGGGCAGGACCAACAGGCAGGTTAAGCTCGATGTCTTGGTAGCGGTAGCCAGCCATCTGGGGGTCGGTGGCTACAACACCGGTGAGTCTGCCGCGTTTGCAGGTGGTGATGTCGCCTCGATAGACCCCTTCGATGGACCGTACTACGGTCTGCTCGGTCGGCAGGTAGGAGATTACCTCGCCCAGCAGGGCGAACCCTGCTCCCCCGGCAAAATAAAACCCGTAGCGGCCTGGAGCCTGAGTCCGTTCCGTCGCGTCTAGGCAGATACTGGTGGGCTGTTGGTCTTCTATATTTTCAGCGGTTCCGTAGCCCACCGAATAAACACGAACATCTTCGTGGGGTGCTTTGGGCGGGACAACAATTTTGCGGGCAAAGTGTGTTGCCAGTCCTGCCGCCCCCAGTGCACCAGCCATAGCAAGGGTGGCACCTGCGGCACCAGCAACTCCTGCGACGGTAGCTAGAGTGAGGGTGCGCGCCGTTGAAGATGTGTCCTGCTCTGTATTCATAATGACCAGTCTAGGGGAGGTATTGCTACTAGCGGGAACGGCACACCCGTGATGTTACCAACCAGTAACCTTGTAAGGAATATCAGGGACAAGGCTGATGCCTTATTCCACTGGGTGTAATCTGGCTGAATATACATACTGTGTTATCGATATGGGTAAGGACTATACAAAATGTCTGAGCATCTACCGGGCCTAGGAAAAATCGCAAAAAACTGGAAAGAGGTTCTGACCCCTACTGAGTACGCTGTGCTCAGAGAGGGCGGTACCGAGCCTGCCTTCACCGGCCAATACTGGGATACCACCACCGAGGGTATCTACTCCTGCAGGGCTTGCGGCACCGAGCTCTTCCGGTCCAGCGAGAAGTTTGAGAGCCACTGCGGCTGGCCTTCCTTCTTCGAGCCCTTGGCAGAAAACCGAGTGCTTTATATAGAGGACCGGTCTTTGGGAATGGTTCGTGTTGAAGTGCGCTGTGCCGCCTGTGATTCTCACCTTGGCCACGTCTTTAAGGGTGAGGGCTACGATACCCCCACAGACCTGCGTTACTGCATCAATTCTGTCTGCCTCACTCTGAATGAGAAACCGCTTGAGCCCTAGCTTGAGAAACAGGACAGCAAGAAATATTTAAGCATGAGGTAATCTTCTACCGTTCAATCTCACACTCGCGACATAACCGGGTAACAGGGTTAGCTGACATAATAGTGGGGTAGTTTTCCACCGGGAGGGAGTTTTATTGTGGCGCAAACTGACAAGGTGGCAGCACCTTTAAGCGCCTCCACCGGGGGTTTTGAGATACCCGAGGGAATCACGATTCCCGAGGTTGTCTTTCTCGATGAACCCGACGGTGGCACTCCCAGCGTTATTACCACCGACCGTGGCCTGCAGAGAGTTGCCGACATCCTTGCCTCCCAGAGCGGTCCGGTAGCAGTCGACACCGAACGAGCATCGGGCATCAGGTACGGTCAGCGAGCTTTCCTGGTACAGCTCAAACGAGGTAACTCCGGGGTCATCCTCATTGACCCGGAGAGCTTCCCCCATCTCTCCCCCATCAACGAGGCCTTAGCCGGCGCTGAGTGGGTTATCCACGCCGCAAGCCAGGACCTTCCCTGCCTGGCAGAGCTGGGGATGCGCCCCGATGTGCTTTTCGATACCGAACTGGGCGGTCGTCTTGCTGGCTTTGAGCGGGTTGGCTTGGGCTATATGGTCGAGCATTTGCTGGGTTATAAGCTCGCCAAGGAGCACTCAGCGGTGGACTGGTCCCATCGGCCCCTGCCCGCGCAGTGGCTCAACTATGCGGCTCTTGACGTTGATATTCTGCTTGATTTGCGCGATGCCGTTGAGTCTGAGCTCAGGGCACAGGGCAAACTCGAGCTGGCCCGGGAAGAATTCAACGCGGTTCGCGAGCGCACCGGGTTTGAGCAGAAACCTGATCCTTGGCGCAAGACCAAGGGCATCAGGGATTTGAAAACCCGCCGCCAGCTCACCGCTCTGCGTAATCTTTGGTACGAGCGTGATCACCTTGCGCAGAAAAAAGATGTGGCCCCCAAGCGGCTGCTTCCCGATTCGTCCTTGATTGCTGCGGCGCGTATCATGCCGCAGACAGTTCCAGCGGTGTTGGCGATACCGGGTTTTCAGACTCGTTCCCTCAAACGAGAGGCTCCCCGCTGGGTCAAGGCCATTACCGAGGCGAAGAAGGAACCCAGCCCGGTTCCTTTCACTCTGCCTGCGTCTGGGCCGCCGCCGCTGAAGGCCTGGGAGGTTAAGAGGCCGCTTTCCGCTGAACTGATTGCAGAAGCTAAGCCCCTTGTTATTGAGATCAGTGAGCAACTCGGTATGCCTCAAGAAAACCTGCTGACCCCCGATATCCTGCGGAGGCTGTGCTGGGACCCGCCTGCGGGTTCGGGTGAGCAAGAACTTAGGTTAGCCCTGCTTGAACTTGGGGCGCGTCAGTGGCAGATTGAACGTGTAGCGGGGCATCTGGCCAGGGTATTCACCCGGGTCAGAGCCCAACACTCACAGTAAGGATTGTACCCATGTGCACCACATGCGGCTGTCAGAATAAAGAAGAAAAACCCATTGTTGATGCTCCCCAGGAGCTAGCCGCGAGTAACCCTTCAGGGTTTTCCCGCCGCACAGCGATTATTGGTGCTGGTGGCCTGGGGGCAGGCGCGGTTCTGCTCTCTGCCTGCGGCTCCAAGGATGGCCAAACACTCACCGAAAGCGACGGTCGCCCTGCCGAACCAACCGACATGGCCGCCACCAGCGACGTACCGGTCGGCGGGGTAATTCAGGCTACAGCAAAGGGGAGCGTCGTCATGATTAGCCAGCCCACCGAGGGCGCTTTCCATGCCTTCTCATCGGTCTGCACCCACCAGGGGTGCCAGCTCAAGGCCTTGAAAGATAAAAGTATTTCCTGCCCCTGCCACTCCTCAGTTTTTTCGCTGGAGGATGGATCTGTCCTTGGTGGTCCTGCTGAGACTCCGATCGCGGAATTCCCGGTCGAGGTTAAAGACGGACGTATCTGGGTCGGCTAAGGCTACCGGTAGTCAATAGAAAAACTAAAGCGGCTCTTTCTTCTGCTGAAGAAGAGCCGCTTTGAGTGTCCCTGCGCTGGGATTTGGAGGGTTAGGAGGTGTGTTTAGGCCGTTCGCCCTCTGTTCGCGCGAAAGGCACCATATCGCCCGAAAGCTGAGCGAGAATATCGGAGCTAATTTTTTGAGGTGTCAGCCCCACTTCCTCAAGAATTTCACCGCGCTCAGCGTGCTTGATGAACTCGGCGGGCAGACCCAGCTCGTTCAGTGCTGTGTCGATACCAGCTGCGCGCATTTCCTGGCGAATCCGGGAACCTACGCCACCGGCTCGGACGCCGTCTTCAAGGGAAACCACGATGCGGTGCTCCCCTGCCAGCTCAATAAGGCTGGCAGGTACAGGCATGACCCAGCGGGGATCTACCACCGTTAGGCTCACCCCCTGGCTACCCAGCAGTTCGGCTACATCAAGCGCTAGGCGGGCAAAAGCACCCACGCCAATCAAAAGCACGTCGCGCTGACCGCTTTCAGCGTGAGGCTCCCCTAGCCGCCTGAGAATATCGGCCCCGTCTGCGGTCCGTTCAAGGGCGGGAATATCGGGGCCTACTGAGCCCTTGGGGTAGCGCACAACCGTAGGAGCATCAGAGATAGCCACGGCTTCTCGCAGTTCCTCACGCAGGGTCACTGCGTCACGGGGAGCTGCAAGATGCAGGCCCGGAATAAACTGCAGAAGAGCCAAATCCCACATGCCGTGGTGGCTGGGGCCATCGGGGCCGGTCACGCCGGAACGGTCCAAGACGAGGGTTACACCAGCCTTATGCAAGGCAACGTCCATGAGGAGCTGATCAAAACCACGGTTGAGGAAGGTGGCGTAGAGGGCAATGACAGGGTGCTGGCCGCCGTAGGCCAGACCCGCGCTCATGGCAAGAGCGTGCTGTTCAGCGATTCCTACGTCAATCACGCGGCCCGGGTGGGCCATAGCCATAGGTTTGAGCCCAACAGGAATGAGCATAGCGCCGGTGATTCCGACAATGTCCTCGCGCTCATCGGCAATATCTTTGATTTCCTGAGCAAAGATACTGGTCCAGGATTTACCAGAGGACTTAGCTAGGGCTTCACCGGTATCAGGGTCAATCACCCCCACAGCGTGGAACATATCGTCTTTATCGCTTACTGCCGGGGCGTAACCGTGGCCTTTCTCGGTCATAGCGTGAACGATAACGGGGCCACCATAGTTTTTAGCTGATTCTAGGGCTTGCTCGATTTCCTGCAGATCATGGCCGTCAATCGGTCCCACGTATTTCATCCCCAGGTCTTCAAAAATGCCACCGGGCACCATGACGTCCTTAATGCCCGCTTTCATGCCGTGCAACCCACGGTAGACCATCTGTCCCAGGGGGCCGCTCTTCTGAAGTTTGGTGCGGGCAATATCGAGGGTGCGCTCGTAGCGCGAGTCCAGGCGAACCTTATCGACCTTATTCTGAAGTTCATGTTTCAGGGCAGCCAGGTGGTTAGCGAACCCACCCACGGTCGGCGCGTAGGAACGACCGTTGTCGTTAACAACAATGACGACCTTGCGGGACCTATCAGCCGCTATATTGTTGATAGCTTCCCAGGCCATGCCACCGGTTAGGGCACCATCGCCGATGAGGGCAACAGTGTAACGGTCCTTTTGGCCGGTGAGTTGGTAGGCGCGGGAAACACCGTCAGCCCATGACAGAGACGACGAAGCGTGTGAGGACTCAACGATATCGTGCTCAGACTCAGCCCGCTCAGGGTAGCCAGCGATACCGCCTTTCTGGCGCAGGGTCGAAAAATCTTGCCGACCGGTAACCAGCTTGTGGACATAAGACTGGTGCCCGGTATCAAAAATGATGGAGTCCTGCGGTGAATCGAAGACCCGGTGAATCCCAAGAGTCAGCTCAACAACACCGAGGTTGGGGCCAAGATGCCCGCCGGTCTGAGAGACATTGGCAACCAGATAATCGCGGATTTCCTGAGCCAGCTCCGTCAGCTGCTGCGAGCTCAAGGAGTTCAGGTGCCCCGGCTCCCGGATAGTTTCTAGTAATCCCACGATGTCTCCCTCACAACCTGACCGGCCGGCTGAGTCTCCTGGTAAGGAGCCACGGAGCGAGCCAGTGGTTACAGTCTCTGGTGTCTTGCAGTTAAGTAACTTTACCCGCTTGGTGGTCGTTTAGCGATTCGCATTGTGAGAGCAAAAGTGCCGTTTTCATTTCAGCTAAGTTACAGGCCGCGTCATTACACCCTAAGAGACCAGGGGGCGTATTAGTATCATTACTCAAGACCCAAATGTGTGACAGCACACATTACTTGCTATATTTGGGGTGAATCATTACGCAGTTAGCTAGCAGCTGACCCCGCACGAACGGATTTGTACACATCATGACCGCATTCATCACCTGGCTGAACGAGATCATTTGGTCTCCAGTGCTGGTATATCTGTGCCTGGCCGTAGGCGTCTACTTCACCATCAGAACCCGGCTCCTCCAGATTCGCCAGATTCCCTCTATGCTTCGAGCTACCTTCAAGGGCGAGTCTTCGCAAGATGGCGTTTCCTCCTTCCAAGCACTAGCCCTGTCGCTGGCAGGGCGTGTGGGTACAGGTAACATCGCAGGCGTGGCAACTGCTATCGCCTTTGGTGGCCCGGGTGCCGTCTTCTGGATGTGGGCGGTTGCCTTCCTGGGCTCTGCAACCTCCTTTATCGAGTCCACCCTAGGGCAGATCTACAAAGAACGCGATAAGGTCACCGGTGAATACCGCGGCGGCCCCGCCTACTACTTCGAAAAGGCCTACCGGCACAGCAAGTACGCGGGGCTTTTCAAGGTCTACGCCTCTCTCTTTGCTTGCGCTACCGTGCTAGCCTGCGGCTTCTTCCTGCCCGGAGTTCAGGCTAACGGTATCGCTACCTCCATGCAGGGCGCTTTCCCCCAGGTTCACCCCTGGATGACTGCAACCGGTATCACCATTCTTCTTGCCTTTATCGTGGTGGGTGGCGTCAAGCGTATCGCGGCCTTTGCCTCAGTGGTCGTTCCTATCATGGCCGTTATTTATATCATTCTCGCAGTCATTGTTTGCTTCATTAATATTGGCATGCTGGGGGACGTCGTTAACCTCATCTTTAGCTCAGCATTCGGCCTGCATGCAACCTTCGGTGCCATTGTGGGTACTGCTGTTGAATGGGGCGTCAAACGAGGCATCTACTCCAACGAAGCAGGCCAGGGCACCGGCCCCCACGCTGCAGCTGCCGCCGAGGTCAAGCACCCCGCATCCCAGGGCTTTGTTCAGGCTATGGCCGTCTACATTGACACCCTCTTCGTCTGCTCTGCTACTGCTTTCCTGATTCTTTCAACCGGCATGTACCGGGTCTACCAGGGGGGATCAGCAGATACCCCCG
Source organism: Rothia sp. P5764 (assembly GCF_048512965.1). Taxonomy (NCBI): domain Bacteria; kingdom Bacillati; phylum Actinomycetota; class Actinomycetes; order Micrococcales; family Micrococcaceae; genus Rothia; species Rothia sp. P5764. The sequence continues at coordinate 40,592 of NZ_JBLXXQ010000002.1, read as the reverse complement.
TGCTTGCAGAAGGATCGGGGACGCTAGATCCAGAGGCAACTGTGGGGCCAGCCTTTGCGCAATCCGCCTTTGATACTCTCTTACCTGGAGCCGGCACCATCTTTATCGCTGTATCGCTGGGGTTCTTTGCCTTCACCACCATCATTGCTTACTACTACATGGCTGAAACCAACCTGCGTTACCTGACCAGGAACCTCAAAAATGAAACAGTTTCTAATGGTCTCCTACGCTTGTTACAGCTCCTCATTCTGGTTGCCACAGTAGTAGGTTGCGTCAATAGTGCTGGTGAGGCCTGGGCCCTAGGCGATATCGGTGTAGGGCTCATGGCTTGGCTGAACGTCGTCGGTATTCTGGTCATTCAGAAGCCTGCGCTGCAGGCCCTGCGTGACTACGAACAGCAACGCAAGCAGGGCCAGGATCCCCTGTTTGATCCGCGGGCTCTTGACATTAGAAACGCCGACTTCTGGGAGAACTACTACGATGTGAAAACCGGTGCAATCCCGGTTCAGAAGAAGTAGGCTCCAAGCCGGCTACAACCGTAGAGGCTGTTTTCCTCCCCAGGCGGGAGGAAAACAGCCTCTTTAATTTTTAAAGAGAACCAGTAGGCGGGGCATATAGCGCCTAGGAGGCTTTTATCCTTGCCAAAGCAAAACACACAGCGGCGCTCAAGAAGGCAATAAGACCTAGAAGCAGTGCGGGCATACCAAGCGAAACCAGAAAATCCCCTAGGAGAAAATGTTGCAGGGCATCGTGGTCACCCGTAGCATCACGCGAGGGTTCCCTGGCTAGCATCCCGGGCAAAATATAGGTCAGGCTTATCCAGGCCGACATCCAAGAAGCAATCCCCACTTTAGCCAGATAGCGCCCTGCGCCCAGTGCTCCACCGGCTTGAGGCCTGTTGAGAAGCCGAGTACCGCTGACAAGATACCAGGCAAGGGCCACAAGACACAGCGCAAAGAAGACCCAGCCCAGGGCTACGAATATCAGATAGGCCGACAATCCGCTAGCTACCCCACCGGTGAGCGGTACCAGCAGGAAGGCATCCACAAGCCCCGCTACTATCAAGACAAGCCCCAGCCACAGAACGACAGCCGGCCCTTCTCGTGATGCGGGACCTGCGCTCACTTTGTACTGTGAATTATTCTGGGTCATACCGATAGGCTACAGTAGCTACCCGCAGTTTGGATATAGAGGAGGGCCTGCCCCACGATAGGTAGAGCAGGCCCTCCAGACTAACTGGCTAGAGCCAGCCTAGGTTGCGCGCTGGTTAGGATCCGCGCACCAGGTTACGCAGAACATACTGCAGAATACCGCCGTTGCGGTAGTAGTCGGCTTCACCTGGGGTATCAATGCGTACTACAGCGTCGAACTCGGTGACGGTGCCATCTTCGGCAGTAGCGGTGACCTTAAGGGTCTTGGGGGTAGTCCCCTCGTTCAGCTCGGTCAGGCCGGTGATATCGAAAGTTTCGGTACCGGTCAGGCCCAGTGAGGCGTGGGATTCACCCGCAGGGAACTGCAGGGGAACAACACCCATACCGATCAGGTTAGAACGGTGGATACGCTCGAAGGACTCAGCAATAACAGCCTTGACGCCCAGCAAGGTGGTGCCCTTAGCTGCCCAGTCGCGTGATGAACCGGTGCCGTATTCCTTACCGCCCAGTACAACCAGCGGGATACCCGCAGCCTGGTAGTTCTGTGCAGCATCGTAAACGGTGGTCTGCTCGCCGCCAGCGGTGAAGTCGCGGGTGAAACCGCCCTCAACACCGTCCAGTAGCTGATTCTTGATGCGGATGTTGGCAAAGGTACCGCGAATCATGACCTCATGGTTACCACGGCGTGAGCCGTAGGAGTTGAAGTCCTTACGCTCTACCCCGTTCTCAATCAGGTAACGGCCAGCAGGGGTATCTGCTTTGAAGGAACCTGCAGGTGAGATATGGTCGGTGGTCACAGAGTCGCCCAGCTTCAAAAGAACGCGAGCGCCCTTGATGTCCTCTACGGGGGTGATCTCCATGGTCATGCCCTCAAAGTATGGGGGCTTGCGCACGTAGGTTGACTTTTGGTCCCACTCGAAAGTGGAGCCGGTGGGAGTGTCCAGGGCCTGCCAGCGCTCGTCACCGTCAAAGATGGTGCCGTATTCCTTGGTGTACATGTCGGTATCGACAGAGGCGTCGATAATCTGCTGTACTTCGGCGGGGTCAGGCCAGATGTCCTTGAGGTAGACGGGGTTGCCATCTGCGTCGGTACCCAGGGCATCGTTCTCGAAGTCGAAGTCCATGCTACCGGCCAGGGCGTAGGCGATAACCAGTGGCGGTGAAGCCAGGTAGTTCATCTTGACGTCAGGTGAGATACGACCCTCAAAGTTGCGGTTACCGGAGAGTACCGCGGTGACGGACAGGTCATTTTCCTGAATGGCCTCGGAGATTTCTGGTTCCAGCGGACCGGAGTTACCGATACAGGTAGCGCAACCGTAGCCTACAACGAAGAAGCCCAGCTTCTCCAGGTCAGGCAGGAGGCCAGCCTTCTCGTAGTAGTCAGTGACAACCTTGGAGCCCGGTGCGATAGAGGTCTTGACCCAGGGCTTAGCTGTCAGGCCCTTGGCTGCTGCGTTACGAGCCAGTACACCGGCGGCCATCATGACCGAAGGGTTCGAGGTGTTGGTGCAGGAGGTAATCGACGCAATCGACACTGCACCGTTCTTGAGCTCGAACTCGCGGCCGTCGGCCATTGAAACGGCAACGGACTTAGCGTCTTCGCCAGAAGCCGCGTAGTTCTTAATATCGTTTGCGAACTGTTCCTTGGCATCGGTGAGCTGGATACGGTCCTGGGGGCGCTTGGGCCCGGCGATGGAGGGCACCACGGTGGACAGGTCCAGTTCCAGGTACTCGGAGTACTCGACCTCTGCTGAGGGATCGTGCCAGAGACCCTGTTCCTTGGTGTATGCCTCAACCAGTGCAACCTGCTCTTGGCTGCGGCCGGTCAGGCGCAGGTATTCCAGAGTCTGCTCGTCGATGGGGAACATGGCCGCAGTTGAACCAAACTCGGGGCTCATGTTACCGATGGTGGCGCGGTTAGCCAGAGGTACCTGGCCAACACCGTCACCGTAGAACTCAACGAACTTACCGACAACACCGTGCTGACGCAGCATCTCGGTGATGGTCAGAACAACGTCGGTTGCGGTAGCACCGGCGGGAATAGAGCCGGTGAGCTTGAAGCCAACGACGCGCGGAATCAGCATGGATACGGGCTGGCCCAGCATGGCTGCCTCAGCTTCAATACCGCCAACGCCCCAACCCAGAACGCCCAGGCCGTTGACCATGGTGGTGTGGGAGTCAGTACCGACAACGGTGTCGGGGTAGGCACGCAGGACGCCACCTACTTCGCGGGCCATAATGGTGCGTGCCAGGTACTCGATGTTGACCTGGTGCACGATACCCATGCCCGGGGGAACGACCTTAAAGTCATCAAAAGCGGTCTGGCCCCAGCGCAGGAACTTGTAGCGTTCGCCGTTGCGCTGGTACTCGATATCCATGTTGCGGGTAATGGCATCAGCGGTACCGAAGTTATCGATCTGAACGGAGTGGTCGATGACCAGTTCAGCAGGTGCCAGGGGGTTGATTTTGGAGGGATCTCCGCCCAGTTCCTTGACAGCCTCACGCATGGTAGCTAGGTCAACGACACAGGGTACGCCGGTGAAGTCCTGCATGATAACGCGGGCGGGGGTGAACTGGATTTCGGTGTCCGGTTCGGCGCTGGGATCCCAGTTTGCAAGAGCCTTGATGTGGCCCTCGGTGATGTTGGCGCCGTCTTCGGTGCGCAAAAGGTTTTCTAGGAGAACCTTAAGAGAGTAGGGCAGTTTTTGCGAGCCTTCTACTGCCTTTAGACGGAAAATTTCATAGTCGGTTCCGTTGACGTTCAAAACGCCCTTTGAACCGAAGCTGTCCACAGTGCTCATATGTGGGACTCCTCTCGACACTGTCTTATGATCGGCTCCCCGCTTCCGGTACCACCGCGTCCGTGCAGTGGGTGTGTGATGCTCAGTGTGAGCCGGAAGGCGTAAAGCCACTGCATCTTAGTGTACCCCGTATCACGTTGTTCACATATTTTGAAGACAAAGCGTTAGTAAATGTTTCGTGAGGGGCAAGCCAGTTGCAGATTATATGGGCCATTTACACCCCATGCTGACTGCCCAGCAGACAGGTCACCCCTAAACCTTGCATCTGGGTGAGAAAGAAACTACCCGTGGGGGTCTCTCCCCCAGTAAAATCAGACCTATGCCAGATCTCCACACCCCTTCAACCCGCATTAATACAATTGCCCGCTGGGCAACGATTATCTGCGGAAGCGCGCTAGCTCTGACTGGCGGAGCTGCCTTCGGCGGCTTACCTATACCCACAGAAGCTGCGGATGCTCTGCTGATTTTTTTAGCGCTCTGCATCTTGGCTGAAGCCATATCGTTCATCACATTTGCTGTGACAGAGGCAATCAGACCACAGGACCCTGTAGAGGTTCTAGAGCGTCGGCACAAGGTTAACCCGGTACCCGGCGCAAAACTTCCCTTGCTCTTTATTACTCTTACCCTGGCCCTAGCTGTTTTCTATACAGCCCACGTCTTTATGTGGAACCCGCTGGTGGCTCGGCCCGGCCTAGAACTGGATGAGATATACCGCCAGCTGAAAGAAGCAGGTGAGTTCTCCCAGCGGGTTGTGGTGTTCCAGGGCCTTGTATCGGCCATACCCCTGGCCGTTTTGGTCCCCCTGCACATGCGTCTGCGTAAGAATATTGCGTATTCGCCAGCTCGTGCTGTTGGTCTGTGCTCTGCCGCTGCCACGCTGAGCCTGACCAACCTGTTGTTTGGCTGGGGCTGGTACATGGCAATGGGCATAGCCGACACCTTCGGTATTGGCGGAGGTGACTACGCCCCCACCAGAATCTTTATGCCTCTGGCCCTGATGGTCCTTTTCCTATCCGCACTGTACTTTACATTCAAGCCCATACGGAGCCACCGGCCACAGCAGTGGGAAGAAGAAACAGCCCTATAAAAGCCCCTGACCACAACCTAGGCGGTAAGATAGAGGGCACCCTGCCCAGTCACTGATACCAAGAGGTTTGAATGGCACGCCGCACCGCAACAGTGCATGATGACTACCCCACCGACATCACCGAAAACATTGTCGACATAGATGTCACCAGCGAAATGGAAACCAGCTTCCTGGAGTACTCCTACTCAGTCATCTACTCCCGCGCGCTTCCGGATGCCCGCGACGGCCTCAAGCCCGTCCAGCGCCGGATCCTCTACATGATGCAACAGATGGGTCTGCGCCCCGACAAGGGCCACGTCAAGTCAGCCCGCGTCATTGGCGAAGTCATGGGTAAACTCCACCCCCACGGCGACAGCGCAATCTACGATGCCATGGTGCGCCTGGCCCAACCCTTCGCTATGCGCCTACCCGTAGTCGATGGCCACGGCAACTTCGGCTCCCTGGACGATGGCCCGGCGGCCTCCCGCTACACCGAAGTACGCATGGCCCCCGCCGCACTGGCCATGACCGCCAACCTCGATGAAGACGTCGTAGATTTTGTACCCAACTACGACAACCAGTTCATGCAGCCCTCCGTCCTACCGGCGGCCTACCCCAACCTGCTAGTTAATGGGTCCTCCGGTATTGCCGTGGGTATGGCCACCAACATGGCCCCGCACAACCTCCGCGAAGTCATTGCCGCAGCTCGGCACCTGCTCGAACACCCCGATGCCAGCCTCAAAGACATCATGAAGTTTGTTCCCGGGCCCGATCTGCCCAGCGGTGGCACGATCGTGGGAACCAGCGGTATCAAGGATGCCTATGAAAAAGGGCGGGGTATCTTCAAGACCCGCGCCAAGGTATCCATTGAACGGGTCACCGCCCGCAAACAGGGCATCGTCATTACCGAGCTCCCCTACCTGGTTGGCCCCGAAAAGGTCATCGAAAAAATCAAGGACGGGGTTAACTCTAAAAAGATTCAGGGCATCTCTGACGTTGTTGACCTGACTGACCGCAAAAACGGCCTGCGCATGGTCGTTGAAATCAAGAACGGCTTTAACCCCCAGGCTGTTCTAGCCGCACTCTACAAGCACACCCCGCTTGAAGACTCTTTTGGCATCAACAACGTTGCCCTGGTTGACGGCCAGCCGCAGACTCTGGGGCTCATGGACCTACTTCACGTCTATGTAAATCACCGCATCGATGTGGTCCGCCGCCGCACCGGCCACCGCCTGGGCAAACGCCAGGACCGCCTGCACCTGGTGGAGGGTCTGCTGGTTGCCATTTTGGATATCGACGAAGTCATTCAGATTATTCGCACTTCGGACGAAACCGCTCAGGCTCGTACCCGGTTGATGGATATTTTCGACCTGACAGAGATTCAGGCCAACCACATCCTGGAGCTGCGCCTGCGCCAGCTCACCAAGTACTCCCGTCTTGAGCTTGAAAAAGAGCGTGAAGAGCTACTGGCTGAGATTGCCCAGCTCCAGGAAATCTTGGCCTCCGATACCAAGCTCCGCGCTCTGGTCTCCGACGAACTCCAAGCTGTAGCCGATGAGTACGGTACCGACCGCCGCACCAAGATTGTGAGCAAGGACGAGCTGGCCGATGCTGTTGCGGCTCTTGCCGCCAGCGCTTCTAAGGCCAAGAAAGAGGCCGCGCTGTCCCTGGAAATTGCCGATGACCCCTGCTGGGTTATTCTCTCTACCTCCGGCCAGCTGGGCCGTACTCGAGGTGTCAAAGGCCAGCGCCAAGCGCTTGTTGACCCCGGCAAGCGCCTCAAACACGATGCTTTCCTATCGGTGGTCCCCACCAGCGCCCGGGGTGAAATCGGTGCGGTGACCTCTCGCGGTCGCCTGGTGCGTGTACCGGTCATTGATATCCCGGTTCTGGAAGAAAGTTCTGGCGCTCCCCAGCTTGCCAGCGGTGTTAAGGCCGCCGAGGCTATTTCTCTGGCACGGGGTGAAAAGCTCATCGGCATGGTTCCCCTCAACGCTGTTGTAGCTCTTGCCACCGAACGCGGTGTCATCAAACGGGTCAACCCCGATTACCCCCTTAACGCCACGGAGTTTGAAATTATCAAGCTCAAGCCCAAGGATACGGTTGTGGCAGCCGCTGTATGCGACTACAACGATGCTGTGCTGACTTTTGTTACCGAACAGGCCAAGCTTCTGACCTTTGATGCGGGCAAGGTCCGCCCCCAGGGCCGTACCGGTGGTGGTATGGCCGGTATGAAGGTTGCAGATGACGATAAGCTCATTGCCTTAGGTGTTACCGCCCCCACGGATACCGCGCACGTTGTCACTATTACCAATGGCAGGGACGAGGGCGCTACGGCCAAGGTTACGGAGCTCACCGAGTTCCCGCAGAAGGGCCGTGCTACAGCGGGTGTACGGGCCCACCGATTCCTCAAGGGTGAAGATGCTCTTGCCCTCGCCTGGGTAGGTCTTGGCCCTGCCAAGGCGGTCTCTACCGCCGGTGTTGCGCGCACCCTGCCCACAGAGTTTGGGCCCCGAGATGGCTCCGGTGTCCTACTGACCCAGGGGATTGATGCGATTGGCCCTAACTACCAGGCTGTCACGGAACAGAAGCTTCCGGCACAGCCTGCCGTCAGCCAATCGGTTGAGCAAGACCCAGTGGAGGTAGCTGAGGACCCCGGTAGGCCCACGGCTACCCCCCTTATCGACCCGCTCTTCTAGAAGAAGCAAAACTTAGCATCTGGCCGGGCCTATCTCATACCAGATAGGCCCAAAGGTATTGAGTGGCTCAGGAGCAGTTGCTAGAATCCGTGGGAGAGAAGCGGGCAGTAGCCTCCTAGACCCACTTCAGCTGGCAGGCCCAATGATTGTGCTCCTTAAACTTCAGTGACTCTAGCGCAAGCTCACCAGGGTGTCACAGGCCTCTATGTCCTCTGCCCTGTGCGAGACCAGCACCACAGCGGGGAGCTTGGTTTTGCCTTCGAGAGCTTGTCCGGGGTTGCGTTTTGTCCCCCTGGCTACCTCATTGATCAGGGCCACGGCAGCGGGGGCATCCAGGTGAGCGGTGGGCTCATCCATCAAGAGCAGAGGAGAGTCCACCAGCAGGGTACGGGCAATAGCGATACGCTGACGCTGTCCACCCGACATGTAGGAGCCACCGGCACCCACCGGGGTGTTCAAACCAGCAGGTAGCAAACGCACAAAGTCGCCTAACCCAACACGGTCCAGCACCTCGTACATTTCTTCTTCGGTGGGGCGTTCATCGGCTGCCCGCGCAATCGCCAGGTTATTAGCAATGGTCGATTCAAAGATATAAGCTGACTGCGGGCACCAGGCCGCATAGCCACGCAGTGACTGCGCATCAAAGATCTTGCCGTTGACACGAATCTGCCCCTGTTCCGCCGGCAGGAAGCCCAGGAGTGTAGCAAGGGCGGTAGTTTTACCTGAGCCAGACGGCCCCGTAATACCCAGCCACTGCCCCGAGGATACAGAAGCACTCAGCTGCTTGAATACCGGCTGATTCATATCGGGCCAACGGGCAGAAAGCGAGTCAAGTTCCAAAGTAATGGAGCTGTGTGCAGACCTGTTCTTTGCACCTACCCCTGGATCACCCAGGATGTCACGGATTTCACCGGACCTAGCGGCTTCAACCTCGTCCTTGTGGTGAACTACTTCAAAGTTAGCTCGAGTACGTTCCACAAGAGCCGCGAAGGCAGGCCATGAACGTACCGCTTCAAGGTGACCAGAGGTAGTCTCGAACAGCCCGGTCATCATCAAAACGACAAGAGCGGCAAGAGGAGCGGTGACCTCACCGCTTTCCACAGCAGACCATACCGAAGCCAGCACAGCGAGGGCAGCGCCCCACCAGGTGACAACCATCAGGCCCTGGCCCAAGCCAACAGCTCGTGAACTTCTCAGCTTGGAAGCTGTGCCGGCACCATCTTGGCGAGAGATTGCCAGGGCAACGGTCTGGTCTAGCCCGTTATTGTGCAGGTCGCTGGCAGCATCAAGTGCTGAAACACCCAAGCGGAGCATAGCTGAGGTTTCCCGGCGCGCGACAAAGTCTGCGCGGGCATCGGCCCTGAGAACGAAAGCAGGGATGACCAAGGTTGCACTAAGTGTAGCGAGGACAACGGGAACGACTGCCTGCGGGGTAGCCCAAGCGGTTACTCCCACGACAAGTACCATCACGATAAGGTGTGATGCCACGGGCAGGATAACGCGAGGCATGGCATCACGCAGCTCATCGATATCTCCCACCAAACGGTCCAGAATCTTGTCACCGCGGAGCAGGGAACGCACTGAAAGGACGGTTCGCCCGGCGGCATCCCAGGCACTGACCCGGAGCCTATTGGCTGCATCGAGGACCAGGTTATGGGTGCGCAGGCGCTCAGCGTAACGGCTCGAAGCTCGGCCCAAACCAAAGAAACGGACACCCGTCACGGCAAGAAGAAGATACATCATAGCTGGCTGTTCAGCGGCACGAACAATCAGCCAGCCCGACAGGGCGGTCAGGCTTACCGCAAAAACAAGGGTAAGAACCGAAAGAAGTACAGGTACTACCGCCCTTGGTAGGCTCAGGCCGGTAATTGAGCCCAATGTTCGCAGGGTTTTGAAGATACCGGGCTTGCGGCGCTTTAGCTGAGGTGAGGCAGACGCAACCGGCACAGTAGAGGGCTCTGAGTCAGCCAGCTGGCCGTTCTCAAGAGCGCTCGCAAGTGATGCCAGAGCAAATTTGCCGAGGCTATGAGCATTCTGCGCTCGGAGTTCCCAATCCACCCCGTGCGGCTTGGGGGTGGCTTCGAGGACATGATTCGTTGCGGCAGCAAGTTCCGTGTCGTGAGTGACAATAATCAGGGTTGCTCCGGTTTCCTGAAGCGCTGCAAGGGCGACGTTCACTTTGGCCGCTGATACTGGATCAAGGTGAGCTGTTGGCTCATCGATCAGGACTGTGACACCTTGCTCTTGTGTCTGGAGCATAGCTACCCGCGCAAGCGCACGCGCAATTGCCAGGCGGCGCATCTGGCCCGAAGAGAGGGACTCGGGCGGAAGTTCGGCCAGGTTACCCAGCCCGACAGCCTCGAGGTACTGCCCAAAGTATTCACGGTCCTCATCGGTAAATTTGATTGACTCATCAAGTAGCCCAGCTGCGTAGTTGATGCCATCGAGGGCACCCTCGCCACGGGTCACAGTTGCGTAGAGGGCTACTTCTGCCAAGGCTGTAGAAGCAATGAAAGTAGGTGATTGGCTAATCCATACGGTGTTACCCAGGCCAGAAACCAAGCCCTGCACCTTAACGGGGCCGGTTGCGCCTGTTGGGACCAGCCCATTGCCCAGGGCACCGCCCAAGACGGACAGTAGCGTGGTTTTACCACACCCTGAGGGGCCGGTAATCGCAGTCGTTGTTCCGTGGACCAGGCTGAAGTTAACACTCGTCAAGGTTTTGGCGCGCCCCGGGTAGGAAACCGATAGCTGACGAACCGAAATCACATCGCCAGCAGGGGCAACCGTGGCGGGTGCTATCGGCTGGTCGATAATGGCCTGTGCTCGGCGGAGGGAAGCAATTCCTTCTTCCGATTGGTGGTAGGCGGTGCCGACATCACGCAGGGGCTGGTAGCACTCGGGGGCTAAGAGTAGAGCGAAGAGAGCGACGTCCAGGCCCAGGTTGCCCTCAATCAGGCGCAGACCAATGAGTACAGCAACAAGAGCTACGGAAATAGTTGTAATAAGTTCCAGCGCAAGGGAGGAAAGGAAGGCACTGCGTAGGGTGTACATGGTTGCTCGCCGGTAGCGCTCCCCCAGTTCACCCAGCGCCTTTGACTGTGCCCGTGATCGGCCCAGGCCAACGAGCACGGGCAAGCCCTTGACCAGCTCAACAATGTGGTCGGAGAGGCGCAGCAAATCGCGCTGAGCGCGGGCGGTGTCCTCCTGAGTAGTGCGACCAATAAGCACCATGAAAAGCGGAATAAGGGGCAAAGTGCACACAATGACCAGGGCTGAAACCCAGTCGTAGATAGCAATGAAGATCAGCAGCAGAGCCGGTATGACCGCGCTAGAAACAAAAGCTGTCAGAGTCTTGGTGTAGTAGTCGTCCAAGGAGTTTAGTCCGCGTGACAGGAGCACTGCTGTTGCGCCGGTACCATCGGGGGTGTCCATACCGCCGGTTGCCAGGACACGTCGAATCATCTTACGGCGGATGACCGTTTTAGCGCCGGTGGCAGCTTTCTGAGCATAAAAGGTCAGTGACCAGTCGGCACCAGCTCGAATCAAGAGAGCCAGCAGACCCGTGAGTGAAAGGGAGAGCAAGCCGGGTTCCATGAAAGGGCTGGCCCAGAGAATACCCGTGAGTTGGGCCTGTCCATTACCTGCAAAAATGGCAAGCTGTTCCTGGTGCGCACTTGAGTAGGTTGCACCCTCGTGAAATACCGAGTAGGTCATGCGAGCCAGCAAGGTCAGTGCTGTACCCAAAACCGCCGCAAAAATAACCAGTGCGAGAGTCTTCACCGCAGTTAAGACCGCGAAGACAGTGAGATTTCGCCTGGCGTGGGGCCCCAGCGGGGGCCGTTTGCTTGAAACGGGAGTCTTCATAGGCTGTGGTGTCCTTGGTGCCGCGAACATTTGTTCATCATTCTAGTGCGTTCTTATGCCGCTACACGGCAAGCTTTTTAGACTACAGCTAGTGGGTATAGGCACACATCAAGACTGATTCCGCCCACAAGGGGGGGGTGTGCTGGGGGTAGTCTCCCAGCCCCCCTCTTGGTCAACACCCAACAGGTGGTAGCAAGGGTGTAGATATGAGTGGATGTTCGAGTTCTTTTTAGAGGCCCCTTGTGTGGGCACTAGTGCGGGTAGGCTGCTGGGCGAGTTCAGTAACATCGTGCGCAGCAGGAATGCTCTCAACCAGCAGACGCTTGCGGAATACCCAGTAGGTCCATCCCTGGTAGACCAGCAGGATAGGAATACCACAGGCCGCTACCACAGACATGATTCTCAGAGTGTACTCGGAGCTCGATGCCTTGGTAATGGTCAGGTCAAAAGCTGAATCCAGGGTTGAGGGTAGGACCTTGGGGTAAAGAGCTAGGAAAACCGCCAGAATAGCGAAACCGATAAAGCTGGCGTACCCGGCAAATGCCCGCCCCTCATAAGCACCAATAGCGCCCAGCCAGCCAGCCCCTAGCGCAATAAGGGCTAAGCCTGTGAGCAGGTAGGACACCATATTGCCTGTGGTTACCTGCATGTACAGGACCCAGAGGATAGCCGGGAGAGCTAGGACGGGCGTCAGCTTGACCAGCGCTGAGCCAGCACGGTAGCGAACAGCCCCATCGGTTTTGAGGGCTACAAATGCCAGGCCCATCAGTAGTGACAGCCCGACCATAGAGAATCCGCCCAGAAATACGGCTGGGGTGACCCAGGCAAAGGCGCCGCCTACACGGTCGCCGTTAGCGTCAAGGGGTAAGCCCATTGAGGTTGTGGCCAGCAGTGCCCCCACTAAGAAGGCGATCACGAAAGATCCCAGAGTAATAGCGGTATTCCAACCGGCAATCCAGCGCTCACTCTTCTTCTTGCCCCGGTACTCAATAGCCACAGCGCGGAAGATGAGTGCTAAAAGAGCAAGGGTCAGGGGAATATAGAGAGCCGAGAAGAGAGCAGCATACCAGAAGGGGAAGGCCGCGAAGGTGGCGGCACCTGCGGTCACGATCCATACCTCATTGCCGTCCCAGACCGGTCCGATAGTGTTCAGGAGCAGGCGGCGCTCTTTTTCGTCTTTGGCAAAGAAAGGGCTCATGAGCATACCTACACCCAGGTCAAAACCGTCCAGAATGATGTAGCCCACCCAGAAGAAACCAATGACGGCGAACCAGATGGTGGGTAGAAGAGGCTGGTTAGCAAAAAGCTCAAACATGGTGTGCAAGCCCCTTTCCTAATAGGCAAAAGCGAGGACGTCTCGGTCCTGGCTGAGGTCAGTTTCGTGAGGATCTTCTACCAGCTCTGGCATGGCTGCTACAAGGCCAGCCTTGACGTACTTAGCTAGCAGGTAGATTTCAACCACCATCAGCACACCATAGACCAGGCCCAGTGAGATCAGGGAGAAGAGCACTTCAAAGCCGGATACTCCCGGTGAGACGGCGGCGGCGGTGAACATCATGATGGCGGGGTTACCTTCGGGGTTGGGGGCAACGACGAAAGGCTGACGGCCCATTTCGGTGAAGATCCAGCCAGTAGCATTAGCACCAAAAGGGGCGAGGATACCGGCAATAGCCAGGTTTGATATCCAGCGGGCTCCGGGCACGGTACCTTCCCCTTTCTTGCGGGTGACCCATAGGACGTAGAGGAAGGAAAGGGCGCTGATACCACCGAAGGTAATCATGCCGCGGAAGCCGTAGTAGGTAACTTCCATGAGGGGTAGGTAGTTGATTTCGTTGCCTGCACGGTCACCGTAAAGTTCTGGGTTATCGGGCAGGTGAGTGCCGTAGGTTTGCTGGTACTGAGGGAGCAGGGTATTGATACCGGCGACATCGGTAGTGAAGTTGTTGTAGGCCAGGAAGGAGAGCAGGCCGGGAATTTCGATAACGGCTTGTACCTTATCGCAATCCTGGGCGCCGGGCGAGGAGAGGGAGAGCAGGGAGAAGCCTGTCCCGTCGTGGCAGGCAGCTTCTGCGGCGGCCATCTTCATGGGCTGTTGCTCAATCATGAGCTGGGCCTGGTGGTGGCCGGTAAAAGCTGTACCGATAAAGGCCGCGAAACCAACGATTGCACCGATGCGTAGTGACTTGAACCAGACGGAAAAGTCAGCTTTGTCGCGTGCGCCCTCGACGCTCTCGCCCACAAGAACCCTACCGTTTTCGCCCATGGTGTCGATGCCGTCCTGGCGGCGCTTCCAGAGCTTGTACCAGGCAATACCGACCAGAAAACCACCAGCTACCTGGAGAGAGCCGAAGATAGCGTGGGGGTAGGCAACCAGGGCAGTGTTGTTGGTGAGCACTGCCCATACGTCGGTCATGACGGGGCGGCCGTCAACCAGTTCGACGCCCACGGGGTGCTGCATCCAGGAGTTAGCCACAATGATGAAATAGGCCGAGAGCCAGGAGGCGGCTACTGCCAGGAAGAGGCAGGTGGCGTGTACTTTGGGCTTGAGTTTGTCCCAGCCAAAAATGAAGAGGCCCAAGAAGGTGGATTCGACGAAGAAGGCCAGCAGACCTTCCATGGCCAGAGGCGCACCGAATACGTCGCCTACGAAGCGTGAGTATTCGCTCCAGGCCATGCCGAATTGGAATTCTTGGACCAAGCCGGTGGCCACGCCCATAATGAAGTTAATCAGGTAGAGCTTGCCCCAGAACTTGGTCATTCGCTTGTATTCGTGTTTCTGGGTGCGTACGTAGGCGATGTAGAAGCCGGCGACAACCGCGCCCAGGCCCAGGGTCAGCGGCACCATCATGAAGTGGTAGACGGTGGTGATACCGAATTGCCACCGCGCTATTTCGAGGGGGTCCATGAACAATCCTAAAGGTGGTGTGGGTGGAGGGCTGAACTATCCCTGTTTGAAAGACAACCCAGCAGTCTGGGCAGGTAGGCCCTCTTTGAGTAACTTGCTTTAGAATAACTGACCTTGATGAGCGCTAACTTAGGGTGTATTTGACCCGAAATAACAGTGATTTGACGGGCATGAAAAGGTCATTTAAACGCTAAGGCTCCCGCTGGTATGAAATCCACCAGCGGGAGCCTAACCTTCTACTTATCCCTCTTCAAGGGTTTGAGGGTATGGAGCATAGTCACAGGCCTGAGCTTTCTTCTATCGAGGACCCAGCAGCCCCAAGGAGGCCACGGCCTGTTTCTCCTCAACCAGCTCAGCGACAGAAGCCGCTATGCGCTTTTGAGAGAAATCTGAGTGTTCTAGACCGTGAATAATCTCATACACCCCACCGGTGCAACGTACCGGGAATGAGCTAATAATCCCTTCGGCTACCCCATAGGAGCCGTCCGAGGGCACAGCCATAGAGGTCCAGCTCTCCCCCGTTCCCAGCACCCAGTCATGTACATGCATGAGGGCAGCATGGGCCGCAGAAGCTACAGAAGAGCCCCCTCGTACCGAGATAACCTCAGCCCCACGGTTGGCGACCTTGGGGATAAAGGTGTTCTCTACCCAGTCCTGGCCCAGTCCCTGCTGGGTCAGCAGGTCCACAGCAGACCGTCCGGCAACAGTCGCGTGGAAGAGGTCCGGGTACTGGCTAGCTGAGTGGTTACCCCAGATAGCAACTCCCTCAATCTGATCTACAGGGCTGCCAGTAGCCAAAGCCAGCTGAGCGACGGCGCGGTGGTGATCCAGACGGGTCAGAGCGGTAAATCGCTCCAGAGGCACATCGGGAGCGTGGCTGGCGGCAATGAGCGCATTGGTATTAGCAGGGTTGCCCACGACTGCGACCTTAATGTCATCGGCCGCACGATCGTTTATTGCCCGGCCCTGCACGGAGAAGATACCGCCGTTAGCCTCCAGCAGGTCAGCCCGTTCCATTCCCTTGGTGCGGGGGCGGGAACCAATCAGTAAAGCAAGGTTTGCGCCCTCAAAACCGGTATTGGGGTCATCGGTGACGTCAATTGATTCCACCAGGGGGAAGGCGCAATCGGCAAGTTCCATCGCGGTACCTTCTGCCGCTTTGAGACCGGCAGGTATTTCAAGTAGCCGCAGGCGGACGGGGGTGTCAGCGCCCAGCATCTCCCCCGCCGCAATACGGAAGAGGCTGGCGTAGCCGATCTGACCGGCTGCGCCGGTAACGGTGACAGTAACGGGGTGCTTCATTGTATGTGTCATGCATAACACTTTACCCTGCGCCGGGCATCAAGAGGCTTAGGCGTCGATTGCTGTATGGTCCAGCTTATGGGCGCCGCTGATAATAAAGTCCTTACGGGGCGCAACCTCTGAACCCATCAGCAGGGTAAAAGCCCGTTCGGCGGCTTCAGCATCTTCCACCCGCACGCGCCGTAGCATACGCTGGCGGGGGTCCATGGTGGTTTCTGCTAGCTGGTCAGCGTCCATCTCGCCCAGCCCCTTATAGCGCTGGATAGGTTCCTTATAGCTCTTACCCTCAGATTCTAGCCGGGCAAGGAGCTCGTGCAGTTCCTTCTCGCTGTATGTGTAAATCATCTCGTTGGCGGTCCCGCGCTTAATCACCTCTACCCGGTGCAGGGGCGGCACAGCCGCATAGACATGCCCTTGTTCCACCAGAGGCCGCATATAGCGGTAGAAGAGTGTCAAGAGCAAGGTTCGGATGTGGGCACCGTCCACGTCCGCATCGGTCATCATAATGATTTTGTTATAGCGTTTCTGCTCCAGGTCAAAGGTACGCCCCGACCCTGCACCAATTACCTGAATGATGGCCGCGCACTCGGTGTTGGCCAGCATATCTGTCAGGGAAGCCTTCTGGACATTCAGGATCTTGCCTCGAATAGGGAGCAGGGCCTGGTAGTTGGAGGAACGGGCCAGGCGGGCCGTCCCCAAAGCCGAGTCGCCCTCAACGATAAAGAGCTCGGACTTTTCAACGTCGGTGGAGCGGCAGTCCACCAGCTTGGTGGGCATAGATGAAGTTTCCAGGGCATTTTTGCGGCGCTGGGTTTCCTTATGAACTCGCGCGGAGATACGCGATTTCATTTCGGCAACGACTTTCTCGCTGACGGCGGCGGCCTGAGTTTTTTCGCCGCGAGCGGTTGAGTTGAGTTTGCTAGCCAGTTCCTTGGCAACAACCTTAGAAACAATCTGGCGCACAGCGGGGGTGCCCAGAATCTCCTTGGTCTGGCCCTCAAACTGGGGCTCCGCCAGGCGCACAGTCAGCACGGCGGTCAGGCCTGCAAGAACGTCGTCCTTCTCGATCTTGTCGTTACCAGCCTTAAACTTGCGGGCATTATCGGCAATGTGCTTGCGGAAAGTTTTCAGTAGCCCCTGTTCGAAGCCGGTCTGGTGTGTACCGCCCTTGGGGGTAGCAATAATATTGACGAAGGTCCTGAGTTTGGTCTCGTAGCCGGTGCCCCAGCGCAGAGCAAGATCGACCTCGCATTCCCGTTCAACCTCAGTGAGCTGAGAGTGCCCCTCTGCATCGAGGACGGGGACCGTTTCGGTAAAAGTCTCGCTACCGCTAAAGCGCCAGATATCGGTAACCGCCTGGTCCTGGGCCAGGTAGTCCACAAACTCCGCGATACCACCGTCATGTTGAAATACTTCTTCGTGGGTTTCGTGCTCACCGGGGGTACCGGGCAGGCGGCGTTCATCGCGCACGGCAATACGCAGGCCTGGAATCAGGAAAGCAGTCTGGCGGGCCCGGGCGGCCAGTTCGCTGTAGCTAAAACGGGCGTCCGGAGTAAAAATCATGGGGTCAGCCCAGTAACGCACACGGGTACCGGTCACACCGCGTTTGGCCTTACCGATAATCTCAAGAGCCTGATCAGAGGGCTTGAAAGGAGCCTGCGGTTTGGGGGTCCGTCCGTCCTCGAAGATACCGGGTACCCCGTGTCTAAAGCTCATTTGGTAGGTTTTACCGCCACGGTCCACCTGCACATCTAGACGGGAGGACAGCGCGTTGACCACCGATGCACCAACACCGTGCAAGCCCCCCGATGCAGTATAGGAACCACCACCGAACTTACCGCCAGCGTGGAGCTTGGTATAGACCACCTCAAGGCCAGATAGGCCCGTGCGGGGTTCTATATCGGTGGGTACACCACGCCCATCGTCCTGCACTTCAACGGAACCGTCCTTGTAGAGAACAACCTGAATTGACTGGCCATACCCGGCTAGTGCCTCGTCTACAGAGTTATCGATAATCTCCCAGAGACAGTGCATCAGGCCACGGGAATCGGTAGAGCCAATATACATGCCGGGGCGCTTACGAACAGCTTCAAGGCCTTCGAGCACAGATAGGTTGCGCGCGGTATAGGTGTTAGCGGCCACGGAACTCTCCTGGGATTACGGGTGGGGCGTGCCTATTTAGTTTAGTACACGCCCAGGTAGGGGCGGGCTGGCTTCGGGGCGGGTGTCGTTTAAGTGCTGTGGGCGAAAGGACAAGCTTTAAGGCACCGAAAGTGGTTGTATGGGAAGTAAACCAACTTATATTGAAAAGGAGCTATCGATGGCTACTACTCTTGAAGCCCGTGAACTCACCACTGCCGACCGTTGCGATGCTTGCGGTGCCCAGGCTTATCTGCGAGTAGTACTGGCATCGGGCAACGACCTTCTCTTCTGCGGCCATCATGCCCGTCAGAAAGAAGATGCTCTGCGCGAGGTAGCTAGAGAGTGGGACGACCAGACCGAGCGCCTCAGGTAAGGCTCCACAAGCAGAATCAGATAAGTGCCCATGAAGCTGCTTATTTTGCTGGCCTGAAAGTGGATCAATCCCTTGAGAACCAGTATCGCACCCCAGCCAAGTACCTATGGCGGGTATGTATCTTCTTATCTTCAAAAGGTGAGATACATACCCGCCATAAGTTTACTTGCGAGTAAAGACAGCAAGAGCTTCCACATGGTGGGTGTTGGGGTACATATCGAACCCTTGCACAGAGGCCAGCTGCCACCCAGCCTGGCCTAGGTAGCCGGTGTCTCGCCCCAAAGCAGCAGGATCACAGGCCACATAAACAATGGTGGCGGGGTTGAGCTCGTTCACCTGCTCCATGACCTTTTTACCTGCGCCCTCGCGGGAGGGGTCGCAGATGACAAGATCGGGTGTGGGAAAACGTCCGGCCAGCGCCTGAGGGCCGAGCTTGCCCAAGACGGCTGAGACGTCACCGCGTTCAAGTCGCACACTGGTACGTTCTGATCGGTGGGTTCGGGAGGGACCTTGGGCAGCAAAGTTGGTGCGGGCGTTACGGTGAGTGGTAGCTGACCCTTCTACTGAAAGAACCGTGCCCTTATCCCCTACCGCATCAGCCGCCAGGGCGGTGAAGAGGCCAGCACCTGCGTAGAGGTCGTAGACTGTCATGCCCTTTTTCAGCTTGGTAGCTTCAAGTACCGCATTCCCCAGTACCTCGGGGGCAGAACGGTGAATCTGCCAGAAGCCGGTGGCATCAACCAGCCAGTAGAAATCTTGGGCATAGACAGTTGCCGTTTCAAGCAGCTCGGTGTTCCCAGCACCCAGAACTACCTCCTGGGGCTTGGTGCCGCGTTTGCGTCCACCCTGCTTTTCGGGGCGGAAGATGAGAGTAATTTGGCGGTCTTCCAGCGAGCCCCACAGCTTACGACACTGGTCTTCGATTGCAGGGGCGACGTCGGTAGGTCTTGTCTGAGCAGATACCCAGAAAACCAGGGTCACCATGTTGCTGGCGGAAACTGCTGCATCGAGCCGAGCAAGGCCCTCCAGGGTGAGCTTGTGAAGCTCAAGCTCTTGCAGACGCATATCGGCCAGGGGGAAACTCTCAAGGGGGACAGGTTCGGAGGACGAGTGCCTAAACATGGCGATTTTCCCGCTCTCCCGTTCAACGGTGTAGTGAACGCGGGTCCGCCAACCGAGGTCTGCTGGGCCCTCACCCTCAAGGGGTAACTCCTGCACCTGAAGCTGGGTGATGAGTGGATGCTCAGCCGAAAGACCGCCCAATCGTACCAGCTGTTCAGCCAGTACCTGGCGCTTGTAGTCTCGCTGGGTAGCGGGTAGCAGGTGCCCGTATTCCATTCCTCCCAGAGGGTTCTCCTGGGCGAGCGCATCGGCTGGTTCCCAGGGGTGGGGGCGGCGGTGGGGTGAGGGCTGGTCAACAGCGATAACATCAGCGAAGAAGTACCGCCCCTTGGGACCGCGCCCGGTAACCCGCGCCAGCGCGGTCTCGCCTATAACCGCGTGGCGCACAAAGACAACACGCTCACCAACTCTAGCCACCATGGCACCGCCGTGTGCCGGCCGCTCGGGTGTTACCTGCACGAGGCTACCTATGTCGAAGCTGGCGGTGTCTGTGGTGGGATTTTGCGTGTTCATATGTTCTCGTATCAGGAATAGGGCTCATGGCAGGTGGCCAGTAAGCCAGAAAAGGGGAAGGCAGGCTCAGTCATTTATTGTTCGAGTTGCCATGGGACTGACGCTACCACTACTCCGGGCTCATGGCGTAGCCGCCCCCTGAGTTTGTGAGCTGTTCGGCGGTGCAGGAACCTTTGCCAGCGGTGTGCCACCACATATTCAGGCAGGTAAATCACCACAACATCGCGGGGTGATTTTTGCCTCCGATGATGGATGTAGTCGAGCACACTTGCTACGGGATCGCGGTAGGGCGAATCAAGAACGGTCAGGTTCACCGGTAGTTGCAGAGCGTTCCAGGTATCGATGTTTTCGCGGGTTCGGGCCTCATCAACATTGACGAGCAGGGCTTCAACAGACGACGGGCGCGAGGCCCGTGCATAGGCCAGAGCCCGCAAAACGGGCTTGCGTACCCGCTCAACATACACCAGGGCGTGGACGCGGGATGGTAGGGCGCAGTCACGCGCTAGTTCTTGGAGGTTACCGTCCAGGTCTAGCTGCTGGTCGATACGCGTGTAGTGTTTGTTGATTTTGCTCATAGTCCAAGTCAAGAAAAGTATGAGAAGGGTGGTAACCCAGGCTCCGTGCGTGAATTTAGTCAGGATAATGACGGTAAGAACGATGACAGATGCGCTAGCGCCAATTGCTGTGATAGCTATATCCCGCCAGATATGCTGTCGTTTTTTACGGTCCAGGGTGATACGTTGGGCTTTCCACCTGTTCCGTAGCACAGCGTACTGGGTCAGTGTCATGGCAGTAAAGACACCTACGATGTACATCTGTACAAGCGTGTGGACATCGGGCCCGACCACCGCTACCAGGAACATAGCGCTAAGGCCTAGGGCAAGCACACCGTTGGCGTAAAGCGAGCTGGAACTGCGAGCTGAAAGTTGCACCGGTAGGTACTGTTTGGCTGCGATAGTTGTTGCCAGCATGGGGAAGCCGGTAAAGGCTGTCATAGCGGCCACAATCAATACCCCTACCGTTGCAATACCCATCAGGACGCTTGCCAGCTGGTGGGCAAAAATTGCTTGGGTAATCTGGAGCAGAACAGGGACCTGGTGGAAATCGTCCCCTGCTGGTTGACCGTCAATTATCAGGAGGTTGGGGTCAATCGCAAAAACTACACCTGTTTTTTGGGCTAGATAGAGCACCCCCAGCAGAGAGACCGCTGAAAGCCCACCGACAATCATCAAGCTGGTTGCGGCATTGCGCTGGCGTGGCGGTGCAAAAGCGTTCACCGCGTTGCTGATGGTGTTAACACCGGTAAGAGCCACAGAGCCGGAGGCAAAAGCCCGGAGCAGCAGTAGCCCCATACCGGTTTGGGTCGTAAGAGTGTTCATTGCGTCCTTATCGCTAACTAGCCGGTAGGAGGCTGAGGAAGCTAGGCCTAAGTCACCTGAGCTATCGGCAATTATGCCGCAAGCAATAAGGCCGGTCAGAAGAATCAAGAAGAAATAGGAGGGGAGGTGCGAGATTCCCAGCATAAATTTAAGCCCGCGCAAGCACAGAAGGGTTACTAGCGCAATGAGTGAGCAGGCAATGAGCCTTTGGTGCCCCAGAATTGCGGGGGTGATGGACTCGAGGTATTGGGCTGCCGATGAGAGAGATACCGCGACCGTGAGGATAAAGTCCACCATGAGGGCCGCGCCCAGAAGCATTGCCGCACCAGTTCCCAAATTCTGGTGAACCAGGGCAAAGTCGCCTTTCTCCCCTACCCTATTGATGTTGTACCGGTAGGTTCCCACCACGATCAGGAGGATCAGAGCAATTCCCAGTCCCACAAAGGGTGAGTAGACGAGGGCACCGTGACCGGCAATGAGCAGAGTGAGCAAGATTTCATCGGGTGCGTAAGCAACAGACGACAGCCCATCTGCACCAAAGAGCGGCAGGGCACGGCGCTTAGGCAGATTGCCTTTTTTTGCGTGTCTACTGGTGACGGGCGCACCAAGCACTAGGTGGCTGAACACACTCCGAATATTCTTCACAGGTAGTAACCGTAGTCGTTTGGCGCCTCAAAGAACAGCCGTACACACCACATTTTCTGTGCACACAGTAGCTCGATTGCCCGCGAACAGCCCTTAGCCCATGGGTTCGGTGCTCTGAGGGGCGTAGACTAGGGTGAGGCTTCGGCATGTGGCGGAGCCAGTTTGTGTTCCCTATACGATGTGATGAGGTGCGGTGTGCCCCATTTTGTAATTATGGGCGCGGGGCGTGTTGGAGTCATGCTAGCCCATACTTTGGAAGACGCCGGTCACTCGGTGGCTGTTATCGACCAAGACGACCGCTCTTTCCGCCGCCTGCGCAAAGATTTTGCGGGCAAGAAAGTTACCGGTGTCGGCTTTGATCGAGAAACCCTCAAGCGAGCTGGAATTGAACATGCCTACGCTTTTGCGGCTGTGTCCTCTGGAGATAACTCCAATATCATTGCCTCGCGTGTGGCTCGTGAGACCTTCGGCGTTCGGCACGTTGTTGCCCGCATCTATGACCCCAACCGTGCAGAGTTTTATCAGCGTCTAGGTGTTCCCACGGTGGCAGCTGTTCGGTGGTCCACTGATCAGGTGCTCCGCCGTATCTTGCCGGAGCAGGCTATGGCTGGTGACTTCCGTGAAGCCTCAGGCCGCCTCATGCTGGGTGAGCTCCAGCTCCACGAGGCCTGGGCTGGTCATGCCATTACCGAGATTGAACAAGCAGCTGGCGTGCGAATGGCCTACATTACCCGCTTTGGGGAGGGTATGCTTCCCACCCCAGAAAGCTCCTACCAGCAGGGTGACACTCTGCACGCTATGATGCGCACCGAAGACATCAACGATATCGTGAGGATCTTAAGCGAGCCCCCTGCCCAAGACAGCGAAGGTGATCTGCAGTGGAAGTAATAGTTATTGGTGCAGGTTCCGTAGGTTCATCGAGCGCCCGAGAACTTCTTTCGCACGGGCACTCGGTTACTGTTATCGATATTAAGCCCGAGGCCATTAGCCGGAGCGATATTCAGCACGCCCACTGGGTTATCGGTGATGCCTGTGAGCTATCGGTTTTGCGTCAGGCCAAGCCAGAGAACGCCGACGTAGTGGTCGCGGCTTCTGGCGACGATAAAACTAACCTGGTAGTTTCCCTACTTGTTCGCAGTGAATTCGGGGTTCCCCGTACCGTAGCCCGCGTCAATAACCCCAAGAATGAGTGGCTTTTTGACGATTCCTGGGGTGTGGATGTTGCGGTATCCACCCCGCGTCTGATGACCGCCCTAGTAGAAGAGGCCGTAGAGGTTGGTGACGTGATTCGCCTGCTGACCCTCAAATCAGGCAGTGCCACCCTGGTCGAATACACCGTACCTGCCAATCATCCCATTATCGGGCACACCGTTAACAACGTGCAGTGGCCCTACGAAGCCACCCTGACCGCTATTCTCCGCGATGGTTCCCCCATAGCGCCCAGCGGCGATGATGTCCTAGAAGCAGGTGATGAGCTCTTCTTTGTGACCACCCCTGCCGGTGAGGACGACATCCGCGCCCTCTTCAGCTAGAGGCAGTTTCTCTTACCAGTAAGGTCCCCGTTCTCTGTCAGAGCGGGGGCCTTTGGCTTGGGGACTTGCCCTACATGTTGGGCACAATCTCGTAGCGAGGGTTATACATGGTGGGTGTATCTTCTCTGGTGCTAAGCATGCCGGAGACCCGCAGATAGCCGCCCGCTTCGATACCCGGGACCTGGTGCTGGCCCAGCCAAATCAGGGTCAGCCTCACCCCCGGTTTCAGCGGCGGAAAATCAGGAAAAAGGACACGTGAAACAGCCTTAGTCACACTAAAACGACTAGTAAAGCCTGTTTCGGCATCCAGCACCGAAATCTCACCGGTTGGGGTATCCTCTGTGGTGCTGACATCGGCAGTGTCATCCAGGTCTTCACCGGTTTCTGCAATGGGCATACCCGTCATAGGGTGTGTTTTTGCCGGAGGAAGCGGCTTAGAACGTTCAACGCCTAGCGTCACCTCAAACCGGGGGCTCATCCCGGCATGGGATATGCGAACGAGTTCTACCCGGCCAGCAACGCGTGCTCTGAACCGCTCCGGGTAGTCTTCAAGACGGGTCACCGTGCCCTGGTGTTCAGTCTCGCTCACAGTGCTTAACCGATCTCGGTGATTTCAGGGCCGCGGCGGGGAACTTCCAATGAAGGCTTAGATGAGTCCCCTTCATGGGCAGCCGCCTGCTGTTGGGCTGCGGCTTCCTGAATATTCTGGGGAACGCGCATGGGGAGCAGGTCGCGGGGAGCCATGGGTTTGGAGCCACGGTTAACAACAATATTCCGGAGCACTTCTTCAAGCGCGCTAGCGTCCTGCCCAGGAAGTACAGCCTTGCCTGAGAAAACACCGCGAACAAACCAGCGGGGGCCATCGATGCCTACAAAGCGGGCAATTCTAAAGCCCTTGCGACCGTCGGGCAGTTCGGCAGGTACACGTGTGATGAGCTGACGCCCAAAAGCACCGTCGGAAAATTCTACCTGGCCGCCCTGTTGCCGAACACTCTCGGAGAGCTCATGACGGATATCCTCCCAAATACCGCGACTCTTGGGGGCAGCGAATGCCTGGACCTGGAGTGAGCCTTCGCCCATCTGCAGGGTCACCGCGATCACCTGCTGAGATTTTGTATCTGCTTCAAGTCGCAGGTTCAAACCGGGGTTGCTCTTGATGAACAGGCCACCTAAGTCAATGTACTGATGGCCAGTAGACTTTTCGGAGATATCCCAGGGGCCGTCCTCACGGCTAAAAACAACAGGGGTATCGTCACTCGTCGGGCCGGTAGCCTTGTCAGCTGACTCGTCGAGTGCAGCCTCCTGCTCGGGTGAAGGGTTCTCAGGCTCTTCTACCTTCTCGGCATCTGCCCTCGCGACCTCTTCCTGCTTTTTCTTGCCAAAACCAAACATTGACTCTCCTGGGTAAAAGTTTTACTGATAACTACTGTACGCCGGTTGAGCCAAAGCCCGAAGAACCGCGTTCAGTTTCATCAAGCTCATCAACCAGGCTGAAGATGGCTGTCTCAAAACGCTGGATGACCAGCTGGGCAATACGGTCACCACGCTTAACCGCAAAGCTCTTCTCACGGTCGGTGTTGAGCAGGCTTACCATCAGCTCACCCCGGTACCCTGAATCGACTGTGCCGGGCGCATTCACAATGGTGATTCCGTGCTTAGCAGCCAGCCCTGAGCGGGGGTGCACTAGCCCTACATATCCCTCGGGCAGGGCGATAGCCACACCGGTAGGGACCAGGGCGCGTTCCCCAGGGGCAAGGGTCAGGTCAATGCGCGAACGCAGGTCTGCTCCGGCATCTCCCGGCTGCGCATAGGCTGGAGGCTCAAGCCCTTCATCGAGCATCTTGATTTCAACATGTATCTGATTCATCACCCCTATACTGTACCCGGCATAGAGCTAAAAGTGATTCTCCCCAGAGATCAAGGACTTAACTGACCAAGAAATTGGTTTGACCGGTTTCAGGTTGAAAAAGGCACATCAGCCCAAGTTCCTCTTCTATCTCGTAGACTTGTGAACGGCACTTATTCATCAGGATAGGTGACTCCCCACCGAATATTTAGCAAAGGAAACCATGTCTGCTAGCCCCGCTACCGTGCTTTATAAAGAACGTCTTGCTCCCGGGGTAGGTCTCTGGCTGGGATGCCTAGGAGCTGGCCTTGCTTCCTTCCTGGTGGGCGCTCCCATCAATATCGCCGCCGGTATTGTAGCGGGTATCATTGTTGCCCTGTCGGTAGGTGCCCTACTCTATGGGACCTCGCCAACTCTAGAAATTACTGAGTCGGCTGTTCGCTTTGGCCGTGCCCGTATTGAACGCGAATTTGTAGGACGCGCTGAGGCTTTCAGAGGTGAAGACGCGCGAGTTGCCACTGGGCCTGCGCTTGATGGCCGCGCCTACATGTGCTTCAGGGGCTGGATTACTTCCGTCATCCGGGTGGAAATTACCGATCCTGCTGACCCCACCCCCTACTGGATCGCCTCAAGCCGTCACCCCGAAAAAATTGCAGAAATCCTGAACCAGGGCCTAGCCGCTGACCAAGACGCCTCATAAGCGCTCAGCTGCGCTTGTCTGGGGTTATACAAGGCACTAACCTTTCTAGGTCAATAGATACAGAAAGAGCCGGATGCAATCAGCGCATTCGGCTCTTTAGCTACTCGTTCTTAGGCTAAGGGTTAGCTCTCGCATTCGATGCAGAACTTGAAATCGCCCTCTTCGCGGGCAATCTGCGAACGGTGACGCACCAGGAAGCAGGAGCCGCAGGTGAACTCGTCCTCCTGCGCGGGCAGAACTACCACGTTCAGTTCCTCGTTAGAGAGGTCAGCGCCGGGGAGCTCAAAACTTTCGGCTGCTGCGTTCTCATCCTCATCAACAGCGCCTGACTGCATTTCTGAGGGGCGTGATCGCAATTCCTCAAAAGACTGATCTTTGCTGTCTTCATCCTGCTTGCGAGGTGCATCGTAATCGGTTGCCATATTTTCTCCGTAAACTGTGCGAAGGGTAGATACCCCAGGGTCGGTGAGGTACCTGCACCTCGTTAGGTCACTCCGTTAGCGCCGGTCTAGGCAAATCCCATAGGCCCTCAGAGTTGATGAGGTGACGGGTAGAATTGTTCACCATTAGTTCTCAGATTGCAAGTAGAACGTTCATGTTCTGGCCCAGCGAGTCACAAACTGGCTAGAAGCGCCAGGCGCATCATTCAGGGCATCTCAAGTTGTGCTTGAGATTAAGAGAATAATCCTGAGATATGGCTGTTTTTTCAATCTTCCGCCCCATGAAAGGCCACTTTCTGCCTCAAGCACAGCTTGAGACGGTAATCTTTCAAGTAAGTGTAAAGATTGAAGAAGCGCGTTACCCCTCTGGTAACGCCAGTTGCCCATAAAGGAGACCGTGTAGTGCCCGAACTGCGCCTAACTGGCATCCACGACGATGGAGAAAATCTGGTCCTCGAATCAGCAGATGGCACAACCTATCTGTTGCCTATTGATCAGAACCTACGCCAGAGCATTGCCCGCGCCCGCCGTATTAATCCCCTCCGAGGGGGCAGCAAGGGCACCTTCGGACCCCGAGAGATTCAGACCCGTTTCCGCCAGGGTGCAACGGTCGAAGAAATCGCCGCAGAATCAGGATGGGAACCTAACAGGGTTCGTCGTTACGAGTGGCCTATTGTGGCTGAACGTGCCAATATCATTCATACAGCCCGCTCTGTCATGATTTCGCCGGCTCCGGGCCAGGGCAAGAACGCTCAGAGCCTTAACCAGCACATTGAAGAAGTCTCGGCACGCTTTGGCTTTGAAGAAGCACCCATGGATTGGTCCACCTGGCAGCAGGAATCAGGTCAGTGGACTGTCTCCCTCGATATTTCACTCAGCGATGATATTTTGTCTGAGCTTCCGAGGGCCGTTATGTTCCCGGCACGCTGGAACTTTAACCCTGCTAACCAGAGTATCTATGCCTCCAACGAGGCCGCTTACTTCCTCATGGGCCGTGACCACTCGCACGACTCCCCCATTCCCGGACTCACCCCTTCTTCACCTCAGGCACCGGACGCTACTACAGCTCAGGAAGACGAGAAGAAGGCTCCCGGTTTGGGTGTTCAGGTAGCACCTCCTAAGGTCACCCCTGTTCGTGTGCCCCAGAACAAGGAGCAGAACGAGCTCCTTGACGAGCTATCGTCGCGCCGTGGTGTCCGTTCCTTTGACCCAGCCAGTGAGCGCAAGCTGGCAGACTTGTTGGAACGAGCCCGACGCGGTTCTCAGTCGGTAGGTGAGCTCCATGACCTGCCTGCCCCCGATGCCCAGGAAGCCGCTGAAACTAAGGTACCTAAAGACCACACTGCAGTTTCTATAGCAGATGAGTCTGTGGCTGAGCCTCAAAACGGTGCCCCAGAAGAAAACGGGCAGGAGAATCTTGAAGCTTTGGAGCAGGATACAGCTGCTGAAGAACAATCGGCTGAGGCGGATCTGAGCGCTACCTCCGAGCACCAATCTAATGCTGATTCAGAAGATACCGACCATGCTTCTCAGGCAGTAAGCGATGACCCTCAGGCGCTCCCTGAAGGTTCGGAGCAATCAAGCGATGAAAGCGATGCAGATTCTGGCCCTAAGGCTAAGCCTGCACGCGGTAAGAGGACCAGCGTTCCAAGCTGGGATGACATTATCTTCGGTAACCAGCGCCGCTAGCCCAGGTCACCCTTATCTTGCATGGTCCTTGTGCCCTAAATATCAGGGCACAAGGACTTTTTTGTGCTGACTTATAGTTTCCCACCCCGGCATGGCTCGTGAAGGGTTACAAGCGCCACTGCCCCAAAAACCCGTAAGACAACGTAGACTTATACAGACACCCGTACCCAGAGTTCGCCCGACGCCACCCATACCCCAACTTAGGCGCTCGGTGGGGCATAAATATTTGATGAGGAAAATTTGCCTAACTCATATCCTAAAGATTCCAGCACTGCCGGTGAGCCCGATAGCATCACCGAACCTCTGCCCAAGGTTGAAAACCCTGGTGAGACTACCCCGAGTCTTGATTCTGAGCCGCCAGCTGCATCGGGTGACGCTACTGATGTCTTAACCCTAGCCAATGGCTACGAATACGTCACGGCCGACAGCGGCTCACAGCGTACAGAAATTGATATTGAAGACGACTCACTGGCCCTCGGCCTCATGAAGAACGGTGATGAGTTCGAGAAGCTAACCCGGCGCGAGCGCCGTGCTGACCGCTCTGCTGAGCGCGCAGCGGCCCTTGAGCAGGCTGAGAAGGAACAGCAGAAGCTTGCCTTTGCCGCCGAGCGGGACCGTTTAGCCCCGGTGGGCCCTCTGATTCAGGAGCCCGCTCAGCGAAAGCTTGGTTCCAAGGTTTTCTTTGTAGGTTCTGCGGTTCTCACCGCTGCCGCCGCGGTCCTTGCTTTTGCTTTGCTGTTGCCAGGCCAGGGTAGCAGCTCGCAGCCGGCTTCAGGCACCTCGGTTGCTCCCAGCGGTGACAGCCCCACGACCTCGGCACCCGCAACTCCTACCAGTACTTACCCGGCACCGACCCCCAGTTTTAATACTCAGGAACCAACCGTCACTGAGCAGCAAGCTCAGGAAAACGCTGTCCCTCCCGGTACCGTCCAGTACGCAACCACCGAGCCTGTAGCCGAGGCTACAGTGCAGGAGACCGCGCCTGAACCCCCTGTTACGCTTGAGCCAGATCCCACCGAGGCGGAAGAGGCTACCTTAGAGCCTACTGAGTCCCCCAGTAATCCAGCGGAGATTACTCCTCCGGCCGACGCTTCGCCTATCGATGAGCCCAAACGCCCCATCGAGACCACGGTGCCGGGCCCAGACGCTGGCAAGGTCATTGATGAGACACCGCTACCGCCTCCCTCCACCGCACCTATTGAAGCCCCCACTGCAGCGGCGTCTTTGGAAGAACCTACTGTGATTGCTAGTCCTTAGTGTGTAAAGCCAAAAGAATTAAGCCCCGTCCTCTCGCTAGGGGTGGACGGGGCTTTACTGTGCTCTGGTAGGAGCTTTAGCCGGTGGGGAGCATAAGCAGAGGCACCTGTGTTTCCTCTGCTGTAAGTGACCCGTGTTGCCCTACCATCTGCAGGGCGTGTGGCTTATAGTGCCGCATATCGTAGAGAGCAATGGGCTCCCGGGCTGCTACCACAATATCCCCAATACGTGCCCGCGCGGTGTCGCTGATAGTCTCACCAAAGTAACCGGCTTGGAACATCTCTTCTGTCTCAACCACCCAGGCTTTTTCTCCCCAAGATTCCCCCCAACGCCCGAGTGTATCTTGGATTGCAGCTGGGCTCTTATCTTTGAGATAGAGCTGAACCATGCGAGGCTCCCCCGCCGTCAGTTCAATATTCTCAAGGAGCTGGCTGTCCCCCGAGTAATCGATGCGCGCTTCTGGTGCTATATCAACCATGCCGTGATCTGCTGTGAGTAAGAGCAGGACGTGGGGTGGCAGGCGGCGGGCTAAGGATTTGAGTGCTAGATTCAGCTCTTCAAGCTGTTCAAGCCATTGGGTAGAGTCTGTACCGTATTTGTGACCGGCCTGGTCTATTTCTCCCCAGTAGAGGTAGACCAAGGACGGCTTGCGAGAGTTCAGCAGGCTTGCCGCTAGGGTGGTGCGGGCCGCGTAACCGGCGGCATGCACAAAGCGCCCACCGCGTAGCCCCGCCTCGCTCAGGCCCGATCCGGCGTATTTGCTGAGTGATACCGTAGCAACGTCAAGGTGGTTCTGGTAGCGCTCAAAAACTGTGGGGTAGGGTTGCCAGTCGCGGGGTGAAACAGCTTTATCCCAGCCAGAAAGCTGGTTCATCACCCTTCCGCTTGCGGGGTTCTTGACCTCATAGCCTGCCATACCGTGGTAGCCAGGTGGGCATGCGGTGCCTAAGCTGGTCAGCGAAGCCACCGTTGTTGAGGGAACCGCTGAGTGAAGAGGCCCAAGTTGCCTAGCACTTTTAAGGAAGGGAGCGTAAGAACCATACCGGTTCAGCAGGGATTGCCCCAACCCATCAACCATAACCAGGCAGACGCTCCGGTAACGGTTTGGGTCTGCCCCTGCAGCTTTGAGGCGGTCAGCAAGGCCCAATAAGTCATGACGTCCCGGACCGTAGAGGGGGTGGTCATCAGGTTGCAAGGAGCCCTGGCCTGTGAGGCTGCCGCATGATTCGAAGAGGTCGCCCACGTTGTGGCTTTTGTAGCCCGGTGTGGGGGGTAACTCATAGCCGCAAAAATCTTTCACCTTAGCGCCCCCTTCCCAGGTTCAGGTGGGCTGAACGCAGGGTACGCGCGAAGCGCCGAGCCTTTTCGGTGGCTTCTGCCCCATCTGCTGAAGTGCTGATGCGGATGAGCATATCTTCTCGAGGCACTAAACCTGTGTAGCCGTGGTTAGCGTCGCAGCTCGGCTCGGCGCATTCGGCGGGTTGGATATCCAGCCTGTGCGACCCCGTCCATGCAATTAAGAGTGATACCTCCGAGACAGGGTGCCCAGGTGCATAGTCTTGGGGCTGGGGGTAGCTGTAGCTGACCGTCAAGGTGGTCAGTTTGCTGATGTGAAGGGTCTCAACCGAAACGTGGGCGAGTACCTGTTGCCCCTCATCATCGAGGTTTTGATCATCAAGATGCGCAACAAGTAGGTGCTCCCCCGCAACCACTAAGACCGTAATATGCCGGTGGACTTCGTTCTGATCGAAGTGGGTTTCCACCTGCACCAGGTGGGCGGTAGGTTCTAGTCCGTCAAGTGCTTCAGAAACAGTATCGAGTACAAGCTCGGGGTAAAACCCTGCCTTCTGAATATCTTGGGTGAGCGCGGTTGCACCCCTCATATCATTCACGGTGGTCCTTATTCCAGTGAGCCTAGTTCCTGCTCCCCCTATTCTAGGGTATGCCAGCTATACAGTCGTCGGAGGGCTGACCGTTTTTAGCTACTCATGGCACGCCGTACTGAGTCGGTACGCTGGGCAGACTGGGCAAGCTGTATGCTGGCACCCACTACCGTCATCGTATCGGGTGACAGCAGAATTGGGTTGAGTTCAAGGTGCGCAATTTCTGGGTGGTTGTCTTTGAGTAGCGCTACCCGTGCGCATAGGTCCTCTAGCAAGTCGGTTCTCGCGGTGTGCCTGTTCTCGGGGTCAAATAGCTTACTGGCGGCTTTGGGCGATCGAACCATCTTGTAGACGTCCCGCTCGGTCAAAGGCGGGATACGGTGGGCCCAGTCATCGAGAAGGGCGGTGGCATCACCAGCCATACCAAAAGAAACAACCGGGCCAATCAGCGGGTCTTCCACAGCTTTGAGGACGGCAGTTTGGCCTGCGGGTACCTGCTTTTGGAGGGCTAGGTCAAAATGTCCGTAGGGTTCAAGTGTTCTGTGCATCTGGGCGATTTCGCTTACCAGGTCTTCGTCGCTTTCTATGCCGAGTCTTACCCCTCCCAGGTCAATCCGGTGGCGCAGGAAGCTATCGGTTGTTTTGAGGACTACGGGGTAGCCGCCGGCTTGGGCCGCAGCAGCAATTGCTTGCTCTGGGGTATCAAAGCGGTATTCCGGAAGAACGCTAATCCCGTAGTGCCCGAGTAAACGGGTAACAGCAAGGTCATCAAGTGTTACCGGTCCGGAGCTGCCTGCCCCAGCTTCAGCTTGTAGGTGGGTGGCAATATCTGCGGCGGCGGCTTTGGGGCTGATACCTTCGGGCACCGCCAGAGCACCGGTTTCTTTATCTCGCCATTCCACATAATCCATAACCGCACCGAGCGCCAGAATTGATTCACCCGGTGATTCAAAGCAGGCAAGCCCTTCCTGCAGGCAGGCGCCACCCTCCCCTTCGGACTCTTGCTCTTGGCTGTGGTCTGTTTCACTCCAAATACCGCGTAGCGTCGATTGATCGCTCAGTGCTCCAGGGAAAGAAGCCAGGATAGGTTTACCGCTCTGCTGACCTGCCCGATGAAGTACTCTCGCCACGTCCTGCGGGTCAATTGATTCACCCGTAATAAACACGCCGATGACAGCATCAACCTCAGCAGATTCAAGGGCGCTGGTTGCCACGGCCTCCAAAATCTCAAGGCCATCCTCTGCCTCATCGGTTAGCCTGAGCATAGTTTCGGTGAGAGTAACCTCGATACGCAGCTCTTCGGCCCGGTCAGCGACAATCTGCCCCAGGGCTGAGGCATTCGAAAGAATAGCTAGCCGCCTGCCAGCAGGTAAAGGCTGAGAGACCAGAATCTGGGTGACGTCGAGCGCCCGCTCAATGGTTTCAGCGCGGATAACACCGGCCTGCTTGAACATAGAGTCCAAGGCGGAGGGTGGTGTTATGGCGGTGCGTCCGGAGTGACCGGGCGGCAGTTGCTGGCCGGTTACCGCATTTTTGGCGAGCACAACCGGCTTGGCCCGTGAGAGCCTTCGGGCAATACGCGAGAACTTTCGGGGGTTGCCAATGGATTCAAGGTAGAGCGCACATACGCCGGTGGCGTCGTCATCTTCCCAGTACTGCATAATGTCATTGCCAGAAACATCTGCCCGGTTGCCTGCAGAAATCAGTGACGAGACACCGATGTTACGCCGCACTGCGGAGTTAGAAAGAACGGCACCGATAGCTGAGGACTGGCTAAAGAGCCCCAGGCTCCCCGGGCCAGGGTCTTGTGAACTGATAGTGGCATCTAGCTGAACAGCGGGGTTGTTGTTGAGCAGACCAAATGAAGCAGGCCCAATAACCCGCATCCCGTGGCTCCTAGCCAGTTTGACCAGGGCTTTTTGGCGGGCACGGCCACGCACGCCATCATCTGCATAGCCAGTAGTGTAGATGAGAACGCCCCTGGCTCCTGCCTGGCCACAGGCCTCAACTACGGCCGGAACATCTTTGATGGGCACAGCAATAATGGCTAGGTCCACGTGCTCAGGTACCTGGGTGATACTCTCCAGAACAGGGATATCTCCGGCGGGGTGTGCGGCTTCGTTGACCCCGTAAATTTTGCCCTTGAAGCCCCCTTTGACCAGCGTCTTAAGAACTTTGTGCCCGGTTCTTTCCCAGTTATCGGCAGAACCCACAACAGCAAGAACTTGGGGTGCTAAAAGCTCAGCAATGGATTTGGCTTCTGCACGGTGTTCACGGGCTTCCATGACACCTCGTGAACGGTCTGTGGGGTCAATATTGAAGTGAACCATGACCAGGCCATCTTCAAACTCGCGAGTAATCTCGTAACCAGCATCCGTAAAGACGTTAAGCATCTTACGGTTTTGCGGCAAGACCTCCGCGCTGAACCTATCAATCCCGCGTTCGTGAGCCGCAGCGGCCAGGTGTTCCAAGAGGATTGACCCGATCCCCCGGCCTTGGTGAGCATCGGAAATCATAAAGGCAACTTCAGCCTCAGCTGGGTCGTTGGTGCGGTCGTACCGCCCGATACCTATCATCTCCTCGCCCAGCATCATCACAAAAGCGACCCGGTTATTGTGATCTACCGTGGTGAAGCGGGTAAGTTCTTTGTCGCTGAGTTTGGGCTTATGGGTAAAGAAGCGAAGGTAGATGGTACGCTCAGACTGCCCTGCGTACATCTTCTCAAGGGCAGCACGGTCTGTGGGTAGCACGGGCCGGAGGTTAGCTGTGGCACCGTCCCGCAACACCACATCCGCTTCCCAGTGTGCCGGGTAGATGAAGGGGATCTCATCGGTGGTAGGGTGCTCAGGGTCAAGAGGGGTAAAGCCACTGCTGGTAGTCATGGGGCGCTCCTGGTGGGTACATGTCAGCTTCTAGCCCCGCTGTCATAGGGCCAGCTTATCTCCTATACTAACCCGAATGAGTTCTATCACACAGGCTCAAATCTTTTCCCTAGCGCCCCTGGGGCAATGGACCGCGCAGGCCCTTGTCAAGATGGCTTAACCTCTAATAGGTGTTAGCTTCTATACAACGCTGGATAGCTGCTTCGTCGCCTCGGTAGAGGTATTCACAGTTAGCGGCCTCAGCTGAGCTCAGGAACCAGGAATTAAGCAGGAACATGCCCACGGTAAGTGGCAGGCAAAGAGCACCCAGGGCGATACCGCCCCATGCAAAACCGGAGGTCTGGCCCGCTAACTGCGTCTGGGGTGAGCGGGATTTAGACCGCAGGGCCTGGATCCCCAGGACGATAGCGCCCACAGCCGGAATCAGGGCAGCAAGAGCCAGGATCCCGGCAAGGAAAACAACCAGATAGCTGGTAACGGCAGCAGAAAAAGACATCACCGCAAGGTAGTAGCCTTTGCCTCTCTTGTCCCGGACGAGAGCACCGTAGGGCTTGCGGAATTGGGGTGGTACCAAAAACTCTTGGGGTTCGCCGGGGGTCACAATATCGAAAGCGGGCACAAGCGGTACCTGTGGAGGAAGGTTCCCTACTGCTCCCGGCTGAGGGGGCAAGTTCGGTGCAGGGTTCTGAGTAGTCACAGCTTGCTTCTCGCTTTCGCGGGTTGGTTATACCGGCATACTTAGCTTATCAGCTCTGCAGTTTATAACAGCGGTCTTTTGTAGCGGCCAGCTAGGCTGAGACCCTGGCTATCATGACAGTTTAGAAATGAAGGTAAAAATCTAGCACCGGGCGCTAGCACAGGGCAGAAAAGCCCTCAAGCTAGGCAAATGCTTGTCAGCATAAAACCTAGCTCAAGGGCTTCAGCTGTACCCAAACTTTTTTGCTTGTAGTACAAATGGTGGAGATGCGGGGAATCGAACCCCGGTCCGATGTGGCGTCAACGGGTCTTCTCCGTGCGCAGTTTGTGAAATCGGTGTTTTCGGCTACCTTGCTTGCGCAAACACTTACAAGGCCTAACCTATTCGTATAAAAGTCCCGGCAACCCCTACGAAGAGAGTTACCAGCAGTGGCCTTTTAAACTGATGGTAGGGGCTGAGCTAAAGGCAGGCTCAGGCTACCAGACTGCATCGCTGGGTTAATTAGGCAGCGAGTGCGAAGTCAGTGCGCTTAGATTCTGCACTTATTTTTTTGCAGAGGGCGTTTACGAGATAACCCTGCGTCCTCGGCACGCTTCATCCATCTCAACTCACATCGTCGAAACCGATCATCCCCATATTCTTTTATCAAAGAACCCTAAGTTTGATGTTCCCGCTCTTCGCTCGGGCCGCAGCCCATATGAGCGATGACAGGCCACCAATCTCAGGGTCCTCATACTATCACTGGTATTACCTGGCTGTAAAGGTTCGATAGATGCTAGGAGTTCTGATATTCACCGCTAGAATAGTCGAATTCAAGACCCAGCTGTTCATTGAGGCATTGCTCTAGCTGGGTCTCATTATCTGTGTACTGCGAGCAATTCTCCATAGCTGGTCCGATGGCAGCGAACATCCATCCAAAAAGAATAAGCATGAGAATAGAGATGAGAAGACCTAGGGCTCCGGTAACAATACCGGTAATTGCAAACCCTTTTCCTCCACCCCCGGTCTTGGTTTTGACCAAGGCCACAATACCCAAGACAATAGCCACCAAAGCAAAAATGCCACCGATTACTGCCCACCCTGAGATAAAGCCGATGATACCCAGCACCATAGAGGCGATAGCTAGCCCTTTTGGCTTGTTGGTCTCAGCAGCAGCGTACGTAGGATAGCCACCGGCAGGGTACTGTGAATAGCCATACCCCGGAGCAGAATAATTGGGCTGCTGCTGGTTGGCTGCCGAGGTATTACCGTACTGGGGCTGGGAAGATCCGTAGCCGGTGTCCCCCTGTGCATTGGCCTGAGCTTGGCCATAACTATCTGAGGAGGTTTGCCCCCCGCTGGCTTGCTGACCATAGTCAGTTGCGGGCTGGCTGGTAGCTTGCTGATTGAGTTCAGCGTCAGCTCCGTTGGTGCCTTGGCTGTTGCCGTACTGGCCGTAGGGGTTGTAATTGTTGTTGTTTCCGGTTGTCATGGTGTTCTCTCCAATATGTTTTCTTTAGCCGAGGTTTTTATAGCGCATAGCCCGCTGGGCTTCCAGGTTATCCTGGCGTTCCTTGAGAGCCTGGCGCTTGTCGTAGTCGCGCTTACCGGTGGCTAGAGCTATTTCTACTTTAGCCCGCCCCTTGCTGAAATAGAGTTTGAGGGGTACCACGGTATAGCCGCTCTCGCGCAATTTTTGGGCAATCTTGTTAATCTCGCTGCGGTGAAGCAGGAGCTTGCGGCGGCGGCGGGCTGCGTGATTGGTCCAAGAGCCCCGCCCGTACTCGGCAATATGGATGCCTTCAAGCCACAGCTCATCACCGTACATCTGGCAAAAGCCGTCGGTGATTGATGCGCCGCCATCGCGTAGAGATTTAACCTCGGTGCCCATGAGCACTAGGCCAGCTTCCCAAGTTTCTACGATGTTGTAGTTATGGCGGGCCCGGCGGTTGGAGGCAACGGTATGGTTATTGGGGTCTTCTTTGGTTACTTTTTTCTTTTTTGCCACGTCTTACTCTTCGTTCTTTCGTGTCTGTCGTTGCCCGGCGCGCCAGCGCACTCCGGCATCGATAAAACCGTCTAAGGCACCATCAAAAACAGCGCTGGGGTTGCCTTCTTCGTAGCTGGTGCGGAGGTCTTTGACCATCTGGTAGGGGTTGAGCACATAGGAGCGCATCTGGTCGCCCCAGCTTGCTTTCACATCCCCTGCCATTTCTTTTTTCTGGGCGTCTTCTTGCTCTTTGCGGAGCAGGAGCAAGCGGGACTGCAGCACCCGTAGAGCCGCGGCTCTGTTTTGGAGCTGTGATTTTTCATTCTGCATGGAGACCACGATTCCGGTGGGAATGTGTGTCAGGCGCACAGCCGAGTCTGTGGTGTTCACCGATTGGCCGCCTGGGCCCGATGACCGGAACACATCAACCTTGATTTCAGAGTCAGGGATGTCGATGTGGTCGGTCTGGACAATCAGCGGGATAACCTCAACGGCGGCAAAGGAAGTCATACGCTTGCCCTGGCTATTAAAGGGCGAGATACGAACCAGTCGGTGGGTTCCTGCCTCAACCGATAGCCGCCCAAAAGCGTAGGGAGCTTTGACCTCAAAGGTCGCTGATTTCAGGCCGGCTTCTTCAGCGTAGGAGGTATCCATGATTGCTGTTTCAAAGCCGTTCTTCTCCGCCCAGCGCAGGTACATGCGCATGAGCATTTCAGCGAAGTCTGCGGCATCAACTCCGCCAGCTCCTGCGCGGATTGTAATAACGGCTTCGCGCTGGTCGTACTCCCCCGATAGCAGGGTGATAACTTCGAGCTCTTTGAGCTTCTTTTCAATGGCGCGCAGCTCTGTTTCGGCTTCGGCCAGGACTTCGGCGTCTTCTTCGTCTTGGCCTAGGCCGACCATGATTTCTAGGTCGTCAATGGCTTGTTTGAGGTTGATGAGTTTATCGAGTTCGGCCTGTTTGTGGGATAGGGCTGAGGTGATTTTTTGGGCGCTTTCTGGGTTGTCCCAGAGTTCGGGTGCGCCGGCGGCTTGGGAGAGTTCTGCGATGCTTGCACGCAAGTGCTCAACATCGCTGACCTCTTCGATGGAGGCGTATGTTGAGCGCAAGGTTTTGATCTGGGCAGAGAAGTCTAAAGTAGCCATGGCTATTAACAATATCGGAAACCCTGAACGGGTGCTTGGTTTGGGGCTAGTTTGTAGCAAAAGGCTAGCTTTCTCAGAACCTAAAACCTATCAGCTGCTACCTCTTATCAGCTACTCTGAACCTTCCGGCTCCTTTTCCATTGCCTTAACCAGTCTGGGTGTTCAACTAGGCTTTTGGTTCTTTGCCCTTGCTTTGGCTCAGTAGTACGAGGCTTATACCAAAAGTCACAACCCCAGCTGACTGTCATACCGCCCCCGAACTTGATCACTGTTCCTAGAATTTATCTGCTGTTAGGTAGGGTGAGCCAAAGCTTATTCAACGCCCATTTGAACTTGTGTTTTTGCCAGAAAATCTCCCAGATGCCGTTTATCTTTTCTGAACAGGGCCATAAAGAACAGCACCGCCGCCCCAATTATGCTGGCCTCCATGAGGATGATTGACAAAGCATCAAATTCTGAATATGTTCCGTGAATTATGCCCATATGGGCAACTTGCCAGGGTAGAAATTTCACGCTGTTCCTTATAAGACTGGCCTTGAATGATTTTTTACAGTAAACCAGCTTTAATCCGACTTTTCGCTTACCACAGCTGCCAGCTGAGGAATAGTCAAGGTAGGAAAAAATGAGGATCAGCGGGAGAACCGAGCTCAAAAAGGCGATGACTTGAGATGCAAGCTCTCCCCTACTGGGCAAGCCCCCAGACACCAGCAGGTAGCCTGTCATTGCCACAGCCAACAGTAAGGCTAGGTAAGTAACTATCAATAAATAGTCGAAAAATAGTTCCTTGAGCCTGAGCTTGTATGGGATTGGATTATTTTCCTTAACCATAATCTCTCTCTAAGACATGATATGAGAATGAATTTATCCTGCATATCTGCCGGCGGGGTCAGATGGTATTTATCTCCCGGTCTACTACTTATTGGTGCTTATTCATCAGGGTAGGTCAGACAGTCACACAGCCAAGTTGCTGGCTTAGGACTGGTGTGCCTTGTGAGCACCAGCGTACCAGAGGAGAGGGTCAAGAAAGAGCATAAGCCCGGTATACCTTATGAGTAGTCCTCATAGATTATTGCCCTTGGGTAGCTCTTGCCCGCGCTTTACCAGTTACCGTTATATTCACTCCGTCGGGTACAACAATGGAGAGCAAGGGTGGGTGGGCACTTGCGGAGAGAACCACCACAGCTGTGTTGTTACCCGATACACCGGTACCGGGGCTCAGCGCCAGATTAGAAAAATCACCGGCCGCTCCGCTCTCGGTGAGGAAGGTCTGAGTAGTGCTGGTGACAGTAGCGCTGTTAAGGTGGATAAGCGCCTCGGATTCCGAGGCCGCAGAGATCCCTTCAACCCTCTGAGCCGCCGACGTTGCAGCCTGATCTGCCAAAGACTGAAGTCTATGCCGCTCCAAATAGACAGAACTTACCCCCACCACAGTTGAGGCCACCAGGAGCAGCACCAAGCATAAACCCACGATAAAGATGAGAACACTCCCCCGCTCAGATTCCGATTTGGTGCATCTGACAAATGGAAAATACTGAGCTAGTGCCCTATGCACCTCTTCTAAGCCCCCGGTCTTACCTGAGCAGAAAGCTGCCCTGGTCAAGACTTTGACAGTGCGCAGAGCGATCATGAGTAGTTTCCTCCCCAGCTAATGGCCCGAGAGGTCATATTAGCCATAGTCGGTGCCCCTGCCCAAGGAATCAAGGGCAGATCAACTTGAACCGTAACATCAACCGTGACTCGTTCGCCCTGCGCACAGGTGTTTTCGCAGCCCAGCCTAGTAGTGATGTGGTTACCGTCCAGCCCAAAGTCACTTGCTGCCATGACGGCAACTGAGCTAGCGGTGCCCTGACTTCTTTGGTCAGGAGGCAGTTGCTGAATGACCTGAAGTGCTTGGGCGCTGGCATTAGAGGCCGCAAAAGCTGCTGACTGCATGGCAAAAACAGACAGTAGAAAATACACAGTAGGAACCATGAGCAGGGCACCGAGCATGATGAACTCGATCAGTGCATTGCCGGCTTCATGGGAGCGCTCAGTTCCAGAAGCACAACAGCCCTCTCTTAGCAGGCCTAACCTTCGCTCCACACGGCGCCTACATTCAGTCACCCTGAAGAACAGCATGTCCGGTCACCTCCCATGTCCCGCCCAAACCGAAAGGTCCAATCACAGGAATTGGCGCAGCAACTCTGATTTCTACAGCCTCTGCCCCCTGCCACTGGGTCACAGAGCTAGTCACGCTTGTGGAATAGCTCTCCGGTAAAACGCTATAGAGAAGCTCGCGAGTTCTTTCTTCGCCATCACCTGGGGTGCGGTCTAGCATGGCACCATACCGTGCGCCCTGAGAGGCCGCGTCCTGCACCACGTTTTTGGTAAACATTGCAAAAGCTATTTGCAGAACACCCAAAAAGAGCATGAGCACCATAGCTGAAACCATCACGAATTCAGCAGGGGCGTTCCCTCTTTCCTTCTCTCGAGCTAGTGATGGCATGGTAGGCGCGGCCTTAGCGATTCATCATGGCCATAGCATTATTAAACATGCTGATCAAGGCATCCTGAGCGACGACCAGGATAGCTGCAACTAAAATTGCG
>NZ_JBLXXQ010000019.1:0-503 GCF_048512965.1 Rothia sp. P5764 | reverse complement strand
GGGCTAACCAATCCTCTTAACCTTCCAGCACCGGGCAGGAGTCAGTCCGTATACATCGTCTTACGACTTCGCACGGACCTGTGTTTTTGATAAACAGTCGCTTCCCCCAATTCTCTGCGACCCATACACGCTCACGGTAGCAAGTACCGATCACGCTCAAGGCTCCCCTTCTCCCGAAGTTACGGGGACATTTTGCCGAGTTCCTTAACCATGATTCTCTCGATCGCCTTAGTATTCTCTACCTGATCACCTGTGTCGGTTTCGGGTACGGGCGGCTAAAACCTCACGCCGATGCTTTTCTCGGCAGCATAGGATCACCAAATCCCCCAAACGGGGTCCCATCACGTCTCAGGCAAACACCGGCGCATTTAACAACCGGATACCCTACACGCTTAGACCACGACAACCATCGCGTGGCTTGGCTACCTTCCTGCGTCACACCTGTTAATACGTTTACCTCCAAAAATCGGGTCCTGCACTCCACCCCCAAGCCCAACCACAAA
>NZ_JBLXXQ010000018.1:0-831 GCF_048512965.1 Rothia sp. P5764 | reverse complement strand
AAGGGAAACCACATCTCTGCAGCGATCCAGTATATGTCAAGCCTTGGTAAGGTTCTTCGCGTTGCATCGAATTAATCCGCATGCTCCGCCGCTTGTGCGGGCCCCCGTCAATTTCTTTGAGTTTTAGCCTTGCGGCCGTACTCCCCAGGCGGGGCACTTAATGCGTTAGCTACGGCGCGGAAAACGTGGAATGTCCCCCACACCTAGTGCCCAACGTTTACGGCATGGACTACCAGGGTATCTAATCCTGTTTGCTCCCCATGCTTTCGCTTCTCAGCGTCAGTTACAGCCCAGAGACCTGCCTTCGCCATTGGTGTTCCTCCTGATATCTGCGCATTTCACCGCTACACCAGGAATTCCAGTCTCCCCTACTGCACTCTAGTTAGCCCGTACCCACTGCAAACCCGGAGTTAAGCCCCGGGCTTTCACAGCAGACGCGACAAACCGCCTACAAGCTCTTTACGCCCAATAATTCCGGACAACGCTCGCGCCCTACGTATTACCGCGGCTGCTGGCACGTAGTTAGCCGGCGCTTCTTCTGCAGGTACCGTCACTTTCGCTTCTTCCCTGCTGAAAGAGGTTTACAACCCGAAGGCATTCATCCCTCACGCGGCGTCGCTGCATCAGGCTTGCGCCCATTGTGCAATATTCCCCACTGCTGCCTCCCGTAGGAGTCTGGGCCGTGTCTCAGTCCCAGTGTGGCCGGTCACCCTCTCAGGCCGGCTACCCGTCGTCGCCTTGGTGAGCCGTTACCTCACCAACAAGCTGATAGGCCGTGAGCCCATCTAAAACCAGTACAAACCCTTTCCACCAGCATCCCATGCGGGAACT
>NZ_JBLXXQ010000017.1:0-1034 GCF_048512965.1 Rothia sp. P5764 | reverse complement strand
TGTGTAAGCCTTCGGACTATTAGTACCAGTCAACTCCACGGGCATTCCCCGCTTCCATACCCGGCCTATCAACCCCATCATCTACAGGGATCCTCACACAACAAACGTTGCCAGGAAATCTCATCTCGAAACAGGCTTCCCGCTTAGATGCTTTCAGCGGTTATCCCTCCCGAACGTAGCCAATCAGCCATGCACCTGGCGGTACAACTGACATACCAGAGGTTCGTCCGTCCCGGTCCTCTCGTACTAAGGACAGCCTTTCTCAAATTTCCAACGCGCGCAGCGGATAGGGACCGAACTGTCTCACGACGTTCTGAACCCAGCTCGCGTACCGCTTTAATGGGCGAACAGCCCAACCCTTGGGACCAACTCCAGCCCCAGGATGCGACGAGCCGACATCGAGGTGCCAAACCATGCCGTCGATATGGACTCTTGGGCAAGATCAGCCTGTTATCCCCGAGGTACCTTTTATCCGTTGAGCGACGGCCGTTCCACAACGTACCGCCGGATCACTAGTCCCGACTTTCGTCCCTGCTCGACCTGCCAGTCTCACAGTCAAGCTCCCTTGTGCACTTACACTCAACACCTGATTGCCAACCAGGCTGAGGGAACCTTTGGGCGCCTCCGTTACACTTTAGGAGGCAACCGCCCCAGTTAAACTACCCATCAGGCACTGTCCCTGACCCGGATCACGGGCCGAAGTTAGACATCCAGAGCGACCAGAGTGGTATTTCAACAACGACTCCACAAACACTAGCGTGCCTGCTTCACAGTCTCCCACCTATCCTACACAAGCCACACCGAACACCAATACCAAACTATAGTAAAGGTCACGGGGTCTTTCCGTCCTGCTGCGCGAAACGAGCATCTTTACTCGTACTGCAATTTCGCCGAGTTCATGGTTGAGACAGTAGGGAAGTCGTTACTCCATTCGTGCAGGTCGGAACTTACCCGACAAGGAATTTCGCTACCTTAGGATGGTTATAGTTACCACCGCCGTTTACTGGGGCTTAAATTCTCAGCTTCGCCCACAA
>NZ_JBLXXQ010000016.1:0-1130 GCF_048512965.1 Rothia sp. P5764 | reverse complement strand
GTTATTTTCTCTTCCTGAGGGTACTGAGATGTTTCACTTCCCCCCGTTCCCTCCAACCAGCCTATACATTCAGCTGGTGGTAACAAACCATGATAGCTTGCTGGGTTTCCCCATTCGGAAATCCTGGGATCAACGCCCTGTTATCGGCTTCCCCAGGCTTATCGCAGATTCACACGTCCTTCATCGGCTTCTAGTGCCAAGGCATCCACCGTGTGCCCTTAATAACTTACACACAGATAAAATCAAGAATAAATTAACCTTGACTATATTTAACTAAGTACAAAATCAAGAATCAAAGAAACACAATCCAAAAAGAATTGAGTATTCTTCAAAACATTGAAGATGCTCGCGTCCACTATACAGTTCTCAAACAACAACCCGATCAACACTCAAGGCAACCAGAACAAACTGATCACTACTCTCATGCCGGGATACACCAAGATAACAGACAAAAGCCTGCTACCTCAAAACCCAACAACGCACCAACACTACACAACACACAAACCAATCAGCACAAACCCAAAGGCCTGCACCAGAACTAACATTCCACCCATGAGCAAACCACCCAAACGACACTCGCGCTCAGCATGGCCAACTAAAAGTTGAGCTCCTTAGAAAGGAGGTGATCCAGCCGCACCTTCCGGTACGGCTACCTTGTTACGACTTAGTCCCAATCGCCAATCCCACCTTCGACGACTCCCTCCCACAAGGGGTTAGGCCATCGGCTTCGGGTGTTACCAACTTTCGTGACTTGACGGGCGGTGTGTACAAGGCCCGGGAACGTATTCACCGCAGCGTTGCTGATCTGCGATTACTAGCGACTCCGACTTCATGGGGTCGAGTTGCAGACCCCAATCCGAACTGAGACCGGCTTTTTGGGATTAGCTCAACCTCACAGTATCGCAACCCTTTGTACCGGCCATTGTAGCATGCGTGAAGCCCAAGACATAAG
This sequence comes from Rothia sp. P5764, assembly GCF_048512965.1. NCBI lineage: Bacteria > Bacillati > Actinomycetota > Actinomycetes > Micrococcales > Micrococcaceae > Rothia > Rothia sp. P5764. Next base: position 178 of record NZ_JBLXXQ010000016.1, on the reverse strand, counting down.
GGGCATGATGATTTGACGTCATCCCCACCTTCCTCCGAGTTGACCCCGGCAGTCTCCTATGAGTCCCCACCATCACGTGCTGGCAACATAGAACGAGGGTTGCGCTCGTTGCGGGACTTAACCCAACATCTCACGACACGAGCTGACGACAACCATGCACCACCTGTATACCAGCCCC
>NZ_JBLXXQ010000015.1:0-1260 GCF_048512965.1 Rothia sp. P5764 | reverse complement strand
TTCACCGGTACGGGAATATCAACCCGTTATCCATCGACTACGCCTGTCGGCCTCGCCTTAGGCCCCGACTAACCCAGGGCAGATTAGCTTGACCCTGGAACCCTTGATCATCCGGCGCACGGGTTTCTCACCCGTGATTCGCTACTCATGCCTGCATTCTCACTCGCATACCCTCCACCACTGGTTCACACCGCAGCTTCACCGGATACACGACGCTCCCCTACCCAACAAGAAAAAATCTCATTGCCATAACTTCGGTGGTGTACTTGAGCCCCGCTACATTATCGGCGCAGAATCACTTGACCAGTGAGCTATTACGCACTCTTTCAAGGGTGGCTGCTTCTAAGCCAACCTCCTGGTTGTCTCAGCAACTCCACATCCTTTCCCACTTAGTACACGCTTAGGGACCTTAGTTGATGGTCTGGGCTGTTTCCCTCTCGACAATGAAGCTTATCCCCCACTGTCTCACTGCTACGCTCTAACTTACCGGCATTCGGAGTTTAGCTGACGTCAGTAACCCTGTGGGGCCCATCGGCCATCCAGTAGCTCTACCTCCGGCAAGAAACACGTAACGCTGCACCTAAATGCATTTCGGGGAGAACCAGCTATCACAGAGTTTGATTGGCCTTTCACCCCTATCCACAGCTCATCCCCTCCATTTTCAACTGAAGTGGGTTCGGTCCTCCACGACGTCTTACCGTCGCTTCAACCTGGCCATGGATAGATCACTCCGCTTCGGGTCTAGATCCTGCCACTGACACGCCCTATTCAGACTCGCTTTCGCTACGGCTTCCCCACACGGGTTAACCTCGCGACAGAACACTAACTCGCAGGCTCATTCTTCAAAAGGCACGCTGTCACCCCAAAAGGCTCCAACGGCTTGTAAGCACACGGTTTCAGGTACTATTTCACTCCCCTCCCGGGGTACTTTTCACCATTCCCTCACGGTACTGATTCACTATCGGTCACTAGAAAGTATTTAGACTTACCAGGTGGTCCTGGCAGATTCACACGAGATTCCACGAGCCCCGTGCTACTCGGGTGGCACACACGCGGTCTAACACATTTCGGCTACAGGACTCTCACCCTCTCCGGTCACCCATCCCAAGGCGTTCACCTACATGCTAGAACATCACGTCCACAGTCGATTGAAACTGTGATGCGTACTCCCACAACCCCCATGATGCAACCCTCAACCGGTATCACACACCACAGGTTTAGTCTCATCCGCTTTCGCTCGCCACTACTCACAGAATCATT
>NZ_JBLXXQ010000014.1:0-2431 GCF_048512965.1 Rothia sp. P5764 | reverse complement strand
GGAGTAAAAATACAGTGCAGTGCACTTCAATGCCACAGGTGTGTAAGAAAAAAGTCCCTAGAAATCAGGTCAGAGCTGATCGGTAAGTGTGTGGGTCTAGCTGCTGTTGGCTGGTTATGTATCCGTTGTGTGAATATTACGGAGATTTTCAAATCGGTTCTGGTTAGGCATTTTATCGGATATATCATCTAATTGTGGTGTAATAAGTTGACTTATTTAAAGCGTATATGGTTAGCTTTATGTGTCGCTAGTCACCAGAGTAAAGATGCTCTATACAAAAGGAAGAACAATGTCTCTTGCAAAGAAGTGTTAAACAGGATTTGTAACCGGTACGCTAGCTCTAGGAGCGCTTGGAATTGCCCCTGCCCATGCGAATAATCCAGTGCATGAAGAAAGTGCAGAAAGAACTTTGGCTACCAACAGTACGTTGCATGAAGTAGCAAATGATTCTGGTTATAACTATCGCCATGAGTACTCTATTACACCCACATACGCTGATACTCTGCCTGGCCACGAAATATGGAAAATTGTTACTAAACAATTTAGTAATGTTTTCCCTATACCTGGAATGGTTGATAATCCGCAGCCAGGTCAGGAAGTTATCCTGCTAGGTAACAACCCTATTCGGATTCTGGAAGTCGGGGACCGTCACATAAAAATTCTTTCGCTTGAAAGTCATAGGCTTGGGCCTGACAACATCGTTACTTTAGGCGTCAGTGCTGACGGTAGAACTCTTGTAGCAGAAGCCCATGGGCCTCATGATCCTGGTTTCCCTGACAGCTTCATTGCTTGGCCCACGTGGAACGCATTTTCGAACAATATTGTTCATGCTGTATATGAAAGCGAACCTGGAGGAGTGATTCCCAGTGACATTGATGCACAGCACTAAACTCTCTAGCAACACCAAAATATTTCTGTTAATTTCTGTACCTATCATGATTTTTCTCACCGTAGTGCTCGCGTCGTTGCCAGTTCTTTCTCATGCTGGACTATGGGGAGAAGTATCATCTAATCCACAGAAATTCGGTCAATTTTTCAATATATACGGTCTTATTCCCGCTGCTATTTATGGTTTGGCTTACTTTGCCAACTCTATTCTTTCCAGAGGTTCTCAGCGAGAAGGCGGTTTTCCTATGATTAACTGGGGAATTTTTGGAATTAGTGCTTACCTCGTTGCTTTCCTCTTCTACCTCTGGCTAACGAAAAGTGCTGAAGCCATTAACTCTATTTCTTGGATTATTCCTTTAGGCATCACGTCTGTCTGTGCTATTCACTTTTTTATGGTTCACAAGGCCGTTTTGCATATGCGTGTGCATAAGCTAAAGACCGCTTAATCTTATAGGAACCCAAAAACATATTTATTTTCTATTTGGATAATTTGATTTTTTGGTACTTTCCTTACGAGCACGATAAGCACCCTCTTTCACAGTCGAAACTGCAAGCTTAAAGTGCTTGGTGGTCTGAGTCCACGAGTCCCCTAAATCGTCATGATAGGCGCGGATCTCTTCTCGCTCTTGGGCTTTTTCAGTCAGCCAGTCAGTACGGCTACGAGAAGTCCAACGTTGTGCAGTGCGTTCAGAAACACCTACACGTTGTGCAACTTGTTTAGCCGTCTGAATTCCCCGCGAATAGCAAGCATAGACGCTAGGGGGCAGTTCTTCAGTGTTCACAGAAGCCAGTTCCTTTCGCGTGCTTTAGTAGCTCCTACATTCCCGCTTTTTATTCCACCTTTGCGTCCCCGTGCGAACTGGATAGCCGTAAAAGTTGCTTCATAAACAGCTTCCCCGTCATTCCACAACCGAGACTCAGCCACAACCCACCGCACAATGCTGTTAGCAATTTGCTGAGCTTCTTGCTCAGGTAATGGGTCTTTGAAATCAGCATTTAGACCGTGCACATGAGCCGTCACAGCCCTTTCTAAGCTCTCAGGACTGCCGAAGTGGTTCCGTACCTCTCGATAAGCCCACAGGCGCGCAGAATCGAAAATAAGGCAGTTTCTGCCTAGACCGGCGGCGTAGCGTCGTTTAGTTTTACGCCAGGAGGGGCTAGGAAGGCAGCTATCAGCTTCTAGAGCCGTTTTCAGCTCGTCTAAGGCATAGGGCGTGGGTGTGGAGCTGGTAAGCCTCCCAGGAAACATGTAACGGGTTTTTAGTGATAAGCCCGGCATAGCCTTTATCTCCGTCTACTGCGATTCTTAGGCCTTCGGTAATGGCATGGGCGTAGGCGATTGGCTTGCGGTGGGCATACTCGGTGCGAGGAATGGGGGAAGCTAGGAGCCACAGGGCATGTGCGTGACCGTTGGCAGGGTTGGCTACGACCCAGTTAGGCCGGTAGCTCTCGCACCAGGTTGGTGCTTGGTTGTGGTGTCATAGTGTTCTTTCGGGTTGAGAACCCCAACGAGGTAGTCCTGGTCGAGGCCTTCAAGGACGAT
>NZ_JBLXXQ010000013.1:0-2547 GCF_048512965.1 Rothia sp. P5764 | reverse complement strand
TAAGAAGCTGGTGGGCGAAGCTAGGGACGTTATTCATGATGCTAGCCCCAAACTAAATCGTATTGCTGAAACTGAGCTTGGGAAAATGCCCACTTACGTGGCCCCCCATGATATACGTTTTAGCCAGAAGACAGTTAACGGTTCAAAAGAAATTATTGAAAGCATGTCCAAGGTAGGATGGAAGGGGGATTCTGTTGACGTTGTAAGAATGCCGGACGGTTTGTTAACTACTGTAGATAATACACGGGTAGCGGCAGCGCAAATCACCAATACTCCGGTGTCTGCGCGTATCCATGAATATACAGATAATATCGATTCAACGCGTATACAATCTTTATCGCGAGAAGCAAGATATAAAGTTCCTGCAAATTGGGCAGCTTCTGAAATTCCACCTCATACTCCACAAACCTGGGGGGATGGGGTTGAAAACCGTATTATTCGACAAGGGGGTAAATTTGCTCGTGATAATAGATACGGCTCGCCCGAATTACCCAGATTGAACTCATAGATAAGGTGATAGAAAATGCAAGAAAAAACACTACTCTCATCTTCACTTTTACCTCTGGGGTTTCAGTACCCTGGGCAGCTGAAACGTCTTGTGGAAATTGAGGCTCTCGAATTTGAGCCGTGGACAATCCTTACAGGCGATAGGTTGCAGCAAAAGTTTGAGGGGATCAAGCAAAGGTACCCTCAACGCAACTTAGTTCCCTTCGCAATGCGAGAAGACCTCGATGATGTGGCCTGTTTTGATGTTCAAAACAGTAACTATATTTGCATTATCCATGATTATGCTTCGCCTGGCTGGGAGCAAAATAATAAAAGAATCTACCTGACTTTTCATGAATGGTTAAGAGATGCCTTTGAACACTTTTTAGAACGGGGCGATTGGGAAGCGGATATATACTAATTAATTTGGCAGACCTGTGGCTGGTTCTTTGATGGATGCTGAGAAAGGTAAGAGCAATGGCAAGGGATCGTGATGTGCAGAAGCTCTGGCATGCTGAGCTAGCCCAGTTGGGTTTTAAGAAAGTGGGTAGGTATGCCCAGTACTTTTTTGATGAGGAATGGTCAGGTTTTGTTGGGTTGACTACGAGTTCTAATTATGGGGCCGGTTCCTCTGTTGATGTGACTATTGGTGTTGTGTGGCATCCTTTTACGGAGTTGGCTCGTGAAGTGGCGCCCTTTTTGGTGAAATATAAGGGGGAGCCGGTTTTTGGTGAGGCTTTGTTTGAGATTGATCCTTTGCGGAGTGAGCGTTTGGGTGTTGAATGGGATATTCAGGAAGGCCCTCATGAGCCGATTGATTTGTCGGCTCCTGTGACCTGTTTGGTGGAGCAGGGCGTGCCGCATATGCGGAAGATGTGTTCGGTGGAGTACACCTTGGATGTTTTGAGGTGGCGTGGGTGTAATCCTAATATTGGGGGTGCTCAGTGGTGGGCTAGTTATGTGTTGGCTCTTGAGCTTGCTGGTTTGAGGGAGGATGCTTTGGGGTGGCTGGGTGAGTTTGAGGTGCGGCATGCTGCTAAGGAGTTGAGGTTTCAGCGGCCGTATTTTGTTGATTTTGTGGTGGGGTTTCGGGAGCGTTGTGGTGTTTAGGGTGTTCGCTCCTGTGCCCGAGACGGGTAATAGGGCGGAAGGTTTTGTTTTGGATAGGTCGAAGGATTATGTATCTGGTGCAATTAAATATTAACTTCCCCTGCGGCCCATAAGTACGGATGAAGGCAAATGCGCAAGAAAAGAAACATTATATTAGTAACGCTCAGCATTTTGTTCATGGCAATAATATGGGCTATAAACTCAACAAATTCTTATTGAAAACCCTGGACTATTGAAGGGGTGAAAGGGGTAGGACATTGGAACCTCAACTAAAAAAACACATCACAGAATGTGTCGAAAAAATACATGCCCTTCTTAATTCTATGCAGTGCGAACCTTATAGTTCTTCTTTTGAAGGCATAGCGCGTTCCCTTCATTCAGACCCAAATGAAGAAATCGTAATCAGAAATATCCTCAAAATGTACAGAGGGGCTGGTAGTTTCTCAGATCTTGTTTTGTCTACCGCAGGCAACTTCTATCCACAAGAAAATATGATGTTAGACCATCTGAGAACGCGATTATATGATCTTTGTGTGGAATATTTAGAAGAACAGAGTAGGAGTGTGTAGTCTTTGCTACTTTTTGGTGTTTAGCAGGCGGGGCTGGTTGGCAGGATTCTTTTTTGGGGTTATTGGTTCCGACTCGGGTGTAGCCTGAAGTGGCTCGAAGAGTGTTATTGGCTTTGCCCTATTGTCAGATGATATCCCCATCCCTGCCGGTGTGGAGTTGATGGGTGCTCGTGGTTATGACCCGCTGACCGCGTCATTCTTGAGCGTTGATCCTCTGGCTCCTGTGGCTGGTGCCGCCTGGGGTTCTAACCCGTATTCGTTTGCGGGGAATAATCCGGTGAATCAGGTGGACCCGTGGGGTTTGCGGCCTATTACCGACGCTGAACTAGCGGACTACCAGAAGGCTCATCAGGGTATTCTGGCTGATGCTGGTGATTTTCTA
>NZ_JBLXXQ010000012.1:0-2751 GCF_048512965.1 Rothia sp. P5764 | reverse complement strand
GAACACCCTGATGAGCCTTCTGATAGTCCGCTAGTTCAGCATCAGTAATAGGCCGCAAACCCCACGGGTCCACCTGATTCACCGGATTATTACCCGCAAAGGAATACGGGTTAGAACCCCAGGCGGCACCAGCCACAGGAGCCAAAGGATCAACGCTCAAGAATGACGCGGTCAGCGGGTCATAACCACGAGCACCCATGAGTTCGATGCCTGCAACGACGGGGATGCTGTCTGTGTTGAACGTAAAATCTAACCCTTAGAAATCTACGCGGTTAGCCTCGGTGCTTCCACTATTCATTTGTATCCTACCGATCTAAAAAATAAGAGCCTTATCTTTATTCTCATTGAGTTTATCGGCTAATTCTTGAAAGCTTCTGAAGCTACTCCAGAGTCGGTAGATCCTGATTTCTCCGCATTCTGAGGTTTGTATATGCACAATTTCGTGTTTGGTGGCTGATTTGGATCCACTAGTCGATGTTTCAACTACAGCTGATTCAACGGTGCATGTGCGGGGTTCAGCGGTCATATTATTGACCCATGGAACGAGTATGGGGTTAGCCATCATGAATATTACGGTTCCAAAAATCAAGGGCATAAGGATTTTTGCTCGCAGGGGAATGTGGGAGTTTTGTTTGTTTGGTGGGTGATTATTAGTTATTTTCAAAACTTTGTTTCCTGAACTATAGAAAAAACAATTATCTGCGACCAGAATCAATTGCATCCAAGAAGTAGCCTCCCCAGTTACCTCCCCCATAACACGACGCCCTGCGCTTGATGGGCCTGGTAAAGCAGCAACGAAGCCAGCGAACGCAACATTTCCAGTCAGCCCAGAAGCAGTGTAGGGTCCTGGTTGTTTCATATACGAATACGCGGCAAAGGTGCCACCGGCAAGGGCTCGAACCGCAATCCCACCGGGAACCACGTCCATGGCTAGCTGTCGTGGGCCTACTAAGACTACCCCTATTTCCTTGCTCTAATCGTATCTACACGAAGCTGTAAGGGAACATAGGGGGTAGGAACTCCATACGAAGATGTCAGCGGTGTCTGCTTGTGAACCAGGGGGCGGGTTGTTATTTACAAGACTGGGTTTTCTACCCCATCAATCAGGCCCTGGTTTGCCTCTGCATCGGTGGGCGCACGCCAGAGAAGATTCCCCTTGTCATCAAGGATGCGCCAGGTCAAGGCGGGTTCGCTTGAACCGATCTGCCTCAAGCGCAAAGAATCAAAAACCAGCGAACATCCATATAATCCGAAACCGCTTCCAGTGTAACCTTGTAGAGTTTCACCCTGAGCAATAGAGGCAAAATTGAGTGCTCCGGCCTTGGTAGCATTATCCATTAATAAAACTTTATCTGAATAAAAGGCCCAAGAATTCCAGAATTGAATCTTATATTTTTCTACGGAATTTTTCTGAAGATAAATTTCAAGAACTCGATTACTATGGTCCTTTTCAAGCAAATTCAATGAAATAATTTTTGCGCCAATCAAACCATGAGGAAAACTTTTTTTGTTACTTAAAATAACTGGCGTATATAAAGCATCCCACTGAGTAAAATCAGTGCCAAGGGCAGAAAGTTCGTAAGGATAAATCTCTCCTGCAAAAAGCTGTTCTCCCTCGCCCACAACAGTTAGACTCCATTCCGTGGCAAATTTATTATCAGACGTGAGGGCTCGGATCATTCCCCCGTCTTCTAAAATGTATGTTGCATCGTAAACATTATCTGGCCCTAGAATATCAACAATTTTGACGCCAATAATTCTCTGGAGATTGCTATTAATTGTTTCATCTGTATTATCCCAACTAAAAACATCTCCTGCATAATATATTTCCCAGTAGAAATCTAGATATAATGAAAATTCTCGACCGCTGGAAGTTTTTCCAGCCAGGGAAAGTGCGTAACTACCTGGTTGGAAATATTCGATAGTGAAGGGCAGTTCATTAATAAATTCTTTGATGTTATTCATTATTTACTCATAACGGTGCAGAGGCAGATGTGATTTTTCCATCATTTTTATAGATCTCTCGTGCCCTTTTAATCCTGCATCAGGTTTGGGCACGTCCCAAGTGGCAGGATCAAGTTTTAGAGGTTTTTTATCTAGACCTGCTGGATTCTCTCTTTCATAAACTGCACGCAAAATATGGTGCTGATGATTAGGGTTTGTGCCAGTGTTAGATTCCATGATTCGAATTATAGAACCATCGAAAGTACTCACCCACTGTTGACCGGGGCTACGTGTGGGGTACGGCCCATCCCAAACCGGCGAATCATTAAGAACCTTCGCGAACCTATCAGCATTCGTATTACCAACGGCCACGCCATCTTTGTTCATTATCCAAGCATTTTGAGCCAAAGGATAGTCGTGGGGAATTACCTGGGGAGAAAGGTTCTGCAGTTTTGGTTGGGCCGGTGGTAATGCAGGTAAAGTTCCGTAAACACCTGGCCCGATAGCTTTCTGTCCAGAATGTACGGTGGCCGGTGACGGACTAAAAGCAGCAGGCTGTAATACTTCTCCTTCAATTACTCGAGTTGTCTTACTACCTCCGACAGAAACGACTTCGTCTGTTAGCTTCTTGCCCGCAGACGAAGGCCCCGGCAAAGCAGCCACAGAAGCCGCCAACGTCACTTCACTCAACAAACCAGTCGCTGAATGGGACCCCGGTTGCCTCATATACGAATAGGCCGCCGAACCACTGCCAGCTAACCCTTGCACCAGGGGGCCACCAGGAACCATATCCAAAGCAGTCTGAAG
>NZ_JBLXXQ010000011.1:0-36545 GCF_048512965.1 Rothia sp. P5764 | reverse complement strand
AAAAACCCCCCGCCCCCCACCAAAAAAACCCCCCCCCCCACACAAAAAACCCCCAACCCCCGCCGGTAGAAACCCCAGCACCGCCAGTCAAAGCGATTACCCCTGCCCTTCCTGAAGAGCCAACCACTAGCTCAGACCATCGGGAAACTAAAGCTCCTGCTTCGCTGCCAGCTGTTGCACAAACTCCCCACCGGTCCACACCATCACTTGAGTTTGATAACCAGCTCAGTGCCAGTTTGCCAACTGCACCTTCCACCAGAGGCCCACTTGAAGTCCTTGAGTTCACAGAAAACCTGCAAGCGGCCCCAGCTCCTGAGCGGAACCTCCAGGAAAAAACCGAAGCCCCAACACCAAACACACCAGTACCGACAAGGAGCACCACCTCAGAACTTGGCAACGAATACGCGCAACCTGCTCGAAACTTTTCATTCTTTTCCGGCATCTGGTTCTGGGCACTCAGCGTGCTCGCTCTAGGCGCAGGGGCTCTCTATATCGTTTTCAAAAAGCGCATGAAAGAAGGTGACGAAGAAGTCTAAAATCACCCGGCACTAAGTCCCCAGAGAACCAGCGGTTTGTTTGACCGCTGGTTCTCTAAATGTCAAAGAGATATGGAAACAATGAAAACAACAACAAAGAAGCCCCTGATTCTTTCGGTTACAGTGCTGATGCTCTCTAGCCTCTGCACAGACCTCCCAGCATATGCCAACAACAACTCAGATATTCAACACGTAGTCGAAAAAACAGACGAAAACACAACCATTCTTGGAGCAACTGACCGCCTCATCGTCACCCTCAAAGACGAAAACACCAACAAAGACGCCCTAGCTCACGAAGCCAGCAACCTCACCAACACCGTGGATAACACCACACTCATCAAAGACCAAGTAGCAGACGATACATCTACCATCGTGCTAGAAACCGACACATTACTTACACCCCAAGAGCAGAGCGAGACCATCGCCCAGCTCGAAACTGACCCACGTATCGAATCAGTAGAACCAGACCGCCTCGTCAAAGCTATCTCTGCCAGCCCAACCACAGAACCCTACTACCCAAGACTCTGGGCCTTCAGCGCCAGCTACCTCTCCCCCAACACCGCCTGGACCAAAGGCTACACAGGCAAAGGCCAAACCGTAGCAATCATTGATACAGGCTTCTCATACCACCCAGATCTCAAGACACCAATAGCATCATACGACTTCGTATCATCAACCGCCCTCTCCCGCGATGGTAACGGCCGTGATTCAGACGCACGAGATGTCGGAAATAATGACACAAACGCAAACTGGCACGGAACCTTTATTCACGGCCAAATCGCAGCCCAAATCAACGGCCAGGGAATCACAGGCATTGCCCCTGATGCAGAAATCATCATGGCAAGAGCTCTAGGAGACAAAGGCTTAGGCTACGAATCCGACATGGCTGATGCAATCATCTGGTCAGCAGGGGGCACTATCAATGGTGTCCCCAATATTCCTCGACCAGCAACCGTCATCAACGCTTCCTTCGCATGGCCATCAGCTACTTGCTCCCCAACCATGTCTAAGGCAATCAACTACGCCCTGAACAGAAACATCCCTGTGGTCGTAGCTGCCGGCAACAACGCTGTAGATGCAGCGGGAATCAGCCCTGCTAACTGCTACCGCGCTATCGTAGTTGGAGCATCAACCTCCTGGGGCACGCTCACCGCCTACAGCAACTACGGCTCCACCCTTGATGTGCTAGCTCCTGGCGGAACCACCGGCAACGATATTTTTTCAACTACTAACACCGGCTACTCCTCCATCGGATCCCCAACCTATGGAACCAAAAACGGCACCTCAATGAGCACACCTTACGTCTCAGGTACTATCGCCCTGATGAGGCAAGCTAACCCTGGCATGACTATTGAGCAGATCCGCCAGACTCTAGTCTCCACGGGTAAAGCAGTGGGACCTTACCGGCAAATTGATACTGGTGCAGCCACAACAAGAGCAGTGGCTATGGCTCCTGCCCCAGTTAGCACTTACTCCCTGATTCCTGGATCCGGTATTGAAGCAGCCTACTGGCGATACGGCGGTAGAGCGGTCTTCGGTGAACCTACATCATCAGAATTCAGGCTCCGAGGTGGCGCAGCCGCCCAGAACTTCTCTAATGGGCGTACCCTCTACTGGAGCGCCAGCAAGGGTGCCCACCCTGTCTATTGGCGCGGAGGTATCGGTGCCAAATATAAGGCAGGCGGCTTCGAGAACCGTTACGGTTATCCACTTTTTGGAGAAACCGGCATCCCTGGTGGAGCAATGCAGAAATTTGCTACAGCATCAGGAGCAGTAACAGCGTTCTACTGGACTCCCTCGCATCATCGTACACATACCGTGTGGGAAAATGGCGGCATCGGCTCCCGCTTCACCCGTGAAGGAGGCACCGGTACTTATGGGTTCCCCTCTGAAGATGAGACACCTATTTATCATGGCTACCGTCAAATCTTCGCCTCTGGTACTACTGAAGCAAGGTTTTACTGGGCACCGAACACTGGAACTAAGGTGGTTAACGGCCGTGGGGCTATTTTCGCTCGATGGGTAGGCAATGGTGGTATTCCGGTTCACGGCTTCCCTGCAACTGATGAAGTTGAGGCCGGCGCTGGTGGCGTCACTCAGCTTTTCCGTACCGCCCACGGTGTTGAGACTGTCTACACCTGGTCCCCTGGTACAGGAACGCATACTCTCTATGGGCGCGGAGCGATCTACTGGCATTGGAGGAATAACGGCTTTACCAGTGTTTATGGTTATCCGGTTACTGATGAAGCGTATGTGGGTAACGGGGTATACCAGGTGAGGTTCAGTTCTGGTAGGGCGATCTCTTGGAGCGCTGCCAGAGGAATCTTCTAGAACAGCAGAAAACATCGGAGGGGGAAGACTCCCCCTCCGATGTTTCATGTTGACTTACTATTGTTCAACTTGCCTTCGGAAAGCGGTCAAACACTCTGATTCGCTCCCTCGCTGAACTCCAAGATCCCGCAGGTGACTATACACATCAGATAAATCCTGATCTGATAACCTGCCCTCTCGATGCATGCTCATCAAGTATCCGTAAACGTCTGAATACTTATCACCATAGATAAAGTTCTGTGAACAATACTTGATAAACGGCAGCCGAGGATTATCTTGATACTGCACCGTCAGCGCTAAGAACCGATAGGCTTCACGAAGCTCCTGAATCTCCTTCTCAAGTCTTTCAAGCTCGGAGGATGTCATTAGCTATAGCACCGTCCATGAAATGATATTTGCTACAGTTTCAGCAACTAACTGAGCACTTCCATAGTCCATACCTGCAGATGAAAGCATATTGAACAGCTTCTCTCGGATAGCTCGTTCAGGCAAGTCAGCATAGTACAGAATTTCGTCCAGGGCATCTGCCACCCCGGAAGCGTTCTGCCTCAGGGAATTTTTTGCTTTTTGATCTAGCCCCGGTATATGCCTAATAGCTTCATCAACGTTGCCAGATCGTAGGGCATCTCTAATTTTTCCTACGACAAATTTCCCCGCCTTTATCTTTATCTGGGGAGTCTGTTCCCTTCCACCCGGGTAGAACTGGTTCTCCAAGGTCGATGAAACTTCTATTTGAGAGTTCGTGTTGCGTAAATCTAGATCATTTTCCAGGGCATTGGCAGGGGAAGCCGCGAATAATGAGCCAGCGACTAATGCGCCGGAAGCCAAGGTCGTAAAAATTTTCCTACATCTCATCGGTGAGCACCTCATTCGTATGTATCGACTAATTGGCTACGCACGTTCTACGAAAATCCTCTTTGGATATTTCGTCCATGCGCATGATTTAACCGTAACAATCCGTATATTTGTTTTCAACAGTTATCTCTAATTTAGGTGCTCTCCATCCCTTTTCTTACATTAGACCCCTACTGTAATTAATCTCCGACTTGGGCATACTTTCCCAGTTTTACTTTATTCCGCATCAGATGCTGGACATTTCTACAATTAAGTAATAGGTTTAAAAGATTGTCATTGTGTTATGAGAGATAAACCGACCTTCAGATTATGGGTATAAGGGAACGTAAAGGTAGACCCCACACCCGAATCACTGATAGAAGCACCCGAACAAGTCAGTAACCACACCAACTCATCAGAACCAACCAGCTCAAAAACCTCAGGGGCGCTTTCCGCATCCCCCCACAATTGCCGGTCACTCTCAGTCTTAGCCTGCTCAATAGTGTCAATCAAAACAACCTTGTACTCACGTACTATCCCATTGTGATCAGTAATATACACATGCGCACAAGGATCAATATAATGCAGCATCCCCCACGATGAGAGCCGGTCATTAGGGTAATCCAGATTCACGTGCCCCGCCAAAACACTAGGCTTACCCACAGTCCCCAGAGGAGCAGAAGTCAAGGAAAGCACCCCCTGCGGAGCTGCGGGAATACCCGCTGAGAAATAACCTGCACTAAAGTACCCTGTGGCAACGCCACCAGCTCCATCAGGCAAGGAAGGCACCACCCAGGAGCCTGGTTCAGGTGTTATCTCGTGTAAGGGCTTATCAGTGCATTGAGCTGGGGTGGGAGTCAGGTTCTTGACGATAGGGGTAGCTAAAGGCCCGGCACCTTCTACTGGTTCAGCCATGTACCCGTACTCAGGGGCATAGTAATCAGTGGAATTACCATCTACCGTATATTCAATAGCAGGCCCGGTTGCCTCCGGATGGCGTAGCTCATAAGGCATGACGAGCTCGCCTTTACTGTTAATACTCCATCCTCCTGGCCCCAGAAGGTATGTACCGATACCAGCAAAGGCAAGGAATATGGCCGCAATAAGCAGAGCAATGAGTTTGCCTGTGGGAGATGGTTTGGGTGCAGTCTTGTTCATCATCATCTTTTTCTGAAAGGGTAGATACAAAGGTGGGGTAGGCCCTAGTCAGGGCCTACCCCGTGCTCTTATCCCCTAGAAGGGGTAAGGGCTAGTTAGTATTCTTGCGGCGCGCCAGCACAAGAGCTGCACCACCTGCTACAGCGATAAGTGCCAAGGCACCACCACCGATAGCCAGCAGATTAATACCAGAGGCTTCTGCCTGAGAACCAGTCTTAGCTGATTCACCCTTGACCACGGTGACAGGCTTCTCAGGAGTTGAAGGCTGCTCCGGGGTTACAGGCTGGCTAGGAGCCGGGGTTACAGGCTCAGAAGGCTGAGCCGGTTCTGAAGGCTCAGGAGTTACCGGAGTCTCAGGCTTCTGCACCTTACCGCTGACCTCATCGTAGTTATCATCGTCCTCTTCAAGACTGTTGTTGTCCTTAGTCCCACCTGTGTACTTATCCCAGGTAGAAGTCACAACGGCCGAATTCGTTACTTCAGTAGCGGACTCAGAGACGATACCAGTTACCTCAACGGTTGCGGTTTCACCGGTAGGCAGGACATCAGCAATCAGCCAGTAGAGCTTATCGGCCTCAACCTGCTCGGCAGAAGCAAAGCCACGCTCTACCAGAACCTGACCGGTGACAATTTCACCACGATCGGGCTTACCGAACTCTACGGTGTCCTTCTCGATACCGGTCAGCGGAAGCTCAGCCAAGAATACCTTAGTTGCATCATCAGCACCGAAAGCACCAACGGTCATAGACCAGGTGCCCTGTTCACCAGCAACTAGCTTCTCTGAAACCTGCTGCTTGTAAATCTTCACCTGCGAGTCAATCTTGGTGACCACCACATCGCAGTTATCGGTATCAGAAGCTACAACACCGTTATTGGGCTCGCACTGACCCTTCGGGTCGTAGGGGTCATACTCACCACTGATGGTTGCCTTGTTAGTGATACCGGCCCCGGCCAGGTCAACGTCCTGGGTAAGAGTACCTGAGATACGCAGCTTGAAAGTTTCGCCAGGGGTCATGCCGCCGTTAGCCTCATCAGTGTAGGTAGTGCCAGAGACAACCCCATCACCGGTAATCACTTCGAGCTTCAAGGTGCCGTCCTGAATCTTTGCCAAATCCTCAGCTGAAAGGACATCCTCGAAGACTACCTTGGGGTCAGTGACATCTGAGTCGTTCAGGCCCTCAACCTCCCAGACGATAGGGCCACCGGGTCGTAGCTCGTTCTGAGGGGTGACCTGCTTCTTAGCAATTTTCACATCAGAGACGGGCCGGGGCTTAGCGGTGACCTTCACGGAGGCATCATCGCGGTTATCGGTGTCATCTTCTACAGGCCCATTGGGCTGGAAAGGAACCTTCGGGTCGTAGGGGTCACGCTTGCCAGTCACATGGGCGTAGTTGGTTGCCTCGATAGCAACGTCTTCCCAGGCAGCTACCTCAGCAGGTACAACAGCAGTTGCAGTTGCAGTGACCTTCTGACCAGCTTTGAGCAGACCGATGTTCCAGTTCAGAGCATTCACGGTGCCTTGTGAAGCCTTGGTGATGGTCACATCGGTGGAAGTAAACTTTTCACCGGTGGTCTTATTCACGAAGGTAATACCTTCTTCAAGAACGGATGCCTTGGGTTCCTCCCATTCACCGTCGTTGAGAACTTCCAGCTGGAATGAGGCAGTGCCATCGTAGTTGATGGTTTCGGTATCAGCGGCCTTAGAGATCTTCAGGTCAGTGGGGCAGGTGGAGGTTGCCGCGTTGAAGAGGGCAACACCGAGTAGGCCCATATCCTCATTGAAGTAGTCGCTGCCTTCAACGGGGTTCGCTTCGCCAGAAAGAGATGCGCCGATGTTAATCATGGCTGCCCGGTCGGTGCCGAATTCCTCAAAGTTGGGATCATTGACGATAACAGGTAGTACATCAACGCCCGAAGCCAGCAAGCGGTCGGCTACAACCTTAGCTTCTGCGTATGCCTGCTTAGAAGACCAGGTTGCAGTGTCGAAGTCAGCGGCGTTGCCAGGACCTGAGACAACGGCGTTGCCGGCATCATCGAGGTAAGCGGTCGGGGCCCCATCAGTAATCAGTGCTAGGTGCGTGAACTTCACGCCGGTATCTGCCTGGTACTGCTCAACGGAAGTAAGGGCTGCTTCCCAGTTGGTCCCCAGAGTCTGGAAGTTTGCATCGTAGGCGGCGGGGTCTTCCCCCTTAGGTACGTTGGTGCCACCCTTGGTGACTCCATCTACCCAGGCAAGTGCTGCGGCTTTGCCTTCAGCGGTGGAGACGTCAAAAGATGCTGAGGGTGCATTCCCTGCTAGGGTGCGTAGAGTGCCGGGGACAGGCTTGGAGTAAGACTGGGCCTTCTCGTAGTTCACCGGGGAGGTCAGGCCAAAGGTGAAGATAGTGACCTTTGCGCCAGGGATTCCGGAGAGCTGTTCGATGGAATCCTTCATCTGGGCCTTCGCATCAGCGATTTCCTCAGGAGTGAAAGAGTTGGAGAGGTCCAGTACCTGAGCCATATTGACTACGCCGCACTGCGCTAGGGCGCTGGTTGCTGCTGCCGAGCCGGTAGGTTCTGCCTGGGCACCGGGCATCATGGTGAGCGATGACGCTAGCACCAGACCGGTCAGGGTAAGGGCTGAGCTGCCCTTGAACGCCTTAGAATTCATAAAGGACTTTTTTGACACGAATGTGCCTTTCTCTAGAGATGAGTTGTCATTGACCCTCTTGGCCTGAGTTTCCACGCACAAACCAAGAGGGTTGGAGCAACTGGTATTATTGCTGTTGAAAAATTCCCTGAGTGCTCACCACCATGCCCGGTGGTGAGCATTCGCTTTAAGGAGTGCTGGTTAGTGACCGTAGCGGTAGAAGAAGGTTGCTACAGCTCCACGTTCAGCTGCGACCTGGGGCCGGAAGGTGCCATCAGGCCAGCCAGTGGTGAGCCCCTGGGCCTTGAACCACTCAATTTCCTTGTAGAAGGGGTGGCTGGTAGGCACGTCCTTAAAGGAGGGGGCTGCTGGAGCAACGAACGCCGGTGAGCCTGCGTAGCGGTAGAAGAAAGCAGCTACTGCGCCACGTTCAACACCTGCGGAGGGCCGGAAGGTGCCATCAGGCCAGCCAGTGGTGAGCCCCTGGGCCTTGAACCACTCAATTTCCTTGTAGAAGGGGTGGCTGGTAGGCACGTCCTTGAAAGAGGGGCTGACCGGTGCGGTAAAGGCTGGTGAGCCTGCGTAGCGGTAGAAGAAAGCAGCAATAGCGCAGCGCTCGGTGGCCGCATGTGGCCGGACAGTGCCATCGGCCCAGCCGCGCACAATGCCCTTTTCTGATGCCCAGGTGAGTTCGGTGTAGAAGGCTCGTCCGGGTGCCAGGTCGGTGAAGTTACCTGCATTTGCTGAAGGCAGTGATGTGACGCCTACCAAAGCTGTTGTAAGCGCTCCTGCACTTGCAAGACGCAAAAAGTTTTTCCGTGAGATAGACAAGGTGATCCTCCAAAAATAGAAAGAACTGATAAGGGGTATTGGGGAAATAAGTATCCTGCTCTTCATTGGAAGGCTCCTAACTGCACAACAGGTAGGAGCCTTCCCTCGCACCGATAGAGATACATCGTCGAGACGTGAATGACAGATTTGAATCTCATCTCCATGGTCGATCCCCAGAGTGAATCGTAGAAACTCCGAGAACCGAACAATTCAATTCTATGTATTTTTTTGTAAAAGTACAGTTTTCTAGCCAATATTCACCGAAGATGACCCGTCTCAGTTGATTCGACTTGATAGCCTACCGAGAATCACCTAATCAAATCGGGAAAGCCATGTAACTAGAGAACGTGACTCCCTATCCAATTGTTCGAGTATGTCTTTTTTTTGGGCGTTTCGCAGCTCAGAGGCAACATCTACTATCCCTATATCAGAAAGAGAAATATAACCACAGGCCACCAACCCAACATGTGGGGTGACTTTGTAGAAATTAGCTACCTTCAAGACCATCTCAAAGCGCAAGCTATTACTTTTTACAAGACGCGAATAATGATGGGGCATTAAACCTAAAACCTCGGAAACTTCTTTACGCTTTTCCCCTCCCCCAATGCAATAACGCCAGCGGGAACACGCATCTTCACCAACTTCAAAAATGTAGTCAGCAGCCGGTTCAGCAACTCCCCCCCTAAACAGTAACTCAGCAATAAGATCTGTAAGCTTCACACAACTAAGCCATGGCATATCAGCAAAATCAGGAACCGGGTAAACAGACTCATATCCCTCAAACCTTGAAAGCTCCCGTAACTTCGAATGAGAGAAAGCCGATGCTATTTTCATAATTATTTCTGGTCGTACTTTCCCCTCCCGGCGTTGCAAGGAAATCGTAGAAACAGAAAGACCCGACTTTTCCGCAATCTTCCTAAGAGATACCCCCAGCGCAACCTGGTCTACCCACGCATCAAAATCAGCAGTCGAGATAGACATGATGTTCAACCCTCCAAACTAGCCTCACCTAAACACTTTCAACCACTAAGGATAACCCGCCCCGCCCATTTTTCGTTCTGGCACTGTCAGTTGCGTGCCCCGAAAGGAAATATGGAAATGGAAAGCCGAAGAGCATTTCCACTGCCAGTTTCCAGCAAAACGCTCACTCCCCTTCTTCCAGCAAAACACACTGGAAGAAGAGATCCGAAACCCACCGCAACTGTCGCATTTGCGACAGTTCCTTCATGCAGAAGAAACAACCGAACCTCTTCCAGCTAAAACAACGAACCAGCACAGAACCATCTGCAAGCAAAGAACAGAAGCTCAAGAGCACAACATGCAACCACCTACTGATGAAGCAACCAGGCAAAGCAGGAAGAAGACAGAAGAACAAAAAAGGACTTCAACACAAAGCCAGCACAGAACAACCGAGCCAACCAGCAAAGCCCAAAGACTCAAACCCACAAATCAACCAAACCTGATTTATAGAAACTTTTTTACCACACACCTGTGGCATTGAAATGCACAGGGCTGTATTTTTACTCCGCTTCTGACTTACAGAAGTCTACTCCCAGCCCTAAGAGCTGGCATGAGCACAAAACATAAGCCAGGTTCAAGGCTGTGCCCCGTCTGCGCCAGCCCTGTTCCAGAAAAGTCTTCCCGGACTCGGGTCTACTGTTCTCAGTCCTGCAAAGCTAAAGCAGCAAATAGAAAACGTGCAGGCAAACCCGTTGCTGACCCCGCAGCTACACCTGGAGAAGTCGCAAACCTACTAGCAACCATTGCGGAACTCCAAAAACGCAACCAGAAATCGGAAAGGCTCATCGCAAGACTTCGGCAACTACTACGCAAGCACCGCGCGCAATCGGCAAGGGCGCAATCGGCAATCGAAACCGCGCAACGGAAAGAACGCAGGGCAGAACTGGAAGTAACGCAGTCTGTGCAAAACCGCATCGCAAACCTCATTGCCGAGAAACGAGAACTGCAAGAACAACTCCTAGCCCGCAAGGACTACGAGGAAATCAAGCAGACCCTGGAAGAAACCAATCGATTCGCCATCGAGCAGAGTATGCAGTTCAAGCAGATGATGGACCAGATGCAGCAGAGGCTAACCCAGCTCCAGAGCACAACCCAAGTTTCCGGCTCAATACTCAACGATTACTTCTACTTCGCAAATTACTACTTCAAGAAAAAGCCACGAGAGCTGTGGGACTTCTCAGATACTTCCCGCCTCCAGCGCTTCAAGCAACATAGCCAGCGAACACGAAAGAGCAAATAATGACCGTTTCCATTTCGCGTATGGACATCAACTACTATCTGCAAACTACCGCAGCTTCTGACGGGGCTTCCCCCCGCGGCCAACTCACCGGATACTACACAGCTTCCGGTGATCCCGCAGGAACCTGGTTCGGCAACGGCCTCACAGGAATCGACATGAAATCGGAACAGACCGTTACCAAATACGCGGCAATCGCAATCTATGAAGACGCAAAGCACCCGCAAACCGGTGAGCCGCTGGGCAAGAAGCCTATAAAAGAAACGCAAGCTCCAGAAGGCGCAAAAACAGCATCTGGTAAAACCGCAAAAAGTACCCGCAAACCAGTTTCAGGTTTTGACCTAACGTTCTCTGCCCCCAAAAGCGTCTCAGTACTATGGGCTCTAGCGGATAACGGAACCAAATCACGTATTCACAACGCGCACCAAGAAGCTGTCCGCAAAACCCTTGAATGGGCAGAAGCTAACGTTATCCAAACCCGAGCTGGGGACGGTGGAATCGCAAAAGTAGAAACTAAAGGCATGATTGCTTCACTTTTCGACCACTACGATTCACGCGCCGGTGACCCCCAAATGCACACACACGCAGTTCTTGCCAATCGAGTGCAAAGGGCTAGTGATGGAGCATGGGGAACCTTAGATTCTTATGCACTCCACAAATCTGTCGTGACGATCTCCGAGATGTATAACAACATTCTTTTTGATGAATTAGCAAAAGCAGTGGGTGCAGAAGCCGAACAGCGCGATCCTTTAATGGCGGTATTAAAGCAGGAAGAAGAACCTGAAAGAAACCGCAGAATGGAACTCGCAGAAGTGCCCGATGAATTAATTGCTGAATTTTCACAAAGAACTATCGCAGTTGAAACCCGAACGGATGAGTTGATTGAAGAATGGAGAAATACCTATGGTAAGGAACCTACTAAAGAAAAAATTCTAGATTTTCGGCGTCAGGCTACATTAGAAACACGCCAACTAAAAGATTCAGAAAAACTTCCCCTTTCAGAACGCTTCGATCGTTGGAACACTCGTGCCATTAACAAAGGCTACTCCCCCGATGAAATTATCCAAAAAGCAACTGGCCGCAAAATTACTTTCTACAAATCATCTGAATTCACAGATAAAGCCCTTTCAGAAATAGCTCATGAAATCCTTAATCGAACTGTACCTAAACACCCAACATTTACCCGAAACAACCTCCTAGCATCAGCCCACAGACTCACCGCTAACCTCCGATTCAATAGCCTGGATGAGCGTGAACAGTTCGCAAACCAGCTCACAGACCTAGCCCTGCAAACAGCCGTTGAGCTTACCCCTGGACGATACGACTTAGACCATCTCAAACAGCAGGGACTAACACTACGGGGAACCAGCGTTTTTGATCGAGCCGAAGAGAAAATCTACACCACCACAGAAATACTCAATCTAGAAGCCGAACTCATGGCCGGTGTAACCTCAGCATCAGCAACCCACGTTGCAGATAATCAAAAAGCAAAAGAAGACCTCCAAGCTCACACTTCAGATGAGGGCTACCCTTTAGCACCCGACCAGCTAGAAGCCGCTCTTCAAGTCATCACTAGCCCACGCGCAATCAATGCAATCATCGGGCCAGCAGGCACCGGAAAAACCTCTACCCTAGCAGGACTACGACATGCATGGGAATCACAACAAGGAAACGGGTCAATCATAGGACTTGCCCCTTCAGCAGCAGCTGCGGAAGTGCTTGGCAAAGAATTGGGCATTCCAACAGATAACACAGCAAAGTGGATTTACGAATCTGTAGGAGATGGCGCAGCTCGCCGTGCAAAACGATACTCCGAACTCAAAGAAAAAATCTCAGACCTTGAATCACGCGCAACCCGCAATCCAGGCAATAAAAAAATTGCTTCTGCCCTCGACGCTGCCCGCACCCGTCTGACCACAACCATCAGCGAGCAGGCAAAATATCAAATCAAGCCAGGCCAGCTCCTCATTGTCGATGAAGCTTCTATGTCCTCCACTGCGGACTTACACCGGCTTTATTCCCAGACCCGGGCAGTAGGCGCAAAGATGCTACTTGTAGGAGACCCCAAACAGCTTGATGCAGTAGAAGCCGGTGGCTTCCTCGGATGGGTCGAGAACAAAAACTACGCATCAACCCTCACCAGTGTCTGGCGCTTCAAAGAAGAGTGGGAAAAAGAGGCGTCACTGAGCCTGCGGAAGGGCAACCCCGAAGTCCTGAAAGTCTATGAAAAAAACGGCCGTATTAGTGAGACAGATGATGTTCTATCCTCCGCTTACACCGCATGGAAAAAAGACATCGACTCTGGAAAGACCAGTGTCCTCATTGCCGGTCGGAACGAGCAAGTCATTGAGCTAAATCTCCGCGCGCAAAAAGACCGAATAGCAGAAGGCCTAGTGGATTCTCAAAAATCTACAGTTATCCGAACAGGTTTGGCCCACCCCGGCGACATGATACTTGCTCGGGTCAACGACAGAACCCTCATTGACTCACACGGAGAGTTCATCAAAAACGGAACACGAATGGCAGTCAAAGACATCAGCAAACACTCAATAATTGCCGCCCGTGAAGACACCGGGGCGCAAGTAGAGATACCCAAGAAATATGCTCAATCCTCAGTTGAACTTGGGTACGCCTGCACAATCCACCGCTCCCAAGGGTTAACTGTAGATACCGGTCATGTCGCTATCAGCAGCAGCTACAACCGTGAACAACTATATGTAGCGATGACCCGAGGCAAACTGAATAATCAAATGCACGTTCCCTCCGGCTTACCAGAAGACGAACGCCCAGACTCCCCAGACAATTGGGGAATCATGCAAGCCCGCACCCCCGAATCTGCAATGGAAGTACTTAACGGAATCATCAATAAGTCCGACGTTGATAAAACCGCCCATGAAGTTCGAGACGCAGAGCACGGCTGGGCAAACGACCTGGGACGAGCAGTATCAGAACTCGACTACGTCAGGGATCTATCAGCTACCCGAAGAACTTACCAATGGCTCACTAACGAGCTAGAAATTAGTCCCGAGCAAATAGCAGACCGGCCAGACGTTAAAGAGCTCATTAGAGCAGCTAAAGAAGCAACTATTGACTACTCCGAACTACCCAAGAGCATCGCTAGCATTAAAGACGCCACCAAGTACCTTGCCAAGTACAAAGAGGAGAAGCCCACTGAACTAGTTCCTCCCGTATGGTTCGCAAGTGACGATGAAGCTGAAGCTCAGAAGGCAATCCTGGAAAAAATCAATACTCGTGTACGCCAAATTCAGGGTATCCATTCTGAACAAGAGTGGTACAAAGAAATGGAGAAGGATTATTTTCTCAACCCTAGTTGCTACCGCGAAATCATCATCTGGCGGGCAATCTCAAAGCAGGAAGACGCAAAGACCGCGCTAGGTAAGAAGCCACAAAATAATGAGCGTAGGCTTACCTCTCACTACCAAAGGCTTCAAGACATCCTCAATTTCAAAGTCCAGAATGCCTACGATGATAAAACCTGGAATGCAAACGATTACAACAACAGCTGGGACCAGCCGGGCCAAACGCCCAATACCCCAGACCATGATTACGACAAATGGCCCGATTGGGATCAGCCGGGCCAAACGCCCAATACCCCAGACCATGCACATGGTTACGATTTTTGATTTTTGAAAGAAGGACGGCCTTTCACCAGGAGTTGGTAAAAGGCCGTTCTTCCTCTAACTATCTATCCATACCTAAATCATCTAGTACAGGCGGAATCGGGAAACCAGGAGCCTGACCAACTTCAGAGGTGGCACGGAGATTTTTAGCTACTTGGGGTGAACTAAATTGCCCACGCAGTCGTGTAGCCTCAGCTTGCTGATGTTGCTCAAATACCGTTGCCGGATAAGAAGAAGCAATAGCATAGACTCTTGATCGCTGGTGACCGGCCATAAGATTCTGCAACCAGACATGAGACTTCCCCGGCTCAGCATCATGGATAGCTTCATTTACAACAGCTAAACCACCAGCTTTAAGCTGCACCAAATCACCACGGCTCAGCTGGTTAGTCCTTACCTGAATGGCAGCACCCTGAACACCAAAGCGTTTTTCTTCGCATAGGGGTTCTTTTAGCCTAATGAGCTCTCGGGGTTGCATGACAAAGTCTCTTGATTGACCTGTTCCATCCTCAATACTGGCCAGAATAGCTCCCGAATCATTGAGGCTTACTCGTTCGACCTTCGCAACTCTCGGAGTTCCCGTAGAGTCATAGAAACGCATAGCGTCACCATGTCGCAGGCTATCGGCTTGCCTACTTGTCCAATGCTCAGAGTAGACATTCGAGGGAAGATATTGTTCAACAGTGATAGTCGCATACGGTGGTTGCACTGTTTCTAGCATCTTTTCCGGCCCTAAGAATGAGATAGCGATATTACCGCTAGGACGTATTTGAGCATCATACACTGGATACCACTGCCCAGTGCCAGGATCAGCGATACGGTCCCCACGTCTTACCTGGGAGTACCTCAAAACCCCAATTACACGGTCAGAGGCATCCAGGGCAGCAGGGGTTGTAGTGAGATTGGTGTCTCCGGCATACCCCATTTCTCCTAAAGCTGCTGCCGGGGGCTCCACAGGAGGAGCAGGGTCTACCGGTGCAGGCCTTTGCTTCTCGGGTTCAGACTCAAGGCTAATCTTCTCCGGAATCAGAGTAGTTTCACCATCAGAGGCAGAAACAGTTACAACTGGGGCGGAGCTCCCGGTGCCTGCTTCAACGTAGGAAACTTCACCGTGTAGCTCAACATGACTGCCATCAATACTCATTCCCCGAACGGTAACCAGATCGTGCACATCTAATGACTCAACATCCACTGAAGCTGTTTCCTGGTATTCAATAGCTACGTCTAATGAAGCCTTGACAATCTTGACCGCCGCCAAGCTACGTTCATCGTATTTATGATCCAGATGAACCGGGTAAAGCGCGTAGTCTTCAATATCCAGGTCAGCGGAAGCACTGGGCACTTGAACAACAGACAACTGACCAGTAGCAGATTCATACACTTTCAGATAAGGAACTGGTTCCTTATCCTCAAAAACTCCCGTTTCAATAACCAGAACTTCGTTCATGGAAACAGCTGAGAGTTCACCATCTGCTTCACGTTTGACCATATCGCAAAGGCTCACCTCGTCACCGACTTCAATATCCCAAATGGGTACAGCCCCATACGAGCTCAGGACTGCAAGCCGGTTAACATTTTCACCGCGGCGAATTTCATCAAGAAACTCCAGGCTGTTCTCCAGCGGAGTGAACTGGGCATCATCAGCGGTTTTTGATGTCACGTAAATGAAGTAATGCCCGCCAGAAGTATCTTCAAGAAGGACGTTAACACCGCGCGAAAGATAATCTACCTCTGTCACCATACCGACCAAAACGTCATCTTCAAGAGGTACGCGTTCTTTGCCTGCTTTGAGCTGGCTCAAGGCAGGCAAATTTTTAGTACCCAATTCCAACCCCGTTGGGTCAATAAGAACCCAGTCACCTGGAACCAGATCCTTATAGGTAAGGTACTCATGAACTTCGCTTTCAAACCCTGCTGCTTTCAGGGCCGCACGGGCCAAGCCTAAGTTGGCGTCACTATCCATAGAGACACCTAAAGTAGAAATATACCCATCCTCATGGACAACGGCTCGACCTGAAGATGCTTCGGCTACAGCATCGCGTAAAGCTTCGATGTCCTGGACACCGTGAACTTTGACGCGTTTCTCGCTTCCTGTTGGGGAATCCACAAGCTCGTAGTCAAGCTGAATCTTCTGGGCAATAGGACCTTCCTGATTAACTGGGTCCGTCCCAGGCTCAGGACTTGGGGCAAGATTACCTTCCTTTGCCAGCATTTGTTCTTCCCGCGCAGCTTCAACAGAGGCAACAATCAGATTTTCGTGCTCTATATTTGTGGCCTCTAGTTCTGTGTCCATGCCCTTTGTAATCGCTGTATCTTCAACATCAACTAAAGTGGCCGTTTCTACTTGATCGATAGGGTTCAAGCTATTTTCATGCGCCACGTTCTCAGTGGGTTCTTCAGGGGCAGGGTACTTTGACCTGTCGAGTTCAATAATTTTGTTGAACCCTGGGACGGCCAGACTTGGCAGAGTCATAAAGGAGTCGGAAGTAAGCTCAGGCTCATATGCGGCCCTTTCTAAGGACTGCCCACGAGCATCAATATCGGACGGGTCGCCGTCAACAAACACAGAAACAAGGGTTCCCCCGTACACTTCCATCCGCTGTTCTGCGCCGTCAATATCCAGTATGATGCCATAGCGGATACCGCCGTAGCTACTATGACTCTTTAAGATACCGCTCAGACGTTCAAGAGTGTCGCCTGGTGTAGCTTCAAGAGAAACGACTGAACCGTAAAGGGACGGGTCGATCTCTCCAACGATTACCGCTCTCGTTTCCACGCCTGACACCATAGCTTTTTCATCGAAGGTCAAGGCACCATAACGGCGGGCAATAATCCCACCAATGTTTGTGCCGTCCATGCGGGTGACCGAACTAAGGTCATCACCTGCCGGCGCATCAACTCCACGGTATTTGATAATCGGTCGCCCACCCATGCCAATACTGTGGATACGAACCTGACCTTTCTTCCCTGATTTCGGGTCAAGAACGGCCACATTAACCACATCCCCCGGACGCAGGTCACTCACCTTAGCTGAGGTGGTGAGCTCGCCTAGGATAAGGCTCATCTCATCCTCTGTTAAATCACGGCCCCGAATAATATCATCCCAAGTAAGCTCACCTTGGTCTGATAATTTACGCACAATCGAACCATAGCCTTTATGGACAGATTTCTTGGTGAAAGGGTCCTCGAACTTGTGCCGGCCATTCCACGCATCCCCTCTTTTTCCAAGACCCTTAATGTCTCGACGCAGCAGATCACCAGGGTAAAGCCTCTCGTCAGTAACGAGGGAACGTTCTCGTTCCGCATTTTCAGCTGCTTTAGCTGCGGCCTCAGCTTCTGCGTCCAGGTCAACCACATCATGGTGGATAAATTCGACAGGGTCAGCGCCGTACCCTCTCTTGACCTTAATCTGATAAGCCTGCCCGTCCGTATCTTCTAGCCCAATGACAAACTCAGGGTAGGGTACGGACGGGTCCCCGCTAATTTCTTTCACAGTACCGGTAACGGCTTTTTGGGGGTTACCAGGTAGTTCTGATGTCTCATCGGCAACAAAGGTAGTGAGCTTATCCCCTACCTTCATCTTGTCTCGGACATACCGAACATCAGCTGAGCCCCGCCTCATAAAAGCGTCTTCCGGAGCCATCGAAAGTAAAGCCTTATCGCGCCCATCAATAGCCGAGAAGAGCCTCGTCACATGAGTGAAATTGATGGCAGGAGATAACTCAAAGATGTTCTCAGATGAGATGTCAGCGCCCTCCTCTACAAGATACTTCCACCCACGTTCATGGTTTGTCCGGTCAATAGGATGCAACAGATAGACCCGGTAGAGCCCCCGCCCCACATCGTATTGTTTTTTACTGATTTCAATGACGTCACCCTCACGCAGGGAATATGAATTATCATCGAGAAAAGTGCCATAGAGTTTAGCGTGTTCTTCATCAGTAAGGGTCGCAGTAGTATCCTCTGCTCTACTGTCTTCTTCTAGCTCATCTACTTCAAGTGAGGGCAGTTCAAGCTCTGAGGCCAGCATGTCAAGGCGAAGAAGCTTTTTATCAAGTTCATCTTGGCCTGAAAAAGCGCTAGTTGCATCATCACGGACTTTTTCCAGGCGCGTCAAAGATCCCTGCAACTTATCAAGCTGTTTCTGCGCCCGCTCGGTTGCCGAGGATAGACCAGCTGCGGAGTTAAAAAAGCGCATGACCTGGCCTCGTCCTGAAAGCTGACCAGAATTCAGAGCTCCGATTGAAACGTCCCAGCCCGAACCAGAAATGACCTTCATACTGACCGGATCAACAAGGTTTACCTGCAAAAGATGTGCTCCAGGTACAAGCGATACAACAGCCGGGATGTTGCCCACTTTACCAAGCTGGAAGTATGTTCCAGGAGCAACAGCATGAGTTCTCATAGCGGCAAGAGAAAGAACCTGAAGCATTTTCGCTCCAGCCTCATCTCCCTTTGTGTCAAATGAAGCATCCCCGATAATAATCGGGTCCCCTTCAACAGCTTCATACTCTCTTGCGTTATGGAGCAGTTTAAGAGTGGAACCTAACCCCTCAGCTCTCTGAGCAGTAGTAGCAATCTCAAACTCAATCTCCTTAACGTCAGAGATTTCGTTATTCTTTTGCATCATCAGGTTCTGAACTTCGGCAGCAAGAACCATATACTCAGCTACACGCTCATCGCCAGCAAGGGAAGCAATCATCATTCTGGGGTCCCCATCACCAGCCAGCGACTCCATCGCCTGCAGCCCCCCAATACTCTTGAGCTGATTCAAGGACTTCGATTTACGCTCCAGAATTTGCCACTGGTACGCGTCAAAGGTCCCTACCGTGCCATATGAGAGAATTTCAATTTCTGAGTTCTGATTTCCTTGTCGGAGTCCACGGCCTTCACGTTGTTCAAGGTCTGCTGGCCTCCACGGAATATCCACATGGTGAATAGCGGTTAACCTGTTTTGTACGTTCATGCCTGTACCCATTTTCTGGGTAGAACCAATCAATACGGCCACTTCCCCATTACGGCATCTCTTAAAGAGTTCTCCTCGTTCCTCATCGTTATGAGCATCGTGGATATAAGCGATTTTCTCCCCCGGAATACCGGCTAGAATCATCTCTTCTTTTAAGGCGTCATACATGTTGAACTCACTCGCACCTGTAGGAGTTCCTTGATCACAAAAGAGAACCTGCAACCCACCGGGGATAGGGGATAATTCTTTATTTGTGTCAAGGTATTGGTGCTGAGAGTACTGTTCATAGATACGAGCTACTTCACCAGCAACCTGCCGGGGCCGGCCACCATCGTCATCTGCTTCCAGCCCAACCATGCGCGGGTCAAGGGCTACCCTGCGTGCTCGGCCAAGGATCTCAATGATGTAATCATCTGGCCCAGGGCTCTCCATTGTGGCAACAATGTCTTTCATGTACTCCTGAACATGCTCAGAAGCCATGCGGGTCTTTGACTGCATACCACCTTCAATGACAGAAGGTAGCTGTTGAGGAATCTGCTCACGAGTCACAGTAGAGGTATAGAGGCTCACAACTTGCATAAGCTGTTCAAGATTTTGGTATTCCGAGATTTTATTGACGATACGGAAGCCGATACCTGAAGGCTGAACTTCCATTGCAGCCTCGGCCTTAGTGAAGACACGTGCCCAAGCGTCAATTGAGCTGATACCCATATTTTTCGCTAGATCAGGTCGCAGGTAATGCATCATTACCCACAGCTCAGAAAGCGAATTAGCCACAGGGGTGCCCGTTGCAAAAGTCACGACTGCTGGAGCTTGGTTCTCCCCGTTTGAAGCATCAATCTTGTCTTCACGGAGTGCCCGCAAGATGTAATCCAGGTCAGATGCTCGCATAGAACCTGCGCATGAAAGCTCAGCGTACTCAGAGGCACGGGCCAAGTTCTTATAATCGTGAGCCTCATCAACGAAAAGGTAGTCGCAACCGAGTTCTTCAAAGGTGACTCCCGAGTCCTTCCGATTCATCAGTTTAGCCATGCGCGTCTCCATACGTTTGATAACGCCCTGGAGGGTTTTAGTCGATAGCTCGTCTCCACTTGTGGCCTCTTTTTGCAACCTCAGAGCTTCAATATCTTCACTCAGGAACTGTGCCTGCCGCGCAGCTGAAATATTGACTCGATTAAAAACGGATTGAGGCATAATCACCGCGTCCCAGTCGCCAGCTAGGGATTTAGCTGCGTATAGTTTGCGGTCTTCGGGAGTGATGCCCGTAGGTATCATCAGCACATTGGAAGTCGGTGCCCATTGAGCGAATTCACGGGTAATCTGCTCTACCAAGTGGTTCGGTACAACAAAGAGCGGCTTATTAGCGATACCTCGGCGACGCAATTCCATCGCACCCATAATCATGGACCCTGTTTTGCCTGCCCCCACTACGTGATCCAGCAAGACTGCCGGTTCATGGGTAATACGGGCAACCGCTTCTCGCTGATAAGGGTGCGGGGTGAATTCTGGAGAGATGCCCTCTAATTTCAGATGCTCACCTAACACCGAATAGTCCGGAGCTACATAAGAGTTGAAGATACGATTGTATTCCCTCTCCACTTGGGCTACCCGGTCAGAGTCAGAAACAACCCACTGTTTGAAGGCATACTCAATCTTGGCCGCTTTCATGCGGGCAAGCTTCGTTTCTTTTTCGTTGAGAACTTTCTTCTCGTTCCCATATTCGTCTGTAACGGTATCGAGTACTTTAGGCTGGCGATTGTTCATCACAGCATCAAGTAGTTCTGCGGGATTACGCCTTCGGGTGCCGTACTGGTGACGAACTGAAGCATCCATACCAGCCGACCGGTGAGGTACCTTCCAACCATCATTTTCTGGTTGGCGGGTAACCGGCAACGGCACTTTGAAGGTGTCCAGAATGAAATGTTCGTACTGTTCAGCTGAGAAGAATGAAGCACCTACCTGGACGTGGATTTTTTCAATACCAACCCAGGCCGGTAGCACTTCGCGCAAAGCTTCTACATTCGTGCTAAAAGCGGGGTTCAACGCCTCAGCATTTTCGGCCGTTGCCAGCTTCGTCCGGACATCACCAGAGAGGTACTGAACAGCGGGTATCAGTTCGCCCGTTCCTGGATCATCAAAGACTAAGGTTCCTAGTGCCTCCCTTGCCTGCTGCTCATCAACGTTCAGAAGCTCGGCTACACGCCCTAAATCTACCCGGCGCAATTCATCTAGGCTGATAGAAAGAGCATCTGCGGCGTTTTCGGCCCGTTCTGGGCGTACTTTCAGAGCGTAAGTAGCTGCTTCAAAGAGCTTAGATTTACTTCCTACGAGCTCTTCATCATTGAAGTTTTCAAGAGCAAGTAGTTTACCGTAATCAGGGTCCCCTCGCAGTACCACCAAATGGTCTTGAACTTTGCGGAAAGAATCAGAAGCGTTAGCTTCTTCTTCCCACTCAGCTAGAACTGAAGGTTCAGGCTCTAGCTCTTTAATCTGGGCGCGAGTCAGACCTTCGGTATCTTGTGTTTCCAGCCAGCTCTCCCGCAAAGCCTTGAGACGAGCGTTCACCTCAGTTTTCTTAGGCTTCGGCCCGCTAGTTAATCTGAACCGGTTGATATAACCGTATTTTCCAACATATAGGTCGTACTTCTGGTGCAGAGATTCTAGAGCTGTAGAACGTTCTTGATCGTCCCGTGCATCAATGACCGACCGGACCTGTTCCTTTAGCCCAATAAGCTCACGGACTTCAACAACGCTCACTCCTCGTTTAAGCCTTGCATGAGTCCATACATCTTCCAAGGCATCGTAGACCTGGACTTGACCAAGCGTTGGTTCCCAGCGGACCGTTCCAGAAACAGAAAATTGCGAGTTCTCAGTGACAACTAACCCACCCGGCGCGAATCGCCCTAAACGCCGTTCAGCTCCAGGTGCAAGCACGGGGGCATAGCCCAAGCCATTTTCTGTTGCCGCCGCGATCTGCCCTTCAAGTGCAACCCGAATCCTAGTAGCAAGCACTTCATCGTTATCAGGGCTTTTGACAATTTCAACGGTTTTCCCGAACTGATTTGTGTCGTAGATTTTTTCACCCAAAACATACTCAGGATGTTGGTCGAAAAAGCGTGAGGTGGCGACTTTCTCCCCATCGACCGTTACGGTGTACCCATCAACCCACTCAGCGGCCGCTTTTTTACGGTCATGGGCAACATCTTCCTCTCGTTTGCGGAATACCAGAATATCGGTGCTCACTCTTGCACCAGCAACTCGTGAAAAAGCGTGGTCTGGAAGCCTCACCGCTGCAACAAGGTCAGAATGCTCAGCGATAAGTGCCCTAGCCTTTGCTTTTTGGGCATCCATCGTATAGCCGCTAGTGATAAAAGCTCCATAACCACCCGGGGCTAGGTGCTTCATCGTCTTGTTGATGAAGTAATTATGGATGCTCAGTGATTCAGTGTTATCAATCGGATCATGAACAACATAAGACCCAAATGGCACGTTTCCAATAGCTGCCGAAAGAGCTCCATAGGGTAAACGGGCTCTTTCATACCCCTGGGAGCGGATAGTAGCTGACGGGTAAAGATAGTGTGCAATCTGAGCAGAAAGGTTATCGAGTTCAACGCCAATCATCTGCGCTGATTCAGGAGCTGCCCCGATGAAGTTGCCCGAGCCGCAACCAGGTTCAATTACTGCACCCCCAGAGAAACCCGCAGTTTCTAGGCTCCTCCACATAGCCCCAACTACCGCGGGGTTTGTGTAGTGCGCGTTCAGAGTAGTTGCTTCTGCCTCAGCGATTTCTTCTGAAGTCATGAGCTTATTCATGCGTTCATTCAGCTGCTCAAAATCAGGATATTTTTGGGGCTGAAAAATTTCTGGAACGGCTCCCCAGGACGAGAAGCCGGCCAAAGTCTTTTGTTCTTCAGCGGTAGCATATCTGCGTTCCTGAGTCAGCTTTCGGACAAGCTCAATAGCATCCAAATTAGCTTCGGCCCGCGCGCGAGCACCTGATGGGACCGTAATCGTCCCATCAGGCGCGTAGTCAATGGGTTCCCCCGTTACAGCTGGCTCAGTTGTTCCTTGTCCGTCCTGTCCAGTTTCACCGCCCGAATCTGCGCTACTGCTTCCAAAAGGAAGTTCTGCATCTTCTCCACCTGCTCGGCGCTCATCTCCGGTAACTCCTGAACGGGCGGAGTCCTCTTGGGCTCGTCTTGCAGTCTCTCCAGCCAGAATCTCCGAAGCAGGGCTTGTTCCCATATCTTCAGGTCTTTCAGCATCGGCATCTCCGGCAAAGCCCCAAATTTCTCCTCGAAGCTCTCCTGCATCGGTGTTAACGCTTGATCCCAGAGCAGATTCGCCCATCGACCCGGACGATTCCGCCACTCTCTTTCCAGGCTGTTTTCCTGTTCTTCTATCTGCTCCCGGATAAAGGCCGGCTCGGTCCACTCGTTCATTGTTTTCTCCTTCCGCCCCAAAAAGAGCGAATTCATTGTTATTCTGCTGTTCTGCCATTTTAAAAAACCTCAAAGCTGTATGAGTACGTACTTAATGAATAAACACGGACCGAAGCGCCCCTATCGCCAGAGATAAGAGCGCTTCGTTACGTAACTACCGATTCTTACCGGCTCATTCCACCGGAATATTCCTGTTGCCCAGGGAACTGAGGCTGCGGAACGTTGGCTCCAGCCAAGGGAGGGGTCGTCCCATCCCAGCCAGAGTTAGACGCCTGTGCAGGTTCTGGTTTCTGTGCCGGAGGGTTCATTCGGGGGGTGAAGTCTGTACGCGCAACACGGCCAGTAGTCATATCTCGTTGGACTCCCCGGTCCATATCGAGGCTAGGCTTAGGGTTATCGGTAATCGCAACGGTTGCGAACTTCATCGAAGCAGAGACGTCCTTAGCCCAGATACGGTGATTAATGCCGGGTTCTCCGGTCTTATTGCTGATGTAAGGGGTGGCCTGGTATTGACCAGCAACTGTAACCATGTCCCCCTTCTTCACCGAGGCCAGAACGTTATCTGGCATATTGCCCAACGACTTATCGTTGGAATCTAGAGCAACGTTGTAGTAGACGGGGTCTGTTTTCCGCCAGTCCTCAACTTGGGCGTCCCAATAGCTGCGGCTTTCAGCAACAGCCAGGACAACTAGATATGAGCCGTCTTCACGGTCAATCTTTCGCGGGTCAGCGGCCAAGTTTCCGGTTACGGTGAAGTCATCAATGTGTGGGTGTGAAGCCATGAGAATCTCCTAAGAACTAAAAAGAGCAGATGAATTCACTCTGGTTTGAGTGCCTTCATCTGCTCTTAGGTTTCTGAAAGGAATAATCTAAGTGACTTACCTCGCCTATAGTAAGAGGGCAACTGTCGCAAATGCGACAGTTGCCCTCAGTAGCCCTACCGCCAGGAGATGTCCTCACGATCTGAACGAATTTCTACCTCGTCATAAACCGGGTCAAAAGCACCATCATCTTTGGGCGTGAACGGCACATCCTTAGATTCAGCTGCTTTTTCCCAGCCATTAATATCCTGCCAAAGCAAAGTCTCACTGACGAAGTCATTCTTCAAGGACACCGAACCCAATCCCGAAGCCCGGAATGCAACATTTTCGGCAATATCTTCATGTACCAAGGCTGAGCTTCCTGCAAGAACAACCTCATCCACATTCTCAGGAACCCAAGTTTCCACCATATTCACAACATAAGCAGGCTTCCCAGAAACAAGGTTAGGGTTTTCCGCATCTACCCACTGCCAGCCGGCTTCATCCAGGAGCTCCCTAGCCTCCGGCTCATCAACAAGCACAGCCTGATTAAGCTCACCGGAAGCAGGGGGCATATCAGGAGTTTTAGCATAAAGTGTTCCGCCGATAGCCACAACAGCATCAGGTTCCCGGGAGGGGAAATCCACATCAGGGGCCGCCCATGCTGAACCCTGCTCGATGAATGCCTTCGCCTGCTCAAAGTCCAGTTTTTCATAGACCAGCACATGGGGCCGCTGGTATGCCTCAAAAGGAGGCTCCCCCAATCGAACAAAATCGTTGAACCCGGCTTCTACACTCTCGACCCTGTCTACAGAGTATTCACGGACGGTACCGTCAAAGCCCTCGACCAACAGCGTATTCTCTCCGTTTGATTTAAGTTCCTGCTCCTTGACAAGACCTCGAACTTCAACGGCCTGATAGCTAGGTACGCGCTCGTTCCCTTGTCTGACCATTGGGTAGCCCACAAAGGAGACAACTTTTCCCCGAACACTTGGGTCATAAATAGCATCTCGAAAAGAAACTTCAGCGTTTTCTACATCAGCTACTAAATCTGGTTCTGAGTGTCCTTGTCTGGTCTGAGCCACCATTGGGATACCAGCAGCTAGCCATAGTTTTTCTTTCTCACTCAGAGCATTAAAGTGACGCCTCACATTTGTCACAGAAGTTGACTTAGCGCCCTCGCTATCTTGCAAAGGATAATCAAACTGATCCCTAAATTTAGCCGTAACCCGACCCTCCAGAGAATCATTAACAAATACAGCGCTGACCCTCCCTGCTTGGGGTTCCCCATCATCGAACTGGACAGAAACTTCATCGCTGACTCGTAAGTAGGCATCATCAGCTACCCCCTCACCTAGCCCCATAAGCCGCAGTTCATCTGGCGTGAGAAGCCTACCCCGCTCATCCAGAACAGGGATCAAATCAGCTCCATTCATATATGCAGCGGTGGCTTCATAATCGAGGCCGTCAAACACTTGTACTGACTTCCTCATTGCATCTTCATCCTCGCTGCCTCCGAGGAAATCACGGTGATAAGCGCTAATGCTGGCATCAACATCCAGCTCGAAACGTTCAATTTGATGACTGAAATCTTCAATGGCAAGAATCTGCGGGCCATCCCCAGCTGCAAGATTCTCTGTGACTCTACCCATTACTTCCCGTAGTTCTTCATCTCCCTCCTTTCTACCCACGAAGGAAACGACTTTCCCCACCAGGGACCCTTCATCTAGTGGAGAAGCGCGATAAAAATGGGGAGTCATGGATTCCGTATGACGATCAACCTGGATTTTGCTTTCAACATTGTCTCCCGATACCTCCAGCGTTGCGCTCAGAGGAAAACCAGAAGCTAGCAGCAGTTTCTCTCGGTCGGGCAGGGAAGCAAACGGGCGCTCCACAGAGAAAGCCGCGGATGGAACATACCGCCCGCTGTCAGAGTAGTTAGCTAAATTCGTAAAAAAATTTGAATAAACCGAGATTGGCTCTCCGGTTTCAACGTCAACATATTTGACCGAAGCATATTCTTCTGAATCCTCCGGCAAAATATCAACTGAAGCAACCCTAGCTTTTCCGTGGACAGCTCCCGATGAATCTTGCGTCGTAACAATATCTCCCGGCTTAAGCCGCGCTAAATCGACTGCTTTCCCGTACCGCCGTTCTGCCAGAACTCCCAGCTTTTCAAGCTCAGCACTATTCAGCATGCGCCCAGATGAAACCTCCGAAGACAGCTCACCGCCACCTTCCAGCTCAATGCCCCCGGACTCTTTCAGACGTGGCCGTAACTTCTGAACCAGAGAGGACGCCATATTCAAGAACCCAAGCGTCTTACCACCCTTATCCTTCAACTCAACGTGATTCTTCCAATCACTGGCTTTAGCTGGCTTCCAATGCGGAGGTTTAACCGCATCTTTCACAACAGCTTTAGAAACAAAATGGCCAGCTTGCAGACTGGTACGGGCACCTGCTTCTAGAAGTGTCAGCAGAATCTCCATGTATTCCTCAGAAAACTCACGCGTTGCAGTAGCCATCGCTACCGTCTCCTTTCTACAGAGTGAAATAGATTCACCAGGTATTAGGGATTAGCGATGCCAGCCGTAACTCACTTACTCAACAAAAAAAGGGGCGAACCGGAAAGGTTCGCCCCAACAGACCATGTATCTAATCACGGAAACGAGCAAGTACATCCTCAGGTAATCGTGAAGACGCGTAATCCTCCAATGCCTCATCTAATTCAGAATCCAACATGCCAGCAACCGTAGAGGTTGTCTGTAGATTGTCAGGCTCCCACTCACCTTCCACGTTCATTCGTTGCCACTGCAGGGAATCAGCTTCTGAGCCCCATGCCTGGACAAAAGCCTTCGGTTCACCAGCACCATCAGAGCAAATGAAGACCTGACCTAGACCCGAGCCATCTGCATTAGCCACAGCACCTACACTAAAGGGCTCGCTAGCTTCAAGCACCTGCCCCTGGCTGTCAATTACAGCTGCTCTCCAACGCCCAGGAGCTAACGAGTTTGCCTCATGAACAGCACCCAACAGATGATTTTGCCAATCCTGTTCATCCAGCTGAAGAACAAACGGGTGTTTCCCGGCTGCCCACACAGATGTGGAGACATGCTCTTTCTTGGCATTACAGGTCTTCATTGAGGCAGATAGACGCGCGATAACACCAGGGAGCATGTTCTGCCAAGTAGTCATCGGCATCACAGTCGCTTCACCTTCGGCCCACACTCTTGCTTCTGCATTAGCCGCGGCCCACAACTCCTCTACGACATCAGTATGTTTGTACCAGCAGGGAGCAACAACTGACGTATCAAGATGAAAAGTAAAAGTGAACCAATCGACCCATTCCCGCAGCCACTTCCAGGCTTCACTCTTGCGGTCCTCATCTATTTTCCTCCAGGCTATCCCCAGAAAATCAAGCGTATCAGAGCTATCATCTTCGTTCTCTGCAAGCATCGGCTGAACAAAGGGAGTAGGTTCATCATCATCAGCTTCATCAGAAGCAGAACCTGAATCGTCAAAAAGATGTGGAGCTCCACTCTCAAAAGCGCTGAGAATCTCTTTGTCATCTCCTTCAAGCACAGCACCCTGGGCAGAAAGCTCAGCAACTTTGACTGACTCATCCCAAGTCTGAGCGTCTTCAGCTATCACTTGGCTCTCGTCAACTTCCGCCGAATCCTCCCTATCAGAATTGGGCGCAGGTAAGTTAGCCACCCGAGCTAAACGCGTGGATTCCCGACGCGCAGAAAGGGAAACAACGTTATTTTTTAGAGACATGGTTACTTTCCTTACCTACTACCTAGCAACGCAGAAGCAAGTTGCTCAGAATAAAGATTTAGTCCCTCTGTTAGAGAAACCCTGTTCTTAGTGGCCAATGCCCTTACCTTCTCGTAACAGGGAGAATTAAGATACACATACTCCCCAGCCCTACGTGCTACCAACCTTCGATCACTATCCACTTCATATCGCTGATGACAAATGAAACATTCGCTCTGGCCAAAAACCTTAGCCTCATCAAAACTACTCATGATCAACCCCACCCTTCTCCTAATTATTTACTCTTCTTTTCATACTCTTGATGATATGAATAGACGCCTTATCCCTGCTCCAGCCCCGGAAATCTCTACCACGCTGGTCAAGAACCTGGTGGAGTTTCTGATGATGTTCACGGCACAAGGGAACTAAATCTTCGTCCTTTTCCTTTGATACCCAGTTTCCCTGAGCGTCTTTAGCAACGCCCTCATAGGACAAATGATGCAAATCTAATGGCCGCTTATGGGACTGTGTGCATCCGCAAACTTGACATACAGGAATGAACCCCGCGGCCTTTAGCGCTTTGTAATAACGAATCTTTCTATGAAGCCAAGCATGAGATGCCAAATAGCTGGTATATTCCCGTCGCCTGGCACCACGCTTCCGACCAAGTCCCATGAGAATTATGCCCCTGCATCACACGGCAACATTTGACCGTTTCGCTGAGTATCAACGAAAGTCTTCTGAGAAGCTGAGATTTGCTCCTTGTCCTTACGCTTGAAGAACGGTTCAGACTTCATCAGCAACGGGCGACCAGTATTTGGCATAACGAACGAATACCCCATCGGTAGTCGCGAGAGCTCAAAAACGCTAACAGCATTAACCCTCTGCTTATCCTCAGAATGTGTAATCCCCTGATCGCTATAGGAGTATGAGTATTTAACTCTCTCAGTCTCACCCATCCAGTCAACAAAAGATTTGAGCTTATCGACTTCTTTAGAGTTACCAAGCTGCACAGTGAAGTTTGCCGAATCCAAGATTTTTGCACCCGCACTATCTCCCCACTGGTCCTTGGCCTGAGAAGCCGACTGCATGTAGAGCGTAGCTCCGATACCGATACCACCACCGGAAGACATAACCTCGGGCAGACGGTTCCAAACGTTAAAGTTTGCAATTTCGTCAAGAACCAGACGCATAGGCGGGTCAAGCCGAGACCCTTTAGAGCGGTTAGCAAGCTTTTCCGCTGCTGAATACATATCATCAAGCATGGCGACCAGTAGGGGGCCAACTGCACCACCACCAGTTTTTGTTCCGATAAGATACAAAGTGCCGCGGTCCTTGATGAATTTCTCAGGATCCAGCGCGTGCGACCCATCGCCTACTTCAAAGAGCTCTGCGACTGAAGGAATCAGCAAAGACGCAGTAGCTGATTGGACACCCATCCACTTTGACTGCAAGGTTCGGGCATCACCCTTAATCTCAGCGTCCAATGATTCTGCCCAGCCAATCGCTGCTGCTGGTGACTGAGTCAAAATCTGCACAGCTTCACCTGCAAGAGCATAAGACTGGGTCCACTGAGCAAAGGTTGAGATAGGCACATTACCCAAAGCAGCTGCATGAAGCAGATAGGACAAGATTGTCGTTGCCATCTCAGCCCATTCTTGGTTATTCGAGGATGAACCAAGCCCGGAAGCCCCAATGATGACATCTGCCCTTTCCCGTGCAACCTGGGGCTCTGAACAACCACGATACGGTGACCACCGCATCTTTGTTTTCACGCCTGTGATGCTCTGAGGATCGAAAATAATGACCGGACGATTACCGCGTGAGCGCATCAGCCAGGTAGCAGCTGCATTATCTCCACGGGTAGAAGTCGTGATAACTGCCCCTGGGGAATCCAGAATCTCATTGATGACAAAATTGACGCCTTTGCCTGACCGAGGAGGGCCAAAAACAACGCACGTGTCCTGAGCAGGCAGCCAGACACCTAACCCTTGTGAAACACCAATTTTCCGACCAACATCAGAGAGCTGAGGTTTGTCCAAAGTAGGACGAATTGAATGTGCTTTCGCCTTAAGAGCTTTTGCCCCAACGTTCTTATTAACTTCTCGTGCCTGAGCGATACCGTCACGAACACTCAAATCCTTGATGAGCTTCTTATCCGACTGCATCCACCGGTCCCAGATCATATAGATCAGGACAAAGGCACTAATCAAAACAACCAGATACACAACGGCCACAACCTGCACAAGTGTACGCCCTGGTACACAAGTCTGGCCGGGGACAACCGTTGCGTCACCCCATGCAAGAGCAGCTGGAATAACACCGTACATCCCCAAAGAGTGTCCAAAGGTTCCGCACGAGAAAAAATAAGCTACTGAGAAAATAAGGTGCAACCCTCCAGCTCCAAACACTGCGAGGGCTACGGTGAAGACTGCCAACCAGTCACTTGGACGGATACGCATAATGGGACTCCTTCTTTACCGCTAAACTGCGGCTCTTACCTGCTCTTGATCACGGGATACCCGCATAGACTTGTTCGTATCAAAGACCGGACGTTCAGGGGCAGTCATCGTGTTCTGGACTTCAAAAGCATGGTTTCCAAGTTTCCACAGACCCCGCCCGGAGCTAAAACTTGCCACCTTCTCCCATTCACGATGCGAAAGCCCGAAGGTCTTTTTAACCAGCTCCTCTTCTTCTGCCTCCTGCCGGTATAGAACGCGCACCGGCGAGTCCCCCAAGAGAGAAAAGGCAGAGGCGCGCGCCTTTGAGCCTTCATCACCAGCCAGGTTCAAATCTCCGAGCTTGTGCAGAACCAAGATATTGAAAATTCCATAATGTCGAGCCAGCTTGTACTGCACCGTCATACGGTTCAGTGAACCAATATCGTCAATGACTTCCAGGCCCTCTTCGTAGACGACTATGCGCTTACCAAAATCATTTGAGGTAATAGCGGCTTCCGCCCAGGTCTGGATACAGGCATGTGCAATTTTTCGGGCCTCTTTTGACAAGCTCTCCAAACCAGAAGTGTCGAAGGTTACAATCGGTGCAGTAACATCAAAATCAACGGTGGACTCCCCATCAAACATGCCTGAAATATCTGAAGCTGCGCCATCCTCAGTAGACACGAGCGATAGGAAAGAATCATGCAAGATAGCTGCGGCTTCGTGACGTTGGCGCAAGTATTCTTCAACATGTTGACTGCGGAGCTTTTCTAATCCCACTACCACATCGGGAATAATAGGCTTACGGTTTTCCGCACGAGCAGCTGCAAGACCCAAGTTCAGAGCCTGACCAAGTACAAGACGCTCAGTAGGGTTCAACTCACGATTCATCAAGATCTCAGCAATCGCCCGAAGCAGAGCAAATCGGCGGTCCGCAACGATTTCTGCCCATTTTTTATTGGTCATGGGCTTGCCAGAACCATCCTTTGAGGGGCGGTTCCCCTCATCTAGTGGGTTAATTCTGGTCTCTTCACCGGAACCTACCCGAATTGTTTTGCCCGCATGGTAAGCAGAAACAATGCTCCATTCACCCTTACGGTCACTCATCACAAGAGCTTTTCGCCCGATAAGAACTTGCCGGGAAACAAAAGACTTAACCAGGGATGATTTACCTTCGCCCACTGCCCCAAGGACCAACATGGACATCCCTTTGAAGATTCCTGCGTTGTAGAACTCCCAAGGGTCAAAATAGAAGCCACCAGCACCAGACTTATCTTCGCCCATACACACGCCCGGAATACCAAAAGTAGAAGATGCGGTAAATGGGTAAGTAACTGCAGCATTGAATGAAGTGAGGCGTCGCTTCTTCCCAGAGAGCTTCAAATCACCCCGGAAATTGTGCCTCCTGTTTGCCCCTCCCTTGGCATATCTCGTACCTGGCAGGAAATGAGAGCGCTGATGCTTAACTTCACGCTCAAAAGCCTTCCGGTGCTTTTTTTCAATGAGACGGCGTGCTTTTCTATTCACGCGTGTTTCGTTAGGGTACTCCAGTTTAAGGATGCCCAGCTCTTGAGGGGTTTCCCTCTCCTGAATTTTCTCCATTGCCTTCTAACTCCTAGTCAATACCAACGCCGGCAAGAGCCCCTGCCGCAAGAACCCCAGCAAACTGCTGATCCCAACAGGGGTACAGCACCAGGCCACTACGTTTAGATGCAGCTATCGTTTGGGAATGGAACTTCTCCAGTTCTTCTTTGGTACTTGCGGTAATGGAGATGAATGCCCGCATGACAACTTCGGAAGACCCGGCCACAAGTTCAGCTTCTCGCTGCTCTAGATCCTCAACCTCGGTCCTATCGGCCAGAGAGATACGTTGCCCAGCTTTCCTCTTAATATCTAGAGCAATCTCCTTATCCTGAATTGCATGGCTAACTTTGGTAAGGGCTTCATCGCTATATCCTGCTTCGTAGACGATTGAGACAGCATGGCGGAACTGAAGGTCTTTTGTCAGCTTTGACATGAACCCTGGCTTGATGTCTTTCTGCGGCCATTCATCAATGACATAAGCTCTATGCCAGCAGGCATTAGCTCGTAAGCTACTCCAGTAGGCATAGGCACCAACAATGGGTTCATCTTTATTCAGAGTGAAAGTTTCATAAGCTGCTTCTACTCGCTCCCGAGCATTGAGCCAGTGCTCAATGTCGATTTTGTTCGATGAGAGGTCATCTTCAAGGCTTCGGCATAAAGTGTCGATAGCGGACAACAAGCCGGCCATGTTTGACCCATGTTCACGAATCAGGGTCCTCATCTCATCGACAGA
This sequence comes from Rothia sp. P5764, assembly GCF_048512965.1. NCBI lineage: Bacteria > Bacillati > Actinomycetota > Actinomycetes > Micrococcales > Micrococcaceae > Rothia > Rothia sp. P5764. Next base: position 3,606 of record NZ_JBLXXQ010000011.1, on the reverse strand, counting down.
AAAAACAAACGTGTAGTACTGCATGTGGTAGGTCATAAGGTTCCGGGCAAGATAGTCCTCATACCCCTGAGCAGCAATGGGATTGATATTTGGGTCTGCCCCGTTCAGCCTGACCTGTGACCGGTAGTAATTCAGAGACTGTTCAGGCGACTGCAAAGAAGTAATGTCAGTTGGAATGATGGCCTCAACGTAACGATTAGCCAGAACGACATCCAGATTCAGTCCATACTGATCAATGCGTTCGCCTTTCACATCATCATCTTGAAGATCAAAAGACTTCGTGTTCTTAATCTGAACAACCGCTGATACCCTCTTCGTAACGGGGTCATGCAAAATACCTCGGCCTTCAGGAGTGTTGTAAACCTGGAACTCGTTAGCTTGCCCTGGGAGAGTAAATTTCACTGGCCGAGGAGTAATGCCTGGTTCCGGCTCATTCCATTCCAAAGCTTCAGTCCGTGACTTTTCATCAGCAATACGAATGCGCTCCAGTGCTTCCTCATCAGCTAAGCTGTCGGCTCGTTCAGCAGGCCGGCGATAGCCGCTTTGTCCCGTTAGTCTCCGCAGCATTGCCTTATGCAGATGGGGAATCCACTCAAAGAGGGTACGTTTTTTGATTCTTACCCACCCAAAGATAGCGCCAAGAGTCAGCCAGAAGAAGAAAGCTACAATCATCCACGGGAAAGGGAAAATAAATAGAGAGATCAGAGCTAAAAGGATGGAAACGCCAAAAGCAATGAGGGGAACAAGGGATAACCCCAGGACAATACCAGTCTTTTCCTGACGCGGAATGCGAACCGGTGCAAGTTCAATTTTTTCTTCAGTAGACATAATAATTTACCTCGCTTTAACGGCGGCGTATACGTGACATGGATTGTGATACTCGGGAGGTTGATCGTCCCAAAAGCCCACCGGCACCTGAGAAAGCTGAATCTTGTTCCGAGACAGCACCAGCTGCTGTGAATGAAACAAATTTGATGACCAGAAAAGGCATGGCGATAGAAATAACCAAACCAGCAAGCCCAGCAAAAAATTGAGCTCCTGAATCAGAGTGGTTGAAAACTGTAGCTGACATTACGAGAACCGCAGCTGAAAATGGTTTTGCCAGTAAAAGGCCCACCGTAATTTTGAGCCAGCTAGGGAACCATGCCTTGGTGAAGTCCGAGGTTAGAGCCGTGACTGCCCAGCCTGCCATTGAAGCCATAATCACAACGCCTAGCGATCGCAGGGCCATGACGCCGGAGAGAAACCAGGACAAAAGCAGGATAATCCCAGCAAGGAGTGCGGGAACAAGCATGCTCATTGAACCTGTAGCGTTGCCTACACCTTCCCACATCTGGTATTTGGAGTTCACTCCAGTAAACTCGCCATTTATGATTTGCACACCGAAGATTTTCATAAAAGCGTTAGCGTTATCCGTAGCACCTACTTTCAAGATGTAAGCGCTCATTGCGTCAACAACCGATGAGAGCATCATGACGAGCATGACGGTGACATAAGTGAGGGGGATAGATAATATAGCGCCTACTCCGCCTCTGATAACACCAATTCCTGAGCCCCTAAAGATGCTGGAGACAATCTGCGCTGTTGATAGAACAACGCTAAAACCTGCGATAACAGGTAGCCAGGTCGAGAGCATACCTGGTGTTGACGGAGAGCCGACTACCGCAGCCCACCATGACTCATCAATGTTTGATGAAGCATAGGCTCCTGTGAGTGAGTTGTTAGCCTGAACGAACATTGTGCCGATCAGTTCGTCCCAGGACTGGCCGGAACCTCCCATGAAGTCAAAGAATGACATGTGGTTTACCTTTTCTCTCTACCTAGCTACCTATCAATCAGATATTCGTTAGGCAGGGGCTCCAGGGGGCGTGTAGCTGATGAAGAATGCGGAGGTAATCCAGAAGACCAGACCTGAGAGCGAGGTCAGGATTACTGCACCAAACAGGCCCCAGAGGAGAATACTGAGACCCTTCTCCTGGGCCTTACCCTGGTGGAAGATTTTGCCGATGACGAAGAGGATGGTTGCACCGATGAGGCAGATGACCATGACGATTAGACCAATAGCTAGGCCGATTCCGGCAATATCATTCATCGGTTGAGCGATGGGGTTGTTGAAGTTAGGTGAGACTTGCGGTTTGTAACCGGCCGCAAAAGCGTTGGTGATGGTAAAAATCATCATGGATGCAAGGGTGGTAATGAAGGCGAGGGACTGCCTAAACACCTTGAAATATGAGGTAGAAAAGAGTGTCTTCATGATGTGTTCCTTTACAGGTTTAGAGATGAATTAGCCTGCGAATAACAAGCTGTATAACTACTGATAAATGCAGAAAATTAGACATTCCGGTTTCGGTGCTAGAACCACCTGATTGAGTTTTTGGGCTACTTTTTGTATTCCGTAACATCCTGGTCATCAAGCGGCTTGACCGGTCCGCCACAACGCTCTGGGGAGTACCCATCTGGGGTTACATGCTCCAAATGGTCCTCAAAATTACCGTTATTTAATCCGCCGGTTACGGATGTCCAGGACACCTCGATTTGGTAGCAGGGATCGACCCCTGCATCCTCGGAAGCATTTTTCTTATACCGGACAATGAGCGCATTGTGCATCTCATTTTTAATCTGAGACTCATATTTTCCGTAGGAAGAACCCAAAATGGACTTCAGGTCCTCCTTGCCGTTACCGCCACCAGCCTGGTTGTTAGCAGAAACAACATCTGATTCATAAGCTGGCGTAACTGCCTGAGCCTCTGTTCGAGCCGGGGCCGGCATAAAGGTTGATCCCCAACCGATAAGACTCGGCATAGAAACAATGAGAACCATTCCCCACAACCCAAGTAAGAACTTACCTGGGTCAAAAGGAGACTGCTTGACCATACCGGTTTTCAAAAGGGTAAACCCCACAACGGTAACAAGGAGTGCGATGACTCCTGCGGTTAGGCCAAGCCCAAGCCACATTCCAGCAAACCTATCTACTTCGGGGACTTCCCCAGATGCCACAATCTCCACGACTGCTCCGTTCCAAATGTTTTCGCTCGAAAGCCGCATGATTTTCTGCTCATCAGCGGGTACACAGGGATTTAGGCTTAGAAGGGAAAAAAGTAAGTCACCAAACGCAAAATTTATTATGTAAAGGAAAAAATCCTTAATAGGATGGAGCTAACCGAACACCACACGACAAACAAGGAACAAAACATGCACCCCCTCGTACTAGCAATCACCACCCCTGAGCAATATGCCCAGCTCTCCGAGAGAAGCGTAAATGCCGCAGTAAGCCCCGACACGGGGCTGATGATACTATCCGGTCTCCTAATCCTCTGGCTCGTTATCTCCGTCATCAGGTTTTTTCTCAACATGGGAATAAAAATTGCCAAGGCTCTCCCCCTCCTCTTTGTCGCGGGCTTAGTCAGCATGGCCTTCTTGACCTAAGGTTCACCATCCCATGAACATAAGGGGGCGGGGCAACTGTCGCATTTTCGAAAGTTGCCCCCCCCCCCATCTGAACGCTAGAAAACTGGCTGAAAAACCCCCAACTGATAAAAATCAAGAACCCAATTCCCTGATTCATCCTGAATAAACGTCATAGTCTGTCTCTTTTACACATCTCCC
>NZ_JBLXXQ010000010.1:0-38812 GCF_048512965.1 Rothia sp. P5764 | reverse complement strand
CAGGTACGGTAGCGCGTGATTCTAGCTGCTCAGTCTCTAGGTTGTAGCGGTAGATGGTGGTCTCCCCCGAAAGGTCTAATATAAAGCGGAAGAGGTATTTATCTTCTTGCACCAGGTAGCCGATATCCTTACTCGGCTCGAAGTCGCCCAGGTCGAAAGCTACCGTGTTCTGGGCGGTTGCCAGGTCGGTTTTCACCACTTTGCCGTACCCCGATACCCACCACAGGTGCCCATCGTATAGATAGAGCGGTGAGAGGGTGGGGCTCCACATCTGGTCATTTAGGCGGGTGGCCAGGTCCCCGCTTATGTCCTGCTCCCGATACTCGCCGGTCTGCGTGTCATAGGAGACCAGCTTTGACCCGGTGTAGTGCTCGGGGCCAGCGTAGGCCAGGCCCTCAGCAGGCGGGGTGATGCTGTCAATAATGTAGTAGATGACATTGTCAGAGCAGACAAAATGCTGGGTAGTGTTCGCCGGCTGCTCACTCTTATATTCGGCGACGGGGGTAGCTGAGAACTCTGGGTAGAGCTTATAAAGCCGATCCGGTGGGTACGCTGACTCAACGGGGTCTGCCTTCATCTCCCCGCTTTGGCCCATAGCCCACACCGTACCGTCGGGGCAGGTCGCCATCATGGAAAGAGAATCAGGTACCTCGTGGAGGGTGCGTTCTTGGCCCTGTACGGTGATAATTTGGGTGGGGTTCCCTGAATTTACAAGGGCGATAGATCCAGTTCCTTCACCGGGTAGGGGTATCTGTTCAGAGATAGTGAGCATTTCTTGTTGGGGGTGCTCTATGGTTTTTACCCCGTCGGCGCTCAAGATGTAGTCGTTCACCTTATCTTTGTAGTGAAGCTCTTGACCATCAAAACTAAGGGCCCCACCGTCCAGACCTTTAAGGTCCAGCCGCGACCACTCCTGTTTTTCGGGGTGGTAAAAGAGGATCCCGCTCCCAGGATTTTGCGGCAGCGGCGAATCATACCGCCCCGCGAGATACACGGCGAAAGCCCCATCGGATAGTTGTTCCTGAGGCGAATACTGGGGCATGGTCGGTGAGAACAGGCCACACCCAGTCAGGAGGGCAATGACTGAAAGACAAGAAAATAATTTTATTTTTTTCATCATTTCTCAACTTCTTTGTTGATACCTGTCCCCATTATTTTTGTGGAGTACCTTCCCCCAGAAAATTCACCACGATAAAACAATGCGGATTATAAATTAATAATAATTATATGTATCTGCTTCACACAACCCTGATGTAGCTCCCCCGGCTGGCAGTGAACTCGCCCTCCGATTGCGCCTTTCCATAAGTACATTTCTTCCCCAAAACCAATTAATGATGTACCCAGCTACCGATTCAAGACCGGTAGCTTGCAGAGCCCACCGCGCTTGAAGAAGCCCCGCGAAAGGTTGCTCTTCCGTGCCCGCACGAACTCTGCCCCTTTTTCTTGACTAGAATGTAGGAGACAAGACCATCGCTAACCGTGGGGAACCCTATGACCTTGCCTGAGCCGGCTGCCCAGAGCCACCATGAAGAGCACCTCGATGCCGATCACACCTCGGTTTCGCTTGCTGTTTCTACAGTGATTTTGGCCTTGCGCCGCAAGGAGGGCCAAAGCCACCACTCCCTCTGGTTACCGCTTGTACGCCGTCTACGCGAACCCTACAAGGGCCAGTGGGCTCTACCCGGTGGGCCCTTACACCCGGAGCTCTCGCTCGAAGAAGCCGCAGGGTCCACTCTCAAGCGCGCAACGGGGCTGGTACCGGGCTATCTTGAACAGCTCTACGCCTTTGGCGACGTACACCGCACCCCCGATTACAAGATTATGCGTGAGGGCGGGTCACTCCCCGTACCCGCCGAAGAGGATGCCCACGAGCGGGTAGTTTCTATCATCTACTGGGCCTCTATCCCCCAGACCGAGGTCAAGCGCACCCGCGTCCACGAGAACATTCGGTGGTTCCCCATCGATGAGCTCCCCATTCTTGCTTTTGACCACAATGAAATCGTTGAATACGCCCTCTACCGTTTGCAGAATAAGGTGGAGTATTCCCGTATCGCACATTCTTTCCTGGGGGAAGAATTCACTCTTGCCCAGTTGCGTGAGGTCTACGAAGCTATCCTGGGGCGCCCCCTAGACCCGGCTAACTTCCGCCGGCAGATTGCGGCCTCAAAATCAATCATTGACACCGGCAAGCGGGTTGAGGGAACCCGCCACCGCCCGCCGCGTCTTTACCGTTATAACCATTCGCGCGCATTTGCGGATCAAGGCCCCTTGGGCATGTACCGCGAGGCCGCTTATAAAGCCCAGGAAGGCACCCTTTCATGAAGCGTCTTATCCCCCTAGTCGCTAGTGCGCTGCTTGTTCTGACCGGTTGCGGCCAGAACGATCAAGCCAACAGCACGGCGACGTCTTCTCCCACGATCAGTTACACGGACGGTATGACCGTTACCGTTGTTTCCGTTGAATCAGCGAACACCTTTACCGCAGAGATCGAGGGTCTTAAAAAGCAGGTCCGTCTAGTTAATCTTGCTGCGCCTTCCCCCAACGGGCTGGCACTTTCTAGTGACTGCCTGGTCGATGAGTCAAAAGCCCTTCTTGCAGAGAAACTACCTGCCAACAGCCAGGTGACGCTCAAATTTGATGAGAACCAGCGCGGCAAGACCGGCTATGTTGAGGCCGCTGTTTACTCGGGTGACGCTTTCATCAACCGGGATATGGCACGAGCCGGTATGGTAGCCACAACTTTCTCCACTGCCAGTGATAAGTTCTACCCCGAGATTTCTCAAGCCCAACAGGATGCCGCCAACGAGGGCCTGGGCCTTTATTCCCGCGACCTTAAATGCGCTATCCCCGCGCTGATCCAGGAGCAGAAGAAGGCTGTTGACGACGCCAAAACCTGGGAGGTCAATACCGGCCAGGACGCCTCTGCTGAGGACCAGCAGAAGGAGGCAGAACGTCAAAAAATCTACAAAGATGCCTCTGCTTTCTACCGGGAACTCAAGGATCAGGTTAAGTCACCGGCCCAATGGGTGGGCTCTATCGTCACTCTGGATTCTGTCTCCCAGCAACTGACAGATTTGGAGCAGACCCTCGGTGATGATTTCTATCCACAGAATGGCACCAGTGTAAACCAGCAGAAGAAGTCCGGGGTGCAAAGCACCCCGGCACGTCCCGGCTCCTAAAACCTACAGCTTTACTACTTTTTCTTGGCCTCCGGTGGCCTCACTTTTTGGGTGAGGGCTCACCGGAGGCTGATTTTTTGCCCTGGTCCCTAGCGCTAGGGGGCGGGGAGGCGCTGGCTTCTTTAGCTTTCTGCTCCCGTTCAGCCTCTTCGGCAACAGTGTAAGCAACCCTTTTGCTTTCGTGGGCACGGGTGAGGGCCGCTCTTTGGGTTTTGACAGACTGGGTTTCAACGATGGAGGCAAGCAGAGGCAGGTCGGGGTTTTTCTCGTAGCCTGCGAGAGTTCCAGTGAGCTGGGTTGCCTCTTCCAGAGGGTCTTTGAGGTCTAGCCCCTGTGCCCCGGTGAGGTTATTGGTCGCGGTCTTGAGCTGAGCTGGCAGGGTACAGGCCATATCCCTGCTGTAGAGGCCTGCTTGTTTCTGGTCAGCTTCGTCTTGGGCTTGGCTGACCTGATCGTAGTAGAGGCTAGCACCGTCATGGGTTGCCACCCCGTAGCCCGCTCTGGCTATCTCAGCGTTGACCAGTTTGCCGTTAGGTAGGGTGACCCCGGCCGTGACAGTGGGCGGTGGCTCGGTAGCTGCTGACTCGGTGGGGCTGGGCCTGGCGCCGGTTCCTAGGGCGGTATCGTAGGTTAGTTCCACAGGTGAGCCCACCGGCAGCATACGGATGAGGTAGTCGGTGGATTCTTCTGCCAGGCAGTGTATATCGGGGTTGTCGTGCCTGGCCTGAGGGGTGGCTAGGTTCATCAGGTCAACGATTACAGTGGCGCCATCACGGTCCACCACAATGGTATCTGCATCTTTTACCGAGATAATGCGAGCGCTGGTGAGGTCTTCGGTGGGGGTGGCAGTTGGGGTGGCTTCAGCTGGTTCTTCCTGGCCACCACCCAGCAGACCGCAGCCGGTAAAAGTGAGCGCACCGAGGGCCAGAGCCGTCATGGGTGTGGTGTAGCGGTGTGGGCGCATGGGTTTTACTCCTTAGGGTTGAAGACCATAGCAGCCAGCAGGTGGGGCGGCTCCGTCCTTCTTGTGCCGCGACCGGCTTGTCTGGCCCGCTGATGACGAAGGCACCCGCGCTCTTCCCCAGTCAGGGAGGGGCGCGGGTGCCTGCTTGAGCCTAGTTTCTTGGGCTTAAGCTTCGGGGATGATGAGGCCCTTGGTCTGGGATACAGCGCGGTCCAAGCGTGCTGCAACGTCTGCCCAGTTGACGATGTTCCAGAATGCCTTGACATAGTCGCCCTTGACGTTCTGGTAGTCCAGGTAGAAGGCGTGCTCCCACATGTCCAACTGCAGGACGGGGATGAGGGCTACGGAGATGTTGCCCTGCTGATCGTAGAGTTGTTCGATGACCAGGCGCTTACCGACGGTGTCCCAGGCCAGGATTGCCCAGCCAGAGCCCTGGATGGTGAGGGCTACGTTCTCGAAGTGGGCACGGAAGCCGTCGAAGGAACCGAAGTCGTTGTCGATTGCTGCGGCCAGTTCGCCGGTGGGCTTGTCGCCACCCTCGGGCGAGAGGTTCTTCCAGAAGATGGAGTGGTTGGTGTGGCCGCCCAGGTTGAAGGCCAGGTCCTTGGAGAGCTTGCCGATGTTGGCGAAGTCGCCGTTTGCGCGGGCTTCTTCCATCTTCTCGATGGCGGTATTGGCTCCAGCAACGTAGGTGGCGTGGTGCTTGGAGTGGTGTAGCTCCATGATGCGTGCTGAGATGTGGGGTTCTAGCGCCGCATAGTCATAGTCGAGTTCAGGAAGAGCGTACTTCTCTGCCATGGTGTGTTCCTTTCGTTAAAGGCCCTGTCTTAGGGTCTTTCTGGGTTTAACTCTACACACTCGGGACCAAGCGGTCACGGGGCGGCTCCTATCTGTCTGCGGGATTGCTCCTGGGCTGATGCTAGGGGAGCCCCGTGGAAGCAGTTATCCACAATTCTCCACCGGGCAGGATATAAAGTTATCCACAGGTGGGGATAAAACTGGGGATATTCGAATTACAGGAGCGTGAGTTTCGAAGATATTCGATACCACACCACCCACAGGGGTAAGCATTAGGCCCTCAATCTTCGAAAATACAAGGGTGTTATTCGAAGAGCTAAACTGTCCCTGGGGGTTCCACTTGTGGAGAAAGCCTGTGGACAAAGCGTTAAAAGGCCACGAAAAGCATGGTCATTAAGGCTCTAGAGAGGGTTTTCCCCCCAGGCTTTTAGCAATTTCCCCACCTTAAGTGGAAATTGTTCACAGACTTATCCACAGGTGGGGATAAAAGGGGTAGGCGGCAACCCAACATCTTATGGCTGGCGCATGAGTGACCTCATGGGCAGCACAAGGTGCCCCTGATTCTGCACGGACCAGAGGGCCACGGTTCACAAAGTACTGAACCCGATCCCTCAAAATAACAAGCTTGTAATCACAACCCTGGAACTTATTAACACTGTGGATAAGACCTGTGGATAAAAACTATAAGTTTTCACACGCACAAAGAACCTGCCCCACCACTGTGTGCGGTGGGGCAGGTTCTTTATATTTTAAAAAGTCTCTATGATGTCCGACAGGTGAGACTATTCATCCTCATCAAGAGAAGAAATATTCGCTACGTTGATGACGGCACTGGGCTTATCACCCAGAACGGCCTCACCGATCTTGGCAAGTGACTTGACCTGGCGGGCATTGAGCCGGTCAAAAATGATACTCCGAACGGCCTCAACATGCCCCGGCGCGGCCTCCTGCACCTTGTCCAGACCGGCAGGCAAAAGGTGACAGATAGACACGCGGCGATCCTTTTCCCAGATGCTGCGATCTACAAAACCCCACTTTTCTAAGCGGGTCACCACGCGAGAAAGGCGCGGTAGAAGAGTGTTTGTCTGGCAAGCCAGCTCGGTCATAGTGAGCTTATGTTGCTTGGATTCTGAGAGCATGGCCAAGACCATATACTCCACGAAGCTCAGCCCCGAGTCCTTATGAAGCTGACTTTCCAGTTGCCCCGGCAATTTAAACATCATGGACGATATAAACAGCCAGCCTTCACGTTCTTCTTCAGATAACCAGCGGGTGGTATCAACACCAACAGGCGTGGAGTTTTCTGTGCTCATGGTTCCTCAAGGTAATCAGCAGAATCATCTATTCAACAAGTCTATAGTTTCATTGAAAGATGGGCCCGCTCTAGTCAACCCGTGCTCAATGTGTTGCTCACCCCATGAGAATGACCGGCACCACCGCCATCACCAAGCTTTTACCCCGCTCCACCATTTGATAGGCTTAATCACTAAAGGTGTGCCGGGAAGACTGGTCGGCTCGCTGACTCTCTCAACACCAGGCGAGCTCACAAGACGAAGCTGTCTATCGCTTCACTCCCCTTGGTAGGTAGAAATCAGCGGTGATATATCTGTCATCGACCCCAAAGGTTAGCCCTATGTCCTCAGAAAACACCGTCCTATCGCGCGGCTCCTACAGGGAGTCTCAGCGTGTCTCCGAGATTCTTTCCAAGGAATCTACCGGCGGCATCATTTTGCTGGTCGCAACTATTGCGGCCCTCATCTTTGCCAACTCAGCTGCCGCCGAACACTACTTTGGCCTGCGCGATACCTACCTGGGTGCCGACTTCTGGGGCCTGCACCTTAAGCTTTCCATCGGACACTGGGCCGCCGACGGCCTGCTAGCTGTCTTCTTCTTCCTAGTCGGCCTTGAACTCAAAAAAGAGTTTGTCGAAGGCGATTTACGCAACCCCGGCAAAGCCCTCGTCCCCATTGTGGCCGCAGCCGGCGGTGTCGCTCTACCCGCTATTATCTACACCGTTATTAACCTGCGAGGTAGCGATGAGGCAATCGGGGGCTGGGCTATCCCTGCGGCAACCGATATCGCCTTTGCAGTAGCCGTCCTCGCCGTTATCGGCTCACACCTGCCCAGCGCGCTGCGTACTTTCCTGCTCACCCTGGCCGTAGTCGATGACCTCATTGCCATCACGATTATTGCCATCTTCTACACCAGCGACCTGCAAATCGGCTACCTGGCACTGTCCATCATTCCGATTGCCCTCTACGCCCTGATTGCTCGCAAGGGCGAAAAGCTCTTCCATCTCTCCCCTACCGCAAGCTGGCTAATCCTACTTCCCATCGGTTTCGTGACCTGGGTACTCTTCCTCAACTCTGGTATTCACGCCACCATCGCCGGCGTTATCCTAGCCTTTATGATTCCCGTGCGCCATAACAAGCGCACCAAGGCCGCCGATGCCGACCACGGCCTAGCCGAGGTCATGGAGCACCGTATCCGCCCCTTCTCCGCAGGCTTTTGTGTCCCCGTCTTTGCCTTCTTCTCAGCAGGTGTAGCTATCGGTGGTGTCCAGGGCTTTATGGACGCAGTCAGCGAACCCATTGCCTACGGCATCATTGCCGCCCTGATCTTAGGCAAGATGATCGGCATTACCGCCTCCACCTGGCTGGTGACCCGCCTACGCCATGCCAATCTGGATCCAGACATCGCCTGGATTGACGTTATAGGCGTTGCAACTCTGGCCGGGATTGGCTTTACCGTCTCCCTGCTTATTGCTGAGCTGTCCTTCGGCCTGGGCTCCCCCCACAACGATGCCGCCAAGGTTGCTATCTTGACCGCTTCCGTAGGTGCCGCCCTAGGTGGGGCAACCATCCTGTCACTCCGTAATAAGCATTACAAGCAGGTTGAAGTGAAGGAAAGCCTGGATGAAAACCAGGACGGCATCCCCGATGTCTTTAGCGATGACAGCGCCAGGGTTCAAGACTCCCAGTAACAAGAAGCCTGGCCCACCTCTTCATCGACCGCCCCCTCTCCACAAGACACAGGGGGCGGTTTTCAGTCCCTGGGATAATTCGTAGGCTTATTTTACAGTTCTGCACCTTAGCTACAGGCTGGAAACAGCCTTAGGGAGCATAATGGAAACTAAACCGACGAGAAACCCACCCGACAGAAGGAGAGGCATGTCCCAAACGCCTCAGACAGATCCTCTTTTTTCGCGCGGATCCTACGCCGAAACAAGTCGTATCTCAGAGATCATACGCAAGGAGTCAGTGGGCGGGTTCATTCTGCTTGCCGCCACTGTTCTAGCTATCGTGCTGGCTAATACCCAAGCAGCCGACTTCTATGAAAGCATCCGCGATAGCCAAATCGGTCTAGCCATACCGGGCTTTAGCCACCTGATGATGAACGTCCATCTCTGGGCCGCAGACGGGCTACTCACCGTCTTCTTCTTCCTCACCGGCTTGGAGCTTAAAAGAGAGTTTGTAGTCGGTGATCTGCGTGATCCGGGTAAGGCTATTGTCCCCGTAGCCGCAGCCTTCGGTGGAGCCATGACTCCGGCTATCATCTACTTCGCTATCAATCACAACAGCCCAAGCGCAGTAAGTGGCTGGGCTATCCCCGCCGCTACCGATATCGCTTTTGCGGTAGCTGTCCTTGCAGGGGTAGGCACTTTTCTTCCTGCCGCCCTGCGCACCTTCTTGCTCACCCTAGCTGTCGTTGATGATCTCATTGCCATCGTTATTATCGCCCTCTTCTACACCAGCAATTTCCACCCCTGGTACCTTATTGCCTCAATTATTCCTATTGGCGCATATTTCTGGTTGACCCACAAGCACGAGAAACTTTTCCACCAAAAAGGGTGGGCGGCCTGGGTAATTCTGCTCCCCCTGGGTCTGATTACCTGGGCTCTCTTCCTAGAATCAGGCATCCACGCTACCATCGCAGGTGTCATCCTCGGTTTCTGCGTACCCGTGCGGATGACAGCTCAGGCCAATCAGGTAGATGCAGATTCCAGCCTGGCTGAAACCCTTGAACACCGCCTCCGCCCCCTATCCACCGGCATCTGTGTACCCCTCTTTGCCTTCTTCTCGGCTGGTGTCGCTATCGGCGGCTGGGAGGGGCTCACCACCGCACTAGCTGACTCTGTAGCTATCGGCATCATGCTAGGTCTTGTTCTTGGAAAGACCGTAGGCATTACAGGCACAGCCTGGTTGATTACCCGCTTCCGCGGCGCCAATCTTGACCCCGATATCAAATGGATTGATGTTGTAGGCCTAGCCGTCACCGGCGGTATCGGTTTTACAGTTTCTATGCTGGTAGCCGAGCTCTCCTTTAAAGAGGGGAGCATGCACACGGAAGACGCCAAAATTGGCATTATGATTGGTTCGCTTCTTGCTGCTGTTCTCGGAGCCATCATTCTTTCCATCCGCAATAAGAACTACAAGCTCATTGCGCAGAAAGAAAGCCTGGATGCCAACCACGACGGCATCCCCGATGTCTTCAGCGACAACACCGAGGCACCAGCGCCAAGCCCCAAGTAAGAATGAACCCCACCGACAGGGCCCAGGCCAATACCAAGGCTTAGCCTGTCGGTGGGGTTAAATTTTAGGGTTTCCGGCCCTGAGACGGCTGTGCCAAGCAACGACCCGGCAACATCACACTTGCGGGTATTTTGCAGATTGGTGCACGACCTGTGAGAATTACCTGAGTATTCACCGCACCATACAGCAGGTGAAAGCCCGCTCCTGTTGCCCACCCGTGCCGCAACAGGTAGTCAACCACCAGGGACAGCTGCCAGCCCATACACATCAGAGCAGTTGTACCCTTTAACGATTTGGAGCACGCATGGATTTTCTGCTCGACGCAGTGAACTGGATTAATGAATCCACCGCTGGGGCCACAGAGGTCATTACCTCAATTTCAGATTCCCTCTGGACCAACTTCCTGATGTATGCCCTGGTCCTTGCAGGTCTGGGCATTACCATCGCAACCCGTGGCGTTCAGTTCCGGTCCCTGGGTGAGATGTTCCGCACCCTCAAGGATCCGGCAGGCACCGAATACAACGGCAAGAAAAGTATCTCAGCCTTCCGCGCTTTCACCGTCTCAGCTGCCTCCCGAGTAGGTGTCGGTAACATCGTCGGTGTAGCCCTGGCTATCACCATGGGCGGCCCCGGTGCCGTCTTCTGGATGTGGGTCATCGCCTCTGTTGGCGCAGCTTCTGCTTTCGCAGAATCACTCCTAGGTCAGCTGTACAAACGTAAGGGTGAGGACTCCTATATCGGTGGCCCTGCCTACTACATGGCTCGCGGCCTGAACGCCCGCTGGCTCGGCCTGATCTTTGTTGCTTTCATTGTTATCACCTACGCTTTCGTCTTTGTTGCCGTTCAGACCAACGCGATTGTCGGTGCCGTAGCGGGTTCTTTTAACGTTGATATTGCTGAAACCAACGGTATGGGCTTCCGTATCGCGATTGGTGCGGTGATCGCCCTGCTCTCTGCTTTCATCATCTTCGGCGGTATCCGCGCCATCTCATCGGTCACCGAAATTCTCGTGCCCTTCATGGCCGTGCTCTACCTGGTGCTGGGTCTGATTGTAGTTGTGCTCAACATTGGTGCCGTACCCGATGTTATTGCTGAAATCATTACCGGTGCCTTTGGTATCCGTGAATTTGTCACCGGCAGCGTCATCGGTGTGATTACCCAGGGCATGCGCCGAGGCCTACTCTCCAACGAAGCAGGTATGGGTACAGCCCCCAATGCCGGCGCAACCGCCTCTGTTTCCCACCCCGCTAAGCAGGGCTTTGTTCAGTCTCTGGGTGTCTACTTCGATACCGTTCTGGTCTGCTCGGTGACCGCCTTTATCGTACTGGTTGCGGGCAATGTTCCCTACGGGGACCGTAGCCAGGCAGGTACCCTCACTCAGACCGCGCTCTCCACCCACCTGGGAGGCTGGGCCGTTCACTTCCTGACTGTGGCTATCGCTCTCTTCGCTTTCTCATCAATTATCGGTAACTACTACTACGGTGAGTCCAACATCCGTTTTGTGACTGAGAAGCACCTGCCCATGAATATCTTCCGTGTGATTGTCATCGGCTTCGTCTTCTTCGGTGCCATTGCATCACTGGATCTGCTCTGGAACCTAGCTGACCTACTCAACGGCGGCATGGTCATTGTCAACCTAACCGCTGTCTGCCTGCTCATGCCCAACGTCATGAAGCTACTTCGCAACTACGAGGCTCAGCGCAAGGCCGGCCTGGAACCCGTCTTCCAAGCCAGTGATCTGCCCGAGATCAAGAACCTGGATGCCTGGGATGGCACAGACCAGCTGACCCAGCGTAGCTACTGGGAAAACTACGACCGTCTACAGCTTGAAAAACAAGCGGCAAGGCGCAAGTAGACAGGCTATACCCTGTAGGGGTTAGAGCCACGACAAAGGACCGGCAGATCAGAGACAAGAGCATAAAGTGCACCCTCTGATTGAGCCGGTCCTTTCGTCTTTAAGGTAATTGAGTCCTATACTGAGACTTTGTTTATTCTTACCTACCGTCTGAAGGCCCCACCCAGCTATCCACCTGCACGTCACCTCCCCTGAGCTGCGGGGTGTGGAGGCTGTTGGTGCGTGCCTCCCTGCAGAGGATGATCTTTAGCGATAATGACCAAAGACTTTCACCATAAAGGCCTTGCCGAGGGGCGCTTGGGGCTGGCTTCTTCAACCGTCATCGGGGTAGCCTCGACCGCCCCCATGTACTCACTGGCCGCATCTGTTGGCTTCATCGTGGTAGCTGTTGGCTACCAGGCCCCTATCGCCCTTGTCTTGGGCTTTATCCCCATGCTGATTACAGCGCTGTCCTACAAGGAACTCAACGAAGCTGTCCCCGACTCCGGGACCATATTTACCTGGGGAACAAAAACCTTTGGACCCAAGGTTGGATGGATTTCCGGCTGGGGGGTTATTGTTGCTGGTGTCATAGCTATGGCTAATCAGACCCAGATTGCAGCTATCTACCTCTGGCTTTTTTTGGGGCGGGAAGATTTTGCCCACAATAAGCACATAGTGGTGCTCACCGGTGTTTTGGTCATAGCTCTAACCACCTGGATTTCCTACCGCAATATCGAAGCGGGTTCGCTGACCCAGTGGCTCCTCGTGGGAATCCAGTATCTTGCTATTGCTCTGCTCGCCCTGGGTGTTTTTAAGGCGCTAGCCTCCGGGGCCACGAGCGGGTATGAGTTTGAGATGAGCTGGTTCAACCCCTTTGAATCCAGCTTTAGCAGTATGGTGCAGGCGGTGCTCATCTCAATCTTCATCTACTGGGGCTGGGACACCTGCCTAGCTATTAGCGAAGAAACCAAAGACCCCCACCGCACACCCGGCCGCGCAGCAGTGCTCTCCAGCTCTATTCTGGTGGTCACCTACGTCTTTGTAACCGTCGTGGCCTTAATGTACGCGGGTGCGGGATCCGAAGGGATTGGCCTCGCTAACCCAGATAACTCCGATGATGTCTTTACCCCCTTCAAGGACGCCGCTCTCGGGTCCTGGGGTTGGGTTATTATCCTGGCGGTTGCGGTTTCTGCGCTGGCTACCTGTCAGACCACTATCCTGCCCTCTTCTCGGGGTGTTTTTGCTATGGCCGTCTACCGGTCTGTACCCAAAAAGTTTGGCGATGTGCACCCCAAGTTTAAGACGCCCAAGACTGCCACCATCTATATGGGTGTCTGCTCCGCGGTCTTCTATACGGGAATGACCTACATCAGTGAGAACATGCTGGCTGACACCATCGAAGCTGCCAGCGTAGCGGTAGCTGTTTACTATGCGGTCTCATCTTTTGCCTGTATTCGGTATTACCGTGGCAGTATCTTTACAAGCGCCCGTAACGTAGTGTTCCGCCTGATTATCCCGCTAGCCGGCGGGCTCATGATGACCTGTATTCTGGCTGTCTCACTTTTCAATATGGCCGACCCCGACTACGGTTACACCAAGATGCTGGGGACCAGCGGGGTCTTTATTACTGCCGTGACCTCTTTCGCTATTGGTTTTGCGCTCATGGTTGCTCTCATGAGGCGGGATGAGTTTAAGCCTTTCTTCAGGGGGGAGACTCTGAACATGAATACCGGTGTGAAGGTGCCTGAGTCTGTTGATTTGGATGAGGTGCTCTAGGCCGGTAACTCTAGCGCTGGTTTCACCCAGATAGGCCCTGTCTGTCTTTTCACAAGATGCCAAGAGCTGGTGTATTTGCCAAGTTTTTGGCCATCTCATCAGGCTTGAGTACTTATTTTTCCTTGCCATGGTGAAATAAGGCGCTACTAGCACCTCTGCTGGGTGGCTCCTAGGTGCGGGGCGGGTACAGTTGAAGACATAAGACAAACCCGCCCAGAAGGAGAACCGTGGCTATCGACCCAAACAATACCCAGATTAAAGAAACCGCTTTCGCACTGGCCCGTAAGTTTGGCTGGGCTTTAGAGTACAACGGTGGCTTAGAGCTGGACGGCGAATTCCTTGACGATGCTGACCTGTCCATTGAGCGGCCAGAGGACGGCACCCAGGTGGAGTACGTCCTCAATATCAGCTATGCAGATAGCACGGCCTACGGATTTACCCTCACCCGCGAAGCTGCGAGCGCCCCTCAGGCACCTAGTTTTGGGGCAAGTTTTAGCAAAGAAGCAAGGAGCTCCCTGGGGCAGTCTCATAGTTTTGCTATGGGTTCATTTGCCACCGATGGCCTACCGAGTGAGAACGCGATCACTCTGGCTGAGAAGTATTACATCACCACTTTGGCTGACCTGATTGAAGAGGTTGAGGCCAAGCTGAGGGCGCTAGCTCTCTAAAGACATCTATTGACCATTTTAGGAGTCCTCATGACCGGCAATTTTAGCTATACCTCAACCTATCCCTTTGATCTTGAGACGGTGCGTACCTGGTTTCATCGCCCGGGCGCGCTGACCCGAGCAACCCCTCACTGGGCTGGTCAGGTTCAGCAGGAAGGTAACCCTCAGGCTCCGGGGAGCATAGCGCGTACTAGCGTTGCGCTACCACTGACCTATGGCCTGCTTACCCTTCCCTGGCAGGCCCGCCATACAGCTGCTGAAGCCAACTCTTTTACAGATGAGATGGCTCGCGGGCCTTTTACTCGGTGGGAGCATACTCATAGTTTCTCCGCAGGTCATGAGCGTACCTTGGTTCGTGACGCGGTTGAGTTCCGGGTTCTGCCCGACTACAGCCTTGCTGGTTCAGACAGTAGTAACCGAGTGCTCACGGGCGCGGACTCGGCACTTCAGGCTATCTTGGGCGGGGGCGAGAAGGTCACCGGACCTGCTATTGAGCGTCAGCTAGAGCGTGTCTTTACCGCCCGCGAGCGCCGTATCACCGCCGACCTAAGCTTTCAGCAGCGCTATGCCAGGGAGCCGATGACCGTGGTGGTAGCTGGGGCCTCCGGCACGGTAGGCAAGCAGGTAACAGCCCTGCTGACCGGCGGTGGGCACACCGTCCGCACGCTGGTGCGCGGTAACGTAACCAGCGAGAACGAGTTTGCTTGGGATCCCGAGAGCGGGCAGATTGATGAGGCTGTTTTTGAGGGTGCCGATGCGCTGATTCATTTGGGCGGTGTCAGTATTAGCCAGCGCTTCACGGCGCAGAATAAAAAAGCGATTCTTCAGTCACGGGTAGGCTCTACAACGGTGCTGGCGCAGACTCTTGCTCGGCTGGCCGCTGAGGGCAGGGGGCCGCGTGTCTTTGTGTGTGCGTCGGCTGTCGGTTTTTACGGTTTGGGCAGGGGTGATGAGCTACTGACTGAGGATATGCCAGCTGGGAACGGCTTCCTGGCCGAGGTATGTCAGCAGTGGGAGGCTGCCTGCCAACCCGCCCGGGATGCCGGGGTGCGCGTGGTCAATGTGCGCACAGGCCTGGTGCAGTCGGTATTGGGCGGTATGCTACGCCTCCAGCTACCTCTCTTTGCAACCGGGACGGGTGGCTGGGTTGGGAACGGTCAGCAGGTGCAGAGCTGGATCAGCCTAGATGACATTGCCGGTATCTATGTGCACGCGGTGATGACCGAGTCGCTCAGGGGGCCGGTCAATGCGGTCGCTCCAGACCCTGTTACGGCCCGGGAGCTTGCTAAGACAGTGGGTGTGGCACTCAAACGCCCGGTTTTCCTGCCTGTCCCAAAGTTCGGCCCAGCCTTACTCTTGGGAGCCGAGGGCGCACAGGAGCTTGCCCTAGCAAGCCAGAACGCTAGCGCAGAAAAGCTCCTGGCGAGCGGCTACGTGTTTTTTGAGCCAGCGCTCCGCACGGCACTTGAGCACGAACTAGTTTCCTAGTTTCCCAAGAGGTCCATAGACCGCCTACCGGCAATGGCATTTCATCTAAAAGTCACTGCCTTCTGCCGGGCTTGTGCGCCACTTCGGGCTATCCTGTTGTGTAGCACACTCCCAAAAACACACGAAAGATAAGCATGGCTTCCTCTCTGTCACGCCGCCTTGCCGGTATTACCGCAACCGGCGCCACTGTTCTTGCCCTGGTGGTAGCTCCCCTACCGGGTGCTGGTGCCGCAGATTCAACAACTCTCACCCTGCTCAACATCAACGACTTTCACGGCCGTGTATCTACTAGCATCGCTATGGGCCTTGCTAACACGGTTCAGGCTGAGCGGTCGAAAGCGCACGGGGGTTCACTCCTGCTCGCCGCTGGTGATAACGTGGGTGCCTCCCTCTATGTTTCAAGCGTACAAAAGGATCAGCCCACCCTGGAGTACCTCAATGCCCTCGGCCTCAGAGCCAGCGCTGTAGGTAACCACGAGTTCGATGCCGGCGCTCAGGATCTCTTCAACCGCATTATCCCCGCCGCATCTTTTTCTTACCTGGGCGCTAACGTCCTCAAGACGGACGGCTCCCCTGCCCTGGAACCCTATTACATCACCGAGGTCAACGGCACCTCTGTTGCTGTGATTGGTGCAGTCACTACCGAGACCCCTCAGCTAACTGACCCGTCCCAGCTTGCCTCTCTACAGTTCACCGACCCGGTTGCTGCGGTCAATAAATACGCCGCCCAGCTCTCTGACGGGGACCCCTCCAACGGTGAGGCCCAAGTCATTGTTGCCGAGTACCATGAGGGCGTCAATACTGCTGATCCTGCCGGTGATGCCATTATCAACCAGACCAGCGCAAATGTTGATGTTATCTTCACAGGCCATACGCACCAGGAGTACGTGATTGACGGCGCTGTTCCCGGGCAGCCGGGCAAGACTCGCCCCGTGGTCCAGACCGGTAACTATGGCGATAACCTGGGTAAGATTGTCCTGAGGTTGAATGATGCAGGTGAGGTAACAGCCTATTCTTCTGAGCTGGTCAAACGTATGGATGCGCCCACTGCCGATCAGATTGCCGCTGATCCGGTACTGGCCCAGGTTAACACTATTGTCAGCCAAGCTAATTCTTATGCAACTGAGCAAGGCTCAGTCCTTGCTGGGCAGGTTGGCGCCCCTATTACCACTGGCTTCGATGCTGGCAAGGAGGCGCGGGGTGGGTTCGATATGCGCAACTACGAATCCACTATGGGCCACCTGGTTGCCGATATGTACCTGGCAGCCGCGAACTCAACCGGTCGCACACCCGCCGATATCGGCATTGTCAACCCCGGTGGCCTGCGAGATGAGCTACCCGGTGGCCTGCGCACCAGCCTGGGTCTGGCCGCTAACCAGAACGTGCGGGTCATGGATATCGTCAATGTCACCCCCTTCGCTAACAACCTGTGGACCACCGAATTGACCGGCCAACAGCTTAAGGCTGTGCTGGAAGAGCAGTGGCAGCAGAACGCCGCAGGCGAGATGGCTAACCGCCCCTACCTGCAGCTAGGTTTCTCGTCCAACGTCACCTACACCTACACCGGGTCTACCGATGCAGCCGGGTACGCAACTCGCGGCTCAAATATCCTCGATGTGTATGTGAACGGTAAGAAGGTAGAAGATACCGATACCTTTACCGTCGCTATCCCCAGCTTCCTGCTCGGTGGCGGCGATAACTTCAGTACTTTTACCCAGGGCACCAACCCCAAGGATACGGCGCTGGTGGATTCTGATGCCTTCGTGAATTATTTCAAGGCAAACGGAACCGTGAACCCCAACTATGCCAAGCAGGCTGTTAAGGTCCAGGACCTGGCAGCAGGCTACGACGTAAATGGCCAGCTCACGTTCTCGCTGGCTGACCTGAATGTACGGAGCTTCGGCGTCCCTGCACTGACCGAACTTAAGGTCACCATTGATGGTATTGAGGTGGGCACCGTTGAGGTAGCCGCAGACGGCACCGCAACTGTAGCTCTAGATTTGGCGGGTCAGGGCATTACCGCCGGGCAGCATGAGATTGAACTGGCCGATCCCAGCGATGTCACAGGCACCCTTGTTCGCCTGAGCGCCAAGTTCACAGGCTCCTCCGCTGAGCCCCCTGCACCGGTTGAGCCCCCTCAGCCTACTCCCACCGCTGATCCCACAGACCAGCCGGCTCCTAGCCCCAGTCAAGGGGCAGTAACCCCGGCTCCGAAGACAAGCAGCGCCCCGGCCCCCACCACTCCTGAAACCCCTTTTACCTACGAGAACTGTGCCGCTGTCTGGGATAAGCTAGGTCGCCCCATTGGCTCCGACGAAGCCGGTTTCCACAAGGGATTGGACGCCGATGGTGACCAGCTCGGGTGCGAGCTGAACCCCAACTACACCAATAGGGCAGAGGACGGTAGCACGGTGAAGGCCTCATCTGGCGCTACTAAATCAAGCTCTGCTTCGTCAAACCGCCTGGCTAACACCGGCTTTACCGCCAGCCTGATTGCCGCCGCTGGCGGCCTGGCTCTGCTAGCTGGTGTAGCTGTTCTTCGGGCAGGTCGCCGCAAGGCATAGAGGCTTGTTCATCAGGGGTAGGTAAGGCAGGCTCAGGCTCGTTGCTGGCCCTCTCACCTGGTTCGCTAGCGTTCACAAGGTGATTCACGCCAGCCCCGGAGCCAGCAACTTCGATGTGATCC
The DNA here is from genome assembly GCF_048512965.1 of Rothia sp. P5764. Taxonomy (NCBI): domain Bacteria; kingdom Bacillati; phylum Actinomycetota; class Actinomycetes; order Micrococcales; family Micrococcaceae; genus Rothia; species Rothia sp. P5764. The sequence goes on along the minus strand of NZ_JBLXXQ010000010.1, from coordinate 20,884 downwards.
TGGAGCACCTTAGGAATAGGCCCCTTGCCAAGGCCCTCTGAGGTAAACCCTTAGCGGGTGCCCTCTCCCCAGCGGAGCAGGCACCCGCGCTTTCTTTAAGCCCGGTAGTTACAATGGTGGGTATGCCTCACCCCACCGTGACCCTTCTTGCCACAGAAACCAGCTCCACCGTCAGTGTTTTCGGCTGGTTCTTCTACCCCATTCTTTTTCTGTCTTTAGGTTTGGCCCTGTATTGTGTGTTCACTATTCACCGCCAGAGCCACCTGACCGAGATACAGAAGCTCAAGTGGGTTCTCTTCACCCTTTTCCTACCCCTGGTGGGTCCGCTGGCCTACTGGTTGCGGTTGCGGGCCGACCGGCAGCAGCTCTTGGCAGCACCTCGTCACTCTGAGGGTGAACCCGAGGCCTAAAAGTCTCGAGCAGGGCGTAGAGTTAGAGCTACCCTGGCAGATTCACACAAAGGAAAGTTATGCCCTATACCGTCAAAGCCCTGCAAAAATTTGGCCCCGACCAGCCTTTTAAGGTCACTGAGCTTGAGCGCCGGGACCCCCGTGAAGATGATGTTGTCATCAAGATTGAGGCAGCAGGTATCTGCCACTCCGATATTCACACGATTCATAACGAGTGGGGTGAAGCCCATTTCCCCCTGGCTGTGGGGCATGAGATTGCCGGCACCGTTGAGGCGGTAGGCTCGGCTGTTACCAAGTTCAAGGTAGGCGACCGCGTAGGTGTGGGGTGTCTGGTCAATTCCTGCGGTGAGTGCGAGCAGTGCGCCGCCGGGTTTGAGAACAACTGCCTGAACGGGGCCGTGGGAACCTACAATTCCAAGGATGTTGACGGCTCTATCACCCAGGGTGGTTATTCCCAGAAGATCACCGTCAATGAGAGGTTTGTGCTGAATATTCCCGATGCTCTTGAGTTCGATGTGGCCGCTCCCCTGCTGTGCGCTGGCATCACCACCTTCTCGCCTCTGGCTCGCTGGGGCCTTAAGCCCGGCGCTAAGGTCGCTATTCTGGGCCTGGGGGGCCTGGGGCATATGGGTGTGCAGATTGCTGCCGCCATGGGTGCTGAGGTAACGGTTCTCTCCCGCAATCTGAAGAAGGCTGAGGCCGCCGCCGCGCTGGGCGCTTCCCGTACCCTGGCAACCAGTGAGGAAGGTTTTTTTGAGGAGCACCGCGGGAAGTTTGACCTGATCCTCAACACTATTTCTGCCCCCATTGATTTGGATTCCTACCTGGGCTTACTTAAGCCCCGTGGCATTATGAGCGTGGTGGGCCTGCCGCCGGAGGCTCTCTCCCTCCACATGAACCGTCTGATTGGCGGCGGCAAGGTACTGACCGGCAACAATATCGGCGGTATTCCCGAGACTCAGCAGATGCTGGATTTCTGCGCCGAGCACGGTATTGCCGCTGTGATTGAGAAGGTCGGTGTCGATCAGGTCGATGAGGCCTACGAACGTGTCACCGCGGGCGATGTCCAGTTTCGCGTAGTCATTGATACGGCAACCTTTGAGAAGGCAGAAGTCAGCGCCTAGCACGTCTGCTCAGATCTCATGAGCCGCCTTCTTTCCCTTGATATCAAGGGGAAAGAGGGCGGCTCTTTTATATGCCTGAATAGTTATATTTACGAGTCGGCAAAGGGGTAGTCGGTGTAGCCCTGAGCGCCGGGGGTGTAGAAAGTTGCCATGTCGGGAGCAGTGAGTTCTAGGTTTTCCTGCCAGCGGCGTACCAGGTCCGGGTTGGAAATGAGCAGGCGGCCAACTACTGCGGCATCCGCTAGGTTACCCTCAACGATACGCTCTGCCTCGGCACGGTCGGTTACCTCAGCGAACCCGCTGTTGAGCAGGGTGAAGCCACCGAAGGCCTGGCGCAGGTGGGCAACAAAGTCCCCCTCAATATCTGCGTGCAGGATTGAGAGGTAGGCCAGGTCCAGGTCGCTGATTCCCGCCAGGAGAGCGTCGTAGGTTGCTAGAGTCTCGGCGCGGTTATCTTCAATGTTGCCTTGGACGTTGTGCTCGGGTGAGATACGCAGGGCGGTGCGATCGGCACCAATAGCATCGGCAACGGCGCGGACCACCTCAATAACCAGACGGGCACGATTTTCGGGTGAACCACCGTAGGAGTCAGTGCGCTGGTTGGCTGAGGGGGCAAGGAACTCGTGGAGGAGGTAGCCGTTGGCACCGTGAATTTCTACGCCGTCCATACCGGCTTCAATAGTGTTGCGGGCAGCTGTCACGAACTCTTCCACAATGCGGGGCAGTTCATCTGAGTCAAGGGCACGTGGGGTGGGTACGTCTTCGCGGCCGTTAGCACCGTGCAGGGTAACGCCGGGGGCAATGGCACTGGGCGCTTCAGCCTGTTCACCCTTGTTGATGGTGGGCAGGGTTAGGCGACCACCGTGCATAATCTGCATGACGATGGTACCACCGGCGGAATGTACGGAGTCAGCTACACGGCGCCAGCCAGCGATCTGGTCCTGGGTGTGGATACCGGGTTGGCCGAGGAAGGCCTGACCAACGTGGCTGGTGCGGGTGCCTTCAGTGACGATGAGGCCAGCACTGGCTCGCTGGGTGTAGTACTCTACGTGTAGGTCGCTGGGCACCCCGTCTAGTCCCGCGCGGGAGCGGGTGAGGGCTGCCATGGTGATGCGGTTCTTGAGGGTAAGTGAGCCAGCCTGTGCTGGTTCAAAGAGGGTGGTCAATGGGGTGCCTTTCGTGAGCCTAATGTACGCAGTGCATAACTGTTTCCATGCCCCGCTTATTCCCTCAGAGCTGGCATAAGATACCCCGGGAGCGAAAATGTGCCCAGGGCCCTAGTGGGTTCTCGCAGGTGGGGCACTATTCTTAGAGGCAGATATTCACTTTTTCCAAGGAGTTACTATGGCCGGTGGTTTAGCCGCTTTACTTGATGATGTTGCCGCTCTAGCTAAGCTAGCGGCAGCTAGCACCGATGATATTGTGGCAGCTACCGGTCGAGCCAGCATTAAGGCTGCTGGCGTGGTGGTTGATGATGCGGCAGTAACACCTCAGTATGTGCAGGGTGTTGAGCCTAAACGTGAGCTACCGATTATTCGGAAGATCGCGGTGGGTTCACTGCGGAATAAGCTGATTTTTATTCTGCCAGCGGCTCTTGTACTCAGCCAGTACCTGCCCTGGACCCTCACTCCCTTACTCATGATCGGCGGTACCTACCTGTGCTTTGAGGGCGCTGAGAAGGTTATTGAGTTACTTTCCCCGAAGGAAGACGTAGAGGTTGAGGCTCCAGTCCTCCTTGCAGGCCCGGAGGCCGAGAAGAAGGTTGTTTCCGGCGCGGTACGCACCGACTTTATTTTGAGCGCGGAAATCATGGTGATTGCGCTCAATGAGGTTGCTAGTGAGGGTTTCTGGTCGCGGGCTATTATTCTGGCGATTGTTGGTGTCGCTATCACCGTAGCGGTTTATGGTGCGGTGGGCCTGCTGGTCAAGATGGACGATATCGGCCTGCATATGGCTCAGAGCAAGTCTGCTGGTGCCCAGAAGTTTGGCCTGGGCCTGGTCAAGGCCATGCCGGTCCTGATGAACATCATTTCTATTGTTGGTACTTTCGCCATGCTGTGGGTGGGTGGCCACATTATTCTGGTTGGCCTGGATGAGCTGGGCTGGCATGCTCCTTACGGCTTTGTTCACCACCTGGAGCACTATGGCACCCTGGTTCCTGCTTTGAGCGGTGCGCTGACCTGGTGCATTAATACTTTCTGCTCCATGGTTTTGGGTACGATTTGGGGCGGTTTCATTGCCCTGGTTATGCACTTCCTGCCGATAGGTAAGAAGCACCACTAGCCTGCTGAGGCATACCAACATGACTACCAGCGCACCAGAAACCACCACCAGCCAGGACTTCCAAGAAGTCTTAGAGACAGTTCTCGACAGGCTGGAAGGAGTAAACGCTATCCTGGCTACCCAGTAGCCCAGCCGCCCCTCTCATGCGGTATATAGCCCTATCTGAAGCCCTAGCGGTCCACGCCCGTCTAGTACCCGGCAAGCATCTAAAACCTGGTGAGGAACATCTGCTAGAAAGCGCTCTCGCCCGACCAGCTACGCAGGGCACGAACTCTACCCTGGTATCTTCGATAAGGCCGCAGCTCTCCTAGAAGCACTGGTCCAGAATCACCCTTTCACGGACGGCAATAAGCGCACTGCCTACACCTGCACCGTCCTTTTCATGTACCTGAACGGCTGGGATATGCTTTCCCCGCAGGAGCTAGAAGACAGCCAGCAGGCCCAGTTCGTTGTTCAGGTAGCAGAGCACGCCCTGACCTTTGAGCAAATAGCCCAGCAACTAGAAAGCTGGTCAGTGCCTCGTAGCAGGTAAAGCAAGAACTGACCCATCGTGTTGTTGGTCTCTGTTAATCTGGGAGCCATGAGCACCAGCCCACAGTTCCCAGCGCTCGCACCCGAAGCCCTAGACCACCTCTCACAGTCCCTAGACGGCTACACAGCCAGCTCCCACCCTGCTCACCGCGGTTTGGTCGCCCGCCACGCTATCCGCGCCCTCACAGCTCTCCAGGCCCATGCGTGGGAACAGGCCGCCGAAACCCTGGGCACCCAGCCACCCACAAGCCGTTGCTACCCTCAAAGCCTCTAACCCTTACCAGCAACCCACAGGTGACACCCTGGCTTCTTTGGCTCGGGAGGTTCTAGCCCAGGTTCCTGTACCTCTGACCATCGACAACCAGCACGACACAGACAAGCCCACCACTGCCCAGGGGTGCCCTACCTGTGGCGACCCGGTAGACGAGAGCACAACCGGTTCTTACTGTTCCCTGTTCTGCCAGCACCAAGCCCTCTAGACCCTGCCCCGACCAGTCCAGTCACCAACAAACAGCCAGGCACTCAACCTATACCAGCACACCCAAGGGGTTTAGAACCCAACTCGACAAGAAGCACAAGCTCCACAAGAACACAGCACAAGGCATCTACCGGCGTAAGGCACCAGCCGGCACAACAAAGGGTCTGCCCATTCAACAGCCCCCGCGACCCCATGTGAAACCCCAAGAACAACCCACACCCCAAGGAGAGCCTAAGAGCCAGGCACCTAGTCCCTCAACGGGGTCTTTTCCCCTGACCTGGTCCGTCTGTCGCTCGGGCTCTGTACGGTGCCAGGGCCTTTGAAAGTTTTAATTGTTCCCTGAGTCTGAGCGGAAACTTGCCTGATTACCGGGCGCTCGCAGGCTTCTAAGATAGGCCCCTTGTTGGCATCGGGCAGGGTTCTCTAGCCCTGGTTCTCACCTGCTTTGATACAGGGTTGCTGGGCAAACGAGTATCAAATCAGTATCACAGAGCTGTTTAGGGCAGAGAAAAACCCGTTTTCCCTGGCTCTCACCTGGGGAAACGGGTTTATTTTCGTGGTGCGCAAGGGGGGACTTGAACCCCCACGATCTTGCGATCACTGGCACCTGAAGCCAGCGCGTCTGCCAATTCCGCCACTTGCGCATTATTCTTTTTTGAGTTGCTCAATGGGCAACGAAGATAACTATACACGCTAGAGACCGACACGTCTACTTGAGGGTCTTATGGCATCCAGCACATTAGGGGCCTTCTGGTTGTAAGGCGTGAAATGATGGAACAATGAATGACTCAGCCCAGGATATAAGACTGACTTTCGGCCGTGACGAGCTCATTATTCAAGGCCGCTACGAAACGCTCTCAATCTGTAACGATATCCTCATCGGACTTATTTTCCTCATCGGGTCCTTTCTCTTTTTCTCGCAAGAAACCGTTGAGACAGGGACCTGGTTTTTTGTTGTCGGCTCAGCTCTCATGCTCGTACGCCCCTGCATACGGATCAGCAGGAGAATCCATCTCAAAAAACTTCATGGGACACCCAGTGGGCTACAGGCGACTCAGCCCGGAGCTTTTGATAACTAATGAAATGGGGGTGACCAGCCACCCTGGCTATAACCCCATAGGGCCCTCAGATTTAAGAGGGGTAAGTAGCAGGTATTTACCAGCTTGTCTCGGGGAGTTTTTACGGTTATCCACTAGACTAGATTCTTAGGCTATACGCTAACCCTGCGTATTAACCAGTTTCAGAGCGCCCGCTATCTTCAGGGTGGTAAGCCTGATATGTGATGTTGAAGGAGGCAAGCATGGGGTTCATCGACAAACTTGAACAGGGCCTAGAAAAGGCCGTGCGCGGCACCTTCGGCAAGGGTGGCACCTTTGAGCCGGTTGATATCGCTAACCGTCTGCGTACCGAAATGGACAACAAGGCCTACGCCGTATCCAATGGCCGCACCCTGGCACCCAACGTTTTTACCGTAGAGTTCTCAGCCCCTGATTTTTCACGGGCCCAGCAGTGGGGTGTGCCCCTAGCTGAGGAGCTGTGCGATGTTGTTATCCGCCACGCCCGCGACCAGGGCTATTCCTTGCGCGGTTCTGTGCGCGTGACGTTCACCCTGGGTGAGCAGCTAGAACCCGGTGATTTTGAAGTCACGGGTTCCCAGCAGAAGGTTGCCTCCCCCCAGGAGGCCCCGGCACAGCACCTTCCGCCTGCTGTTGCCCAAGATTCCCTGCCCTCGCGTATCAGCAAGCCAGCCGCTCCACCTCCTACCGAGCCAGTCCCGGCTCACAAGCTCCCCCAGCCCAAGCGACCGGCCCCCAAGCCACAGGTTGTGCTTGAAATTAACGGCGAGCGCCTTGCTGTAAAGGATCTGCCCGTCACTCTGGGGCGCGGCTCAAATGCCGATATTACTGTTGAGGACACCGGCGTTTCCCGCCGTCACCTTGAAATCGTTCAGCAGGATGACACCTACCTGGCTGTTGATTTGGGGTCAACCAACGGGTCCTACGTTAATGGGCGGCGTTTGATTGGCCGCGTTGAAATTAAAAACGGCGCGGTGATTGAAATGGGTCGTGCTCGTATCATTTTCCGTCTCATGGTCCGTAAGGGGTAGCTTGTGGCATCTGAAATAACCGTGACGGTTTTGCGTTTTGCCTTCCTTATTCTGCTGTGGCTTTTTGTCTTTATGGTGCTTGCCGCTTCTCGCCGTGATTTGGGTGTGGGGCGTAATGTTCGTACTACCCGAGCCCAGATGGACGCGCCGATGGCGGCTGTCCCGCCGACCCCGGCCCACCCAGCTCCCACAGTACCCCCGGTTCGACCTTCACTCTTGACTATTGTTGACGGCGCCCAGGCAGGTGCCAGCATGCGACTGGGTAATTCCCCGGTGACGATCGGTCGTGCCACCGACATTGAGGTTTCTTTACAGGACGACTACGCTTCGGGTCGTCACGCCCGTCTCTTTCCGCAAGGGTCCCGCTGGTTCCTTGAGGATATGGGTTCCACCAACGGCACCTTTATTGGCGATCAGCGACTCACCCGCGCCACCCCTGTTCAGGTGGGGCAGCCTTTCCGTGTGGGTCGCACAACCATGCAGTTGAAAGACTAGTTAATGAGTATCGCTTTCCGTTTTGCGGCTCGATCCGATGTGGGTCGTGTGCGCTCTAAGAACGATGACTCCGGCTACGCCGGGCACTACCTAGCGGTAGTTGCCGACGGTATGGGCGGCCATGTTGGTGGCGATGTCGCATCTGCTACTACGGTCCTCGATTTGGCTCCGCTTGACCGTGCAGGGTTTGAGGGCAATGCCGGAATCTACCTGGCCGATGAGATTGTGAACGCCAACATCATCATGAACGAGCTAGTGGGCCTCAACCCTCGACTGGCCGGCATGGGGACCACCTGCACGGCCTTGCTGATTGACGGTGACCAGATTGAGATGGCTCATATCGGCGACTCGCGGGCCTACCGTTTGCGTGACGGCATTTTTGAGCAGATCACGACCGACCACACTTTTGTTCAACGTCTTGTGCAGGAGGGGCGGATTAGCCCCGATGAGGCTGAGCTTCACCCGCACAAGAATGTGATTATGCGCGTCTTGGGCGATGTCGATGCCTCCCCTGAGCTGGAGCTTCGCACTTTAGATGCCCAGGTGGGCGAGAAGTGGCTCTTGAGTTCCGATGGGCTGGATGCTGTGGTCTCAGTCCAGGAGATTGAGGCTGTTATGCGGTCAACCGGTGACCTGCGCCAGATGGTTGATGTGCTGGTTGATATGACCCTAGAGCGCGGTGCCCCCGATAATGTCACCGTTGTCGCCCTGTCGGTCATTAATGAGGACTCCCTGTCGGCGGCGGTCACTGCACCGCAACCGATTATTCCGGTGCGTAAGTACGGGGCTGACGGCAAGCTTGTGGGTGTTCATCCCACCCTTGAGCAGGAATCTGGTGTTCAGCTATCTGAGCAAACCGTCGAAGAAACAAACGTAAACACCGATGACAGCACCAACGGGGGCAGTTCTCGCCATCAGGCTCCTTGGCGGCGGCGGATGCCGCAGCACGCTAAAGTACACAACGCCCTGCGTCATGGTAAGTGGCGTGGTGAGTCCTTTACAGACGGCGTGCTCAATACTATGAGCGTTAAAGCCGGCGTGGATACTTCGCACCCGGTAACTGATGGTGCCGAGGATGTGCCGACCCCCGCTTCTATTCTTCGTCAGGAACTTTCTGAGCGCCCCCACGACCTGGTGGGATCAGCTGCGAACGCTACCCAGACCGGCATGATTCCGGCTGTTACCGCGCGAACAGCGAAAACGCTGAGCACTCTGTCGCATCCGGCAGAGGACCAGTCTGTGGAGCCCGCTGAGCTACCCGAGGAGTACCGGGCTGCCCTCAGTAATCTGGTGGAACCTTCCCCCCACCGCTGGCCCATGCGCATTTTTGTGGTTGTACTAACCCTGGCTGTCGCTCTTGCTACTGTCTGGAGCTTTGTCGCCTGGACCGGTGAACAGTACTACGTGGGGGTTAAAGACAACCACGTCGCGGTCTTTAACGGTATTAACCAGACCCTTGGGCCTATCACTCTTCACTCTGTGGTTGAGGAAACTGATATTGAGGTCAGTTCGCTGCCCGAACATTCGCAGACCAGGCTCACCAGCACGATTACTGCAAGGAATCAGGCTGATGCCGAACAGATTGTAAAAAATCTTCGGGAGCAGGTTCCCTCCGAGGTGGAGCCTGGGTCGGTAACTACCGCTTCACCGAGTGCATCGGCCTCTGCGCCTATCCCGTCTGCATCGCCAACAGCTAGTCCCGGACAAGGAGGTAACCAGTGAGCGCACCCAAACCGGTCGATGTGCCCCGCTCCCGCCGTTTCACCGAGTTCGTGCTGACGGCTCTTGCAGTTTTGCTCTGCCCTGCTGCCATGTACCTGGTTGATGCAGAAGCGGTGCTGGCCAATCGTATGTGGCTTCAGGCGCTTATTATCCAGGGTATTGGTGCCCTGATACTGCACACTGTGATGTACATTCGGGCTCGCTATGCTGACCCCTTTATCCTGCCTATTGCGGTTGCTCTCAACGGCCTGGGGTTAGCCATGATTTACCGCATTGACCTCACTACCCCGGCGAATGCTGGCTCAACTCAGCTCATGTGGACCGGCCTGGCCATGGTAGTTTCTGCCATCGTCCTGTTTTTCCTGCGGGACCATAGGGTACTCCGCAAGGTCACCTATATCTCTCTCACGGTATCTTTGGTCTTGCTCATCCTTCCCTTGCTGCCACTTATTGGCACCGAGATTAACGGCGCCCGTATTTGGATCTCGGTTGGTGGGCGTACCTTCCAGCCCGGCGAAATCGCTAAAATTACGCTGGCTATATTCTTCGCCGGTTATCTCTCAGCCCACCGGGATCTCATCATGCTGGCGGGTAAGAAGATTGGGCCAGTGCGCCTACCCCGATTCAAAGATATGGCACCCATGATGATAGCCTGGCTTGTTTCTTTGGGTGTTCTGGTCTTCCAGCGTGATTTGGGTTCCGCTATCCTCTTCTTCGGCATCTTCTTGGCTATGCTCTTCCTAGCCACCGGACGCCTAACCTGGGTTGCGCTGGGGTTGCTCTTCGTAGCGGCAGGTGGCTTCCTAGCCTATACCTACATCTCCCACGTCTACTACCGAATTAACTCCTGGGTTCATGCCTTTGACCCCGAGATTTATAACCAGCCGCTGGGCGGTTCCGGGCAGATCGTCCAGGGCCTGTTCGGGCTGGCCTCGGGCGGCCTCTTTGGGCGGGGCTGGGGCAATGGGCGCCCTGATCTGGTCTCCTATTCCAACTCAGACATGATTATCACAGCGTTGGGTGAGGAGCTGGGTCTCCTGGGTCTGGGCGCTATTCTCATGCTTTTCTTGTTGCTGGTCTCTCGCGGCTTTCGCGCAGCCTTGGGAACGCGTGATGCTTTCGGTAAGTTGCTGGCCTCTGGTTTCTCAGCACTCATCGTTATTCAGCTTTTTGTCGTCATCGGCGGTGTGACCCGCCTGATTCCGCTGACCGGCCTGACGACACCTTTCATGTCAGCCGGCGGCTCCTCCCTTCTCTCTAACTGGGTTATTGTCGCTATTTTGCTAGCTATTTCCCATACTGCTCGCGCCCCCCATGTGGTCGAGGCCTTCGACGAAGCAGATAGCATCAACTACGACGGTCGTGAAGCTGAAGGGGCTACCGCCGTCATATCTCGTATCTCTGAAAGCAACCGGGCAGGAGGTTCTCGCGGTGAATAAAGCAATCCGTAGGGCCTGGATAGCCGCCTCGTGTGTCTTTGTACTTCTCTTAGGCACTTTGACCTACATCCAGTTCTTTGACGCCAAGAGTTTGCAGGCCAACGCCTGGAACTCCCGTACCCTCTACGAAAGTTACGGCTCGCAGCGTGGTTCTATCGTGGTGAACGGTGTCGATATCGCTTCATCGGTTGAGTCGAATGATGGCTACGCTTTCCAGCGTACCTACTCTGCCCCTGAGCTTTACGCCGGAATCACTGGGTACTATTCCTCGATCTATGGGGCGACCGGCCTTGAATCAGCAATGAACGAGCAGCTCTCGGGTAACTCCGATGCCCAGTTCTACGATCGTCTAGCCCAGATGTTTACCGGGGGATCTTCCCAGGGGGCAAGTGTTGAGCTTACTATCGACCCGGAACTTCAGCAGTTGGCCTATACCCTCTTGGACGGTCATAAAGGTGCAATCGTGGCTCTGAACCCCAAGACCGGTGAAATTCTGGCTATGGTGTCAACTCCCTCCTATGACCCCAACGCTCTTTCCTCCCATAATTCTGAGTCGGTGCTGGCCCAGTACGCGACCTTAAATGAGGACTCCAACCACCCGCTCTATAACCGAGCTATTGCCGGTGATACCTACGCGCCCGGTTCTACCTTCAAAATTATTGATGCTGTAGCCGCCCTGGAGTCGGGTAAATACGATGCAAATTCTGTGATTGATAACCCCCAGAACCTCACCCTGCCCAATACCAACGTCACTCTGCCTAACTATGTAGGTGGTCAGTGCTCAACCCAAACCACTGCCACTATAGAGTGGGCGTTAGCACAGTCCTGCAACACTCCTTTTGCGCAGATTGCTATGGACCTGGGTGAGGATACAATCGCGCAGACAGCTAAGAACTTTGGGTACGGCCAAGACCTACGGATTCCCTTGCCTGTTTCCCAGTCTGTCTTCCCCACCAACATGGAGAAAAGCCAGCTAGCACAGGCGGCAATTGGACAGTACGATGTGAAGACCACCCCTTTGCAGGTTGCCATGATGAGTGCCGCGATTGCTAATGACGGTGTGCAAATGAAACCTAACCTGATTCGGTCGGTTAAATCCCACAACCTGAGTTCGCTCTACGAGTTCTCCGCTGAGGAGCTAAAAAGATCGACTTCAGCGGATGTCGCCAACCAGGTTACCGATTGGATGGTTAACGATGTTGATAACGGTATCGCCTCGGCGGCTTCCGTGAACGGTGTCAAGGTTGCGGGTAAAACGGGAACTGCTGAGATCGGTGATAGCGGCTTAAATAATTCCTGGTTCACGGGTTTCGCGCCGGCGGACGACCCGCAGGTCGCTATCGCGGTAGTCTATGAAGGTGTAGACGTCACAATAGGGGCGCAGCTTGCTGCTCCCGCAGGTAAACAACTTTTTGAGGCGGTGTTAAAGAAGTGAGGCCTTCGGTAGATGTGACTCTCGGTGGTCGCTACACCCTGACTGAGCGTATCGCTATTGGCGGTATGGGCGAGGTCTGGAAGGCGCGCGATAAGGTTCTAGGCCGCACCGTCGCCGTTAAAATTCTGAAAGAGGAATATACTGGCGATCCCGGTTTCCTAGAGCGGTTCCGTGCCGAGGCGCGCCACACCGCCCTGCTCAATCACCCCGGTGTCGCTAACGTCTTTGACTACGGCGAAGAAGACGGCTCTGCCTACCTGGTCATGGAATTGGTGCCGGGCGAACCGCTTTCTAACATTATTGAGCGCGATAAGCAGCTCCCGGCTGACCGTATCCTCAACATCATGGCGCAGACTGCCCGCGCTCTGGCCGCAGCCCACGCGCAGGGCTTGGTTCACCGTGACGTCAAACCGGGCAACCTGATTATCACCCCCGATGAGCGTGTTAAGGTTACCGACTTCGGTATTGCCCGACTGGCTGATCAGGTACCTCTGACCGCAACCGGCCAGGTTATGGGCACCGCCCAGTACCTCGCTCCTGAGCAGGCTACCGGCCAGCAGGCTACGCAGTCTTCCGATATGTACTCCCTGGGTATTATCGGCTACGAGTGCTTGGCGGGCCGTCGCCCCTTTACTGGCGAGTCACAGATTGCTATTGCTCTTGCCCAGGTAAACGATCCTCCGCCACCGCTACCGCAGGACGTACCTGCACCAGCGGCAGCACTGATTATGTGCCTGCTCTCTAAGGACCCCGCCGACCGCCCTGAAACCGCCACCGCTCTGGCCTCAGCCATTGATGCGATTAGACGGCGGGATATTCCTGCGGCTGTTAAGGCTGTACCGCCCCTAGGGCATTTCCTCCCTCAGGGTGCTGATACTCAAGCAACACAGGTGATGACTGCACCCACGAGTGTCACCTCCGCGGCGGCACGGTTTGGTTCTGGTGTCCGCTATGAGCCTGAGCCCACAACGGCCCGTGTTCCCAGTGCCGCCCCCCTGCCACCCGGTGGCTACCCACCGCGGGCTGTGGAGCAGAAGAAAAAGAACCCCTGGGGTTGGGTCTCCTTGGTTTTGGCCTTACTGCTCATTGCGGGCGTTGTCTGGTTTGTGGTCTTTAACAACAGCCAGCCTCAGGTGACCGATACCCCCAAGCCAACGGCGTCGGGAACGGTGTCTACGGTAAGCGCTTCGCCTACCCCCGGTACCGAAACAACGACTCAGCAAGACACCCGCGTTGAAATCACTTCTGCTGACTTTGAAGGCCGTGCCCTCGATGAGGTAGTCAACCAGCTGGCAGGAATGGGGTTCTCCACACGGACCACAGGTGTTACCTCCGACGCTGCGGTTGATACTGTACTCTCGGTATCACCAACCGGTAGTGTGAAAGTGGGCGAAACCATCACCGTTCAGTACTCTACAGGGCCCAAATCTGTGACCCTACCCAGTAATCTGGAGGGTACAAACTCGGAAGATGCAATCGCGGCGATTACCACCCTGGGTGTCAATGTTCAGATTCACTTTGAAGAGAGCAGTAGCGCCCAGGAAGGTACCGTGCTGCGCACTTCCCCCACCTCAAGCTCACGCGTTGAGGTCGGCAGCAGTGTTGATGTCTATGTGGCTAAGGCCCCGGCCAGCACCACAGCTTCCCCGAGCGCTTCAACCAGCGCCCCGTCAGATAATAACGATTCCGGGTCAGACTCATCGAGTGACACCGGAACCGGCAACTAGATTCCACCGGAAATGATAGGTGACTACATGGACCAGCAGGTTCCTGAAACTATCGATCAGCGTTACGAGGTTGGGGCCGTTATCGGCTCCGGCGCAATGGCAACTGTCTACGAAGCGGTTGATACTCGTCTGGGTCGAAAGGTTGCGCTGAAGGTTCTGCGGACTGAGCACGCTCAGGACGCTATTTTCCGTGCTCGCTTCCAGCGTGAAGCGGAGGCTGTTGCAGCTCTCAACCATCGCTCCATTGTGGCCGTGTACGATACCGGGGCTTTTGATATCCAGTCAGGAAGTAGCCAAGTATCAGTTCCTTTTATGGTGATGGAGCTTGTTCAGGGTACAACCCTGCATGAGGCAATCTCAAACGGTGACGTTGATCAGGCCCTGGCTCTTGCTTACGGTGTGCAGATTCTGGAGGCTTTGGAGTACAGCCACAGCGCCGGAATTATCCACCGCGATATCAAGCCAGCTAATGTGATGATTCTTCCGCAGACCGATGAGGATAAGCAGCTTGGGGAGCCCTCCCAGATCAAGGTGATGGACTTCGGTATCGCTCGCGCGGCTGAAGAGGCCAGTGACGCGATTACTAAGGCTAACACCGTCATGGGTACAGCACGTTATATCTCTCCTGAGCAGGCTCGCGGCCAGACAGCTGACGCCCGTAGCGATGTCTATTCTGCCGCCTGTGTGGTCTATGAGATGCTTGCAGGCTGCTCACCCTTTGATGCTCCCACGAATGTCGAGCTGGCGGGTAAGCACCTGAGTGAAGCCCCTCAGCCTCCCAGTACCTATGCTGCGGAAATTTCGCCAGCTTTGGATCAGGTTGTTCTCAAGGGCCTGAGCAAGAATCCAGCGGACCGCTACCAGAGCGCCGCAGAATTTGCTGAAGCTCTCAAGTCAACCGATGGGGCAACCGTTCCGTTTGATGTCCAGGACCCCACCGAGGCTACCGCCGCTTTTAGTGCCGCTGGCCTGGGCACTACCCTTGCGAGCGCGGCTGCTCTGCCTGATCATAAGCGTGAGACGGAGGAAGCCGGTCTTGGCAGCTTCTTTGACTCAGCGCAAGAAGAGTTCACCGATGAGGAGCTGTACGGGTACGGCTACGGCGAGGATGCCCTTAAGGCGCGTAAGAAGCGTCGTAGGAGTGCGTGGGGTAAGGCTCTTACCACTCTGCTAATTATCTTCCTTGCGGCCTTTGGTGTGGGCTCTGTGCTCTACTACCAGGCTGAGCTCAATAAGGTTCCTACGCATGTGATCCCGGCTGTTCAGGGCCAGACCAAGGAGGAAGCTGAGACTCAGCTTCGCAACCTCAACTATGTTCTTAAGTTTGAGGAGGAGCATTCTGACAGTATCCCGAAGGGTTCTGTTATTAAGACTTCTCCTGTGACCGGGCTTGAGGCTGAGGAAGGTACCGAGATTGTGGTTACGGTGTCTTCTGGTCCTTCGGTTCTGATGATTCCCGGTAATTTGGAGGGCCAGAGTGAGCAGTATGTCCGTGAGACTCTGACGGCCGCTGGCTTTGTTCCTGGCCGTACAACTACAGTCAATAGCCCGACTATTCCTGCTGGCATGGTTATTGGGGTTACTCCTGAGTCTGGTGCGCAGGCCGATGCTGGGTCAACCGTTGATATTATTCTGTCGAATGGCAAGGTAGAGGTTCCTAGCCTGGTTGGTTTGAGCAGGGATGCGGCTATTGCGGCTCTTACTTCTGCCGATACGCTTCTGAGCACCAACATTGAAACCGTCACGACGTCTGCTCAGCCTGCGGGTACCGTTGTGTCGCAGAGTGCGGCGCCTGGCACGCTGGTGGAGCAGGGCTCAACGATTACTATCCGTGTTGCAGTTGCTCCGGCACCTACGGTTGCGCCTGCGCCTACGGCTGCTGCAACTAGCCAGCCTGCTGCAACTACTCAGCCTGCTGCGTCACCGTCGCCTAGCTCTTCGAGTGCAGCTCCAAGGCCTGCGCCTAGCACTAGTAGTAGCAATAAGGACAAAGAGTAAGCCAGAGGGTCTATATCAGTAAGAAGCCTCCCTCCCCAGTTGCGGGGAGGGAGGCTTACTGATATGAGCTGGGTGTATTAGGCGTTGCCTTCGATAAGGGGTGAGAGGGCGGCTCCCTTGGCGGCGGCGCCTTCTAGTCCTACTTCTTCGAGCCAGTTACCCAGCATGAGGTAGCCGCCTTCAGTGAGCACGGATTCGGGGTGGAACTGGACACCGTGCATGGGTGCTTGCTTGTGGCGTAGGCCCATGATGATTCCCTTATCGGTACTGGAGGTAACCTCGAGTTCCTGCGGCAGGGTATCGGGTTCTACAGCCAGGGAGTGGTAGCGGGTAGCGGTAAAGGAGCTGGGTAGGCCTTTGAAGACTGACTGGCCGGTGTGGACGAGTTGGGAGGTCTTGCCGTGCATTAGTTCGGGGGCGTGGCTGACAACTCCGCCGAAGGCTTCTGCGATCGCTTGATGCCCCAGACAGACCCCAAGGAGGGGTTTGTGTTCTTGGGCGGCCCAGGTGATGGTGTCGATGATGACTCCGGCATCTGCGGGGGCACCGGGCCCGGGCGAGATAAGTAGACCGTCGTGCTCTTGGGCGAGGGTGATGGTTTGTTCGAGGGTGAGCTCGTCGTTGCGGATGACGGTGGTTTCGGCACCGAGTTGCTGGATATAGCCGACCAGGGTGAAGACAAAACTGTCGTAGTTATCGATAACGAGGATTTTGGTCATGGTGCGCCCTTTCGTGATGCTGCCTTGATTCTATCGCAGGCAGGTTTTGGCCTGCCGGGGTGGGGGGTTAGTTCCCTATGGTCACCTCGGTGCCGAAGGGGCTGTAAGGAGCAAGGTAGGGGAAGACGTATTCCATGAGCCCGTAAACGGCCAAGCAGATGAGCGCGATGGCAGTGATGATACGGACCCAGAGGGGGCCGGGCAGGTGGCGGAAAATCCAGGCGTACATGGTGGTGTGTCTTTCGGGTCAGTTTTTAGGAGCCGGCAACAGAGGCGATTTCGGAGGGGGGTCCGGCCTGGTTGGGTTGCCAGCTGACGAATTCTGCGTGGACGATGTAGCGTTCGGTGCTGCCGTAGCGCGGGTGGCAGCTGGTGAGGGTGAGGAGGCGGCGGGTGGCTTCTTCGACGGGGGCTTCTAGCTGGTCTGGGTTGGGGGCTATAACCTCTACCTGGCTGGGGAGGACGATCTGTGACTGGTAGACCCGGTAGGTGTAGTAGCCTTCGGCAGTACGGATATAGATGTTGTCTCCGGTTTGGAGTTGGTCGATGTGGTCAAGAACAGCACCGTTGGTTTGCCGGTGCCCTGCGAGGGCGAAGTTTCCGTAGGCCCCGAGCGCCTGGCTTTCGGGGTAGTGCCCTAGTCCGAGAGTGTCGAGCACGTCGCTGCCTACTCCCTCTGCCAGGGGGCGGGTATAGTCGGCACCCAGCCTAGGGATATAGACCACTCCGTAAGCTTGTCCATAGCTGGGAGATAGGGTGAGCGTCGGGTTGGCTGGGTCGTAGGCGGGTATTTCTGCTGTTTTGGCGGAGTCTGGTGTGGTCGGGTTGAATTCTTGAATTAGCCCTTGGACGGTATCGCCCTGGATCCGGTTGGCGGCCAGGTTGGTCCACCAGAGTTGCCAGGCCACGAAGAGAAGCAAGATGAGTCCGAGGGTAATAAGGAGCTCACCCACGACCGAGAGTGTCAGTTGCAGCGGGGTACCTTGAGCTGCCGCTTGGGGGCGGGGTGACGTTTGGGGTGCTGACTTTGAAGTCAAGGTTGTACCTCGGCAGGTCGAAAGGGGTGTACCGTTACAATGTTAGAACTTTTTATGGTGCTAGAGCTAAAATCGTTGTGACCGTACTTTATTGTCAACTGCTGGGGCACCCCCTACTGGAGGAAATGTGGCTGAGTCTAAGTCAATCCGCGATGAGGATCTTGAAGAGGCGGAGCTTCGCCGCATCGCTGAGTCTATGTATAGCGATGAGGAGTTTCCCTCACCTACGCCGCTCTGGTACCGGGTGATTATGTTCTCCCTGATTATTCTGGGTGTGCTGTGGATTATCGTTTTCTATATCACCCAGTCTCTGTACCCTGTTCCGGGTATCGGCAACTGGAATATTGGTATCGGTATCGGGCTGATGATGATTGGCCTAATGATGACGACTCGCTGGCGTTAGGTTGAGCGTGGCTGATAAGAAACCTGAGGTCACGAATCCCGCTAATCTTGCCCCTGTTGACCCGAACGAGCCCTTAGATGAGCGCCCCGATATAAGGGCTGCTCGATTTGAAACTAAGTTGCGGCGTTGGGCGCTCTTTGGCGTGGTAGCCGCTATCGCTCTTTATTTTGCATGGCAGGCTGTAACCGGCTCTTAGCGCCTGGCTTAGAAAACAGGTTTAGAAGAACTCCGTTTCTGCCCTGAGAGGGCGGGGCGGAGTTTTTCTGTGCATACTAAAAGGCCTGCTCTCCGCTACCTTACGGTAGCAGAGGGCAGGACCACATGACACACAGTGTTCTCGTCGACGCTCTTGCGCCGGGAGTCTTTAGGACTCGGGGGCGATGAAGGCGACATCCAGGTTGATGACCACCTTATCGGAAACAAGCACTCCGCCAGCTTCTACAGCGGCGTTCCAGGTAATACCGAAGTCCTTGCGGGAGATGGTGGTGGTTACCGAAGCACCAGCGCGGGTGGCACCGAAGGCGTCAACAACGGCACCGGTGAATTCGCCGGTGAAGGTGACAGGGCGGGTCTCACCCTTGATGGTGAGATTGCCAGCGATGGTGAGGTCTTGACCGTCAAGCTCAAAGGAAGTGGAGGTGAAGATCATCTCGGGGTGGTTTTCTGCGTCGAAGAAGTCAGCGCCGCGCAGGTGGCCGTCGCGGTCTGCGTTACCGGTGCTAACGGAGTCCATGCCTACGGTAGCTTCTACGGTTGATTCTGCAATGTTTTCAGCGATGGTGAGCTCTGCTTCAACCTGGCTAAAGCTGCCGCGCACCTTGGTGATACCTGCGTGGCGGACGGTGAAACCGACTTCTGAATGGGTTGCATCGTAGTTCCATGTGCCGGTAGTCAGTTCTGCCATGATTTTCTCCTTGTCTAGGTGTTTTCTTTCAACACCATTTACTTTACATGTAAAGTTTTAGGAATACAAAGCCACCGACTGCTTTAGACAGAAAATTTTTTACAGCAGCACTTCTACCTCAGAACACCCTCCCGAGAAGCCGCAGAATACACGCGCTCACCTAATCTCTCCAAGACAGGTGAACTAATCTTCCAGTGCTGCCAATAGAGGGGCACATCAACCGGCTCTGCAGCCAGCTCCACCAGCTCACCATTCTCCAGCTCACGAACACACTGAACCTCCGGAATGATCCCCCAGGCCATACCCGAAAGCACAGCTCTAACATAGTCCGGGGAGCTGGGCAGGTAGATAACAGGAGGGGTAAGTAATTCCTGCCGCCCCAATCCAAACCGGTCAAGGAGCAGTTCTTGCGCCGAAGCAAGGCCAAAATCCTTACGATCAAATTCCACAAGAGGGGCAAGGCCCAACTGTTCTACAGTAACTGCCGGGTAATCCGGGAAATGACGGTCAATATAGGCGCGCGAAGCCACTACCCGGTAGCGCAGCACCCCGAGCCGCTCGACGGCACACCCTGGGATGGGTTCCGGGTTGGAGGTAAGCGCTGCCATTACCTCACCAGAACGCAAGAGGGCAGATGAGTGATATTCAGCTTCCCGGCGAACGTCGCAAAAGATCCGATCCTCGGTAGCCAGCTCCCCCACCGCACTGAGAAACCAGGTAGCTAAAGAGTCTGCATTGACAGCCACAGCTACGCTCTGGGAACCTTCAGCGCCACCGAGTTCACGCATCATTTCGGTATGCAGGAACTCGCTCTGGCGCGCCACCCGCAAAACGCTCTGGCCCGCCTCGGTAGCAACAACAGGGTTAGTTCGCTTGAGAAGGACTTTACCGGCGAGCTGTTCCATAGCTTTCACACGCTGTGAAATAGCAGAAGCACTGACCCCAAGAATGTCTGCGGCGGCCTCAAAGGTCCCATATTCAATGACGGTGACAAAGGTTTGTAGCTGGTCGGTAGTAAAACGTATCATAAGTAAATCTTATGCTATTTAATTTTCATTAGATGGCATTATTGGTTGAGGTCACCTACGATGGGTTGCGTGGTAGCAGCAAATTTTTTAGCACCCGTGCTTATGGGATTGGGGACGTCCCTCTCTCTCATTGTGGCTATTGGGGCGCAGAATGCCTATATCCTCAAGCAGGGTATTATTGGCCGTTTTATCTGGCCTATCGCCCTGTTCTGCATTTTCTCTGATGCCCTGCTCATTGGGCTGGGCGTTCTTGGTATGGGTGCCCTGGCTGATTCTGCCGTATGGGTTCTTGAAGTTCTACGCTGGGGTGGTGGGCTCTTCCTAGTTGTCTATGGCCTTTTCGCTGCTCGGCGGGCTCTATGCCCTTCTGTGCTGACAGTCACGAGCAAGGAATCAGGTCCGCAGACCCTGGCCAAGGCTCTGCTACTTGCTGCTGCCATGACCTACCTTAACCCTCACACCTACCTCGACACCATTGTATTTATCGGTGGTCTTGCGGCCCAGCAGGGAGATAGCCGCTGGTTCTTCTATGCCGGAGCTGTCGCGGGGAGCGTCCTCTGGTTCACCTTCTTAGCCTCCTGTAGCCGCTTTCTTCGCTCCGTCTTTGCTAACCCTAAGGCCTGGCGTGTACTCGATGCCGGTATTGCGGCACTCATGTTCTTCCTGGCCTACCAGATTATCTTTAGTGCGTAAAAATAGACATTCATGCTTGCCCTTTATGGGGGAACCAGAGGTTTCTAGCCTGCACCCTTGGTTACCGACTTTTCTACACTATGTGGCTCTTCTTCTGTTTCTAGGGGCACAGAGAACCAGCAGTAGCCTTCAGAAGAAGTAACCCTTTGGGCGCAGAGTAGGCGGTGGAGGGAACTTTATGATCGGCCAGATGTGCGGTGTTTTACCTTATTTTTTGAGCAGGCAGGAATTTGGGGCATGAAAAAGCGAGGGAGTCTAGAGCGTTAGCTCTAGACTCCCTCGCTGAATAACCAGGGGTTATTATTTCAAAACCATACAGTGGACGCAAACAAACAAGCACAAAACAAAAAA